>NZ_JAELTV010000008.1 GCF_016429005.1 Pedobacter sp. ASV19
ACACCGGCTAACGTTCGTCGGCAGCGTCAGATGTGTATAAGAGACAGGGTGGCGAACATCCGGTGTTTACCGGAAATGAGGTACATATTGGAACAGATGAATACGCTAAAAAAGAAGCTGAAGCTTTTCGCGCGTTTACAGACCATATGATTAAATACGTACAGGGCTACGGAAAAGAAGTGAGGGTATGGGGAGCATTGACTCATGCGGCCGGTACAACACCCGTAACCGTTAAAAATGTTATTATGAACACCTGGTACAACGGTTATGCTCAGCCTGTGGAAATGAAGAAACTGGGTTATAAACAAATCAGTACACCCGATGGATGGTTGTATATTGTACCTGCTGCAGGTTATTATTTTGACTACCTGGATTACAAAAATATCTATGATAATTGGAGCCCGCTGCAGATTGGTGAAGTACGTTTTCCTGCAGGCGATCCGGGGATTATCGGTGGTTCATTTGCAGAATGGAACGATATTGTGGGAAATGGTATTACAGAGAAAGATGTACATGATCGTGTTTTTCCAGCGATGCAGGTGGTGGCAGAAAAAATGTGGGGCGGAGATCAAACCGTAAATACGTTCGCAGTTTTTGATGCTAAAAGAAAACAAATAGGTGAGGGACCCTTTTTAAACATCAGGGGTAAAATTGGAAAAGCTAACGAAACCTTAGTTGCATTTTATCATTTTGATGCGCCAGATAAAAATATTGTATTGCACCAGGCAGGCTATTCAAAAGGATCCAAAGGGAAAGCACTAACTTTTACCGGAAAAAACAGCTTTGCAGAACTTCCTTATAAAGAGATTGGTTATGATTACACAGTTTCTTTCTGGATTAATCCTTCAGGCAATAAAGAGGATAATGTTCGTGTTTTCAAATCATCAAATTCGGTGGTTAAATTGAAACAGGGCAATACAGGTAAACTGGGTTTCTCCAGGGAAGGGTATGACTATGATTTTGACTATGCCGTTCCTGAAAATACCTGGACACATGTGGTGATCTCAGGAACTTCAAAAGGGACTAGTCTGTATATCAATGGTCATTTGCAAAAGCGACTGTACGACAACTGGATACAATTTACAGATAAGGAGAAAACAAAGGTTCGTAAAGTGGAAACCTTGTTCTTTCCGTTGCAGCAGATCGGTGGGTTCAAAGGACAGCTAGATGAATTACAAATCTGGAATAAGGTATTGACGGACCAGGAAATCGAAGAGTTATCCGGATCTTAGTTTTAACTGATTTCGATTTTTATAAACAAGGCTGGCATTTGCCGGTCTTGTTTATAAAAGATTAGTGGTCTTTACGTTGCATTATACAATTGTTGTTTTATAATTAATTGAAACTTAATATGATTAGCGAAAAAATGTACGTACCTTTGCGCAAATTTTATGAAGAAGATCGTCGATTACAGAAAATTGTTAGGTGTACAGAAGGATGCCGAGCTAAAAGAATTAAAAACCATTTACCGGAATTTAATGAAAGACTGGCACCCGGATAAGTTCCAGGAAAGCGAAGAGGCTAAGTTAGAAGCCGAAAATAAAAGCAAGGAAATTATTGAGGCCTATCATTTCTTAGTAAGTATTGCACCAGAAACTTTGCAACTTTCTTTAGAAGAGTATACACAAACAACTTCATCCTGCGGTATTGCTGATTTTACCTGGGAACGTCAGGTATTAAAGGTTTACTTCCTGGATGGAAGCGGATATGAATATTTTGAAGTGCCAAGAGCAGTTTACGTTAAATTGGTTAACGCAGATTCACCGGGCAGATTTGCCCGCAGACATATTTTTAATGTTTTTCCATACCGGAATATAGCTAAACAGGAAACTGCTTAAGCAGAGCCTGATTTAAACGGATTTGTTTAATGTGGCTGTAAAATCTTTTTTTAAATCTAATTGTTCTAGTTTTGTTAGCATCAGATTAACAAAACCAGAACATTTGAAATCTTTATCCTCTCCTTTTAATAGAAGCATGCTGGCTTTAAGCTTTGGATTGCTTTGCCTGTTTGTTGCCTGCAGCACAAAAAAGAAGGCCACTAAAACAGTTGTACTGCCTGGCGAACAACCAATACATCCTACAAGAGAGTTCCGTGCGGCTTGGGTTGCTTCTGTAGCAAATATCAACTGGCCGTCGAAACCCGGGCTCTCTACTTCGCAACAGCAGAAGGAAGCGATTGCATTGCTTGATTTTCTACAAAGAAATAATTTTAATGCTGTGATTCTGCAGGTTAGGCCTCAGGCCGATGCCTTGTATAAAAGTGATCTTGAGCCGTGGTCGTATTTTCTAACAGGTAAGCAGGGGCAGGCTCCTAATCCGTACTACGACCCACTTCAGTTCTGGATCGAGGCTGCACACAACCGAGGCTTGGAGCTGCATGTCTGGCTTAATCCTTATCGGGCTTATCATACCTCTGGGAAAGGCCTTAGTGAACAATCTGTTGTTAAAAAACATCCAGAACTGGTGGTTAAACTCAAAGACGGGCAATACTGGATGGACCCCTCTAAAAAGGGGACTCAGGACTATTCAGCAGCTGTAGTAAAAGATATCGTAAAACGGTATGATATAGATGGGGTTCATTTTGATGATTACTTTTATCCATATGAGTCTTATAATGGGGGCGCAGATTTTCCGGACAACGACAGCTGGACGGCCTATCAGAAAAATGGTGGAAGATTATCACGTGCAGATTGGCGCCGGCAAGGTGTAAATACCTTCGTAGAACGGATATACAAAGAAATCAAAACAGAAAAGAAATATGTGAAATTTGGTATCAGCCCTTTTGGGATCTGGAGACCGGGCTTTCCAGCGTCTATACAAGGAATGGACCAGTACGATAAATTATATGCAGATGCTAAACTTTGGCTGAATAAGGGTTGGCTGGATTACTTTACACCTCAGCTGTACTGGAGAATTAATGATATTCCACATAGTTTCCCTGTTTTGCTGGATTGGTGGGCAGGAGAAAATACCCAGAACCGTCATTTGTGGCCGGGAATGAATGTAGACCTGGGCGCTGACGAGATCATTAACCAAATTATGGTCACCAGGGCAACCCCTTTCAGGAGTACCGGAGCTGCCCACTGGAGCATCGGAAGCCTGGTCAAAAATGAAAAACTCATCAATGGAATCTTAAACGGTCCCTATCAGACAGGAGCACTTGTACCTGCCAGCCCATGGTTGGACCAGTCTGCTCCTGCAGCTCCGGTAGTAGAAACCACATCACAGCAAACACAACTCAAGATCAGCTGGACCCACCCAAAAGAAAAGGAAATCTTCAAGTGGGTAGTCTATTACCAGTATGGTACAAAATGGGGCTACACCATTCTTAACAGGAACGATCGCTTCCTGGTCAAGCCAAAGGCAGGTCTGAAAAGAATTGCTGTAACGGCGGTCGGTCGTACAGGAAATGAAAGCTTATTGAAGGAAATCCCCACGGGACTTTAATCCCCAGGCGGACTTTCCAGTTTATAAGCCGTATCTCGTTTATGTTCTGCAATTACAAAATGGCTGGCCATAGTACTTAAATTGGGAATCAGGGCCAGTTTATGCATAAAACTATTGTAGGCTGGCATGTCCGGAACGACTACTTTCAGATTGAAATCATAATGACCAGTGGTATGATAACATTCCATAACCTCATCAAATAAGATCGCCTGTTGATGAAAGCAGTCCAGTGAATCGGACGAATGGTCCTTGAGTTGCACCTGGGTATATACAGTTAGTATGCTGGAAATCTTCTGGCAATTCAAAAGGGCAACAGAATTACGTATATATCCTTTTTTTCGGAGAATGCGGATCCGTTCATAAACAGCAGGGGCAGATTTGTTCAGCAGCCTTGCAATTTGTTTTTGCGGTAATTCTGCGTTGCTTTGCAGAATGGTTAGAATTTGGATGTCTGTTGCAGTTAATTCGGGTATCTTAAACATGAAATTAGTTAGCAGGGCGTGCTTACTTATTTACAATTACAAAAAAGAATCAGGTTGTACAAATATAGACTAAAGTCAGGATAATAAACAAGTGGTTCAAAATTAAATTTGATTTTTTGTTTCAATTGATCTATATTTCCAAATATAAGTTTGCTAAGGTGCTGAAAACATTAAAAACTTATGGAATTGGAGGCATACGATTGACCGCTATCCTTAAAAGGATGATGTTTGCAACCGGAAATTGAAAATCCTAACCAATAAACCAACCAAATACCATTGTAATGAACCCGTTATCTTTAAAACTATGGCTCCAGACCAATCTGCTGCTCTTGCTGCTTTTGCTGGCCGCCTGTCAAAACAACGCCTCAAAAGAAAAAAGTGAAGCTTTCAAGGAAAGTATTGACGGTCAGTTTTCCGATCTGTATGTTTTAAAAAATAAAAACGGAATGCGAGCGGAAATTACCAATTACGGTGGCAGACTGGTTCGTCTGGAAATTCCTGGAAATCAAGCAAAAACAACTAATGTTGTACTGGGATTTGACAGTGTATCTGGTTATGCAAAATCTACAGAACCTTATTTTGGTGCCACTATAGGTCGCTATGGCAACAGAATTGCCAAAGGAAAGTTCAGTCTTGACGGAAAAGCCTATCAACTCTCTGTAAACAATGGACCAAACACGCTCCATGGCGGAAAGCAGGGATTCCAATACAGACTCTTTAGTGCACAACAAAGAGGTGATAGCAGTCTTGTATTAAATTATATCAGTAAAGATGGAGAAGAAGGTTTTCCCGGGAAGCTGGAAGTACAGGTTACTTATACTCTTAGCCAAAACAACGAGCTTAAGCTCGACTACAAGGCTAAAAGCGACAAAAATACGGTTATAAACCTAACCAATCATGCATTTTTTAATCTGAATGGAGAAGGTAGTGGTACTATCAACAAACATGAACTTCAGATTTTTGCTGATGCATATACCCCTGTTGACTCTACATTAATTCCGATAGGAAAAATAGAGGCTGTAACAGGTACACCATTTGATTTTCGTAAAACTAAATCAATTGGACAGGACCTGAATACGCCTAATGAGCAACTAGGTTTTGGGAAAGGATATGACCATAACTTTGTGCTGAGTGATAAGGCGTCCTGGAAGTATGCAGCAAAAGTTAAAGGAGATCAATCCGGTATTGTGATGCAGATCTATACTACTGAACCGGGACTGCAATTTTATGGAGGTAATTTTATGCAAAGTAAAAATAAGATGAGAGGCGGTAAATATGATGATTTCAGGACAGCGTTCTGTTTGGAAACCCAGCATTTTCCGGATAGCCCCAATCAGCCGGCATTCCCTTCCGTTGTGTTGAAGGCAGGGCAAACTTATCAAAGCAGCTCCGTATATAAGTTTTCTAATTAAAATAAGATCCCGGTCCGGAAGCGGACTAGGGTTAAAGATACTGGGCATTCATACTGTCCAGCAATTTGAAGCAGCGCCCTTCGGGGATTTGTGGAGATGTTAAATTTAGGTGAGAGACATGGCCGGTTCCTGGATGGGAAGCCATGTCTTATTTATTTATAAATTATTTTCACCATGCAGCTTCGGTAGGAGCATAAATAGCCACATTATCCTTCTTTTTATTGTTGAAAAATATATTTTGTGGAAAAAGTCCATAAATTCCTTTAAACATACATATGGCTGAGTTGTTATAAACACACATCAAACCTAATTGTCATGTTAACACCTATCGAAAACCTTCCAGCTCATGTATTTGGCGTGAAAGCAGCTGGAGAAGTTAGTGAAGGAGATTTAAAAAACACATTATTGCCGGGACTCTCTAAACTTGTCGATAAATACGGAGAAATCTACTACCTGCTGGTCTTACGGACCCGTATTGAAAACTTTACTGCCGGAGCATGGCTCGAGGATATGATCGCAGGAATTAAACATTTTACCAGATGGAAAAAAATGGCCATCGTAACAGACCAAAAAAGCGTAGAACGTTTTACGGATATTTTTAGTTACGTGAGTCCGGGTGAAGCGAAAGGTTTTTCTTTATCTGAACTGGACGAAGCTATTTCATGGGTCAGTGCGAAAACTTAGAATATTTTGGAGATCGTTTAAAATGAAAAAGAATAAGGTTTCCGCTCGAATGCTGCCTAAGCTTAGGCGGGCTGAAAAAGCCCGCAAACCTTAAAAGGCATTTTCTGCGAAAATCTTATTCTTTTTCTGCGAAAATCTTATTCTTTTTCTGCTGGGTGCTTACCTGTATGATGCCATCTGTATTCTGTACGATTTGTATGCATCATCAGAGATCGCCTTAAACATACATTGAGAGCCCAAAACAAACACTCCGCAATAAACAATCAACAAAGTATCTGCGTCATGCCCGGATAACCACCCCGCTTAAGCACTATGCTCAGAAAATTTTGGATACTCCGAGCGGCCTGACGTGTTCGAGCCCTTCAGCGAGAATATGTAGCCGCAGAGGAGCTATCCGAAATTTTCATAATGTGCGACTTTACATGACACTGTCCAGCCCCCTTTTCAATCCCTTAAACGATCCAACCTCACGAATCGCAAGTAACGCCCCATCTACATAAGGTGCCGCACTACTTCCCGCCTCATGTTTTATCGTGAGCTTCTCATCCGTTTTCCCGAAAATGGCCTCCAGTGAAATCACATAACCCGGCAGCCTTACCGCATGAACCTGTGTTCCATTAATCGTTGCCCCCCTGGTTTCTTTAACCCCTTTCGTATCCTCAATAGCGATCGTATGGATTGGTTTTTCCACCTGCGATAGCTTATAAGCCAATTCCAACGCACTTCCACTCGGCGAATCCGGTTTTTGATCACTTGCATAATCAATAATTTCCCATTGCGGCATGTACTTAGCCGCCATTTGCGCAAACTTATTCAATAAAACCACACTAATAGCAAAATTTCCAACCGCAAGAACAGACTGCTGATGTTGAATAGCAACCGCCTCGATTTCTTTATAATCCTGATCAGACAATCCGGAAGTTCCGACAACCACATCCACCTGATGTTTAAGCGCTGCCATGATCTGATGCTTAGCCGCATCTGCTTTGGTATAATCCACCAAAACATCATAAGTAACCTTCAAAGAGTCTTCTATGGTGCCGAAAACAGGTATAGATTCCCCCTCTGGTAAATCAAGTAAGTCACGAAGCTCCCTATTGGCACCGGAACGGGAAATTCCACAAACCAGTTCCAGGTCTTCCGTTAAAACAATACCCCTGCAAAGGGCAGAGCCCGCCCAGCCGGTTGCACCTGCAACACAAACCCGGATTTTTCTTTTTGTAGCCATATTTTTTTGAAGGTATAATTTAAAATGAAACCGGCGTGAGACCCGCAAAGTTTAAGCCAGCAATTATCGCCTTAGCTATATGAACCATGCGCGGATACCCGCCACCTATGCATTATACTTAAAAAAATTGGATACTCCGAGCGGCCTGATGTGTTCGAGCTTTTTCAGGGAGAATATGTAGCCGCTGAGGAGCTATCTGAAATTTTCATATATTTAATAAATTCAATAACTTGTATTCATTATGGTCAACTACAGTACCTGTCCCGACAATGAACTCATTCTCTTACTAAAAGAAGGGAACGATGCTGCATTTAGGGAAATTTACCTTCGGTACGATAAATTACTGTATTTATACGCCTATAAAAAACTAAGAAATAGGGAAGAAGCAAAAGATGTAGTGCAGGATGTTTTTACCTGGTTGCTGAACAACCGGACCGAAATCTATCTGACAGGGAACTTATCGGGCTATCTTTACAAAGCTGTGCTGCATAAGATCTTCGATATTTTTAAGCATAAAGGCATCATTAGGAAATATGCCGAAAGCGGAGAACATCATATCGAAATCAATCCTACAGAAACAGACTATTTAATCCGGGAGAAAGATATTGCCGCTTTAATCGAGCGTGAAATAGCCGCTATGCCTTCAAAAATGAGGGAGATCTATATTTTAAAAAGAAAGAACTTCCTGAGTACCAAAGAAATTGCCGAACAATTAAGAATTTCCGAGCATACCGTATCTACCCAACTCAAACGCGCCTTGAAGCATCTCCGGGTAAAACTAGGCATACTGGTCTATATTTTATGGATCATGAAAATGTAAGTTGGTTAATTATTTATTTGTATATCAGGTGTCTGTGATTTTTTATTTTATTTTTTTAAAACCCGTGTACCTAATGCGGTCCTGTGAATCGTCTATATCTTTTGTTAAGCAATAACAGAATGAAAAAAGATGTAAAAGAAGTATTGGAAAAGGTAAATTCAGGTAATTACAGCCCGGAAGAAGAAACCATTGCCAAACTTTGGCTGCATCAACTCCATCAGCACGATGAAGCTGGTCTTTCTGAAAAGGAACTGACTGAAATTTCTGATGAAATGTGGGACAGGTTGCAAAAAGATAAAAAGCAAAAATGGTTCAGACAAAGAACAACATGGCTCACTGTGGCTGCCGCGGCGAGTATCGTTCTGGCAGTCGGTACTGGCTTGTATATGTACCGGGGCCAGACCCTGGGTCAGTCAAACACCCTTAAAGCTTATCTGAATGACGTTCCCGCCGGGAGCAATAAAGCTTACCTTACACTAGCCAGTGGAAAAAAGATCCCGCTGAACAATTCCTCAACTGGTACCCTTGCCGTTGAGGCAGGAGTGAAAATCACCAAAACCAGCGATGGACAACTGGTATACACGGTTTCCGATCAGGAAAAAAAAGCCGGAAGAGCGCACAACCTAATTGAAACCCCAAGGGGAGGGCAGTACCAGCTGCATTTGCCCGATGGAACCAAAGTTTGGTTAAATGCAGCCTCTTCTTTAAAATACCCAGCCTCGTTTGCCGCCCTAAATGAACGCAGGGTTGAGTTGGTTGGGGAAGCTTATTTTGAAGTCGCAAAAGATAAATCCCATCCTTTTATTGTGAGCAGTGGAACACAGGAAGTAGAAGTATTGGGTACCCATTTTGACATTAATGCCTATCCAGATGAGCAAATCGTAAAAACCACCTTACTCGAAGGCGCTGTAAAATTGAACCGGCAAGTGGTTTTAAAACCGGGTGAACAATCTGTCTGGACGGGGAAAAAGTTTAGTGTCAGAGAGGTGAATGTTAACGACGTTATCGACTGGAAAAACGGCGAATTTGCATTTAACAATGAGCCCTTATCTGATATTTTAAAGAAAGTTTCCCGCTGGTATGACGTGGAGATTATTTATGCCCATCCACCTGAACACATGCCTACATTTACAGGATCGATTTCCCGCTTTGAAAACGTATCCAGTGTTTTAAATATGCTCGAAGAAACCAGTACGACACGCTTCACTATTGAAGGGCGGCGAATAACCGTACTCACCAGATAAACCTCTCATCACCTCACAACTAACCAAAACATCATCAACTAAAAACCAAACAAAATGAAAAGAATCAAAGGCAAAGCAAGTTAATATCTCCAGTGGTTTTAAGAAAACGGTGTAGTCCCCTTGATAACAGATAAAAAACAAGAAACTATATCTAAAAAAGCCATGAAAGTGTATCAGCACCTTCATGGCAATATCTGAGTTAACCCTAAAAACAAATTTGAGATCCGTTCATGTATTAACCCAAGCTTACAAAAGTATGAAAATAAATGCTTTTAACCTAGGTGTGCTGCGTTGGTGGCTACTGCCTAAACTTTTATTATTTATGAATTTTGTGGTTCAGCAAGTTCTGAACACCAATAAAAGAAAATTACTAATGAGAGTTAACCTGATCATCATCATTCTCACCACGTGCTTACTGCAAGTCAGTGCAGCAGGTTTTGCTCAAAAGATCAGTTATACAAAACAGAATGCCACGCTGCAGCAGGTTTTTCTGGAGATCAGAAAGCAAACAGGTTTCAGAATACTCTATTCTGATCAATATGTAAACAGTCAGCTGAAAATTCATGCAGACTTTAAAAATTCGGAACTGGACCAGGTGATGGAAACCTTGCTTAAAGGTCAGAACCTGATGTATAAAGTGGACCGGAAAACCATTTTAATCAAGCCCCGTCCTGTTGATCCCATGCTGCCCGGAAACACGAATTTTAAAAACATCGATGTAAAAGGAAAGGTACTGGATAAACAGGGGAGCCCTTTACCCGGCGCATCTGTGAGTGTTAGAGGACAACTTAAAGTAGTCAGTACCGATGTAAACGGGAATTTTTCCCTGAAGAATGTAGACGAGCATGCGGTATTGGTTGTATCCTTCATCGGGTATATCAAGAAGGAAGTACCTGTTAATGGAGAGGCCTCCCTGACCATTGTACTGGCAGAAGATGTCGGTTTGCTCAACGATATCGTTGTGGTAGGATATGATTCCAGGAAGCAAAGTGAACTGACAAGTGCGGTTTCTGTGGTCTCATCTGAAAAGCTAAAAGACGTAACCTCTAATGATATTGGCTCTATGTTACAGGGTAAAGTGGCCGGGTTACAGGTTGTAAACAGCTCAGGCGCACCTGGCGCCATCGCAGAAATCAGGTTACGTGGTGTGTCCTCTGTGAATGCAAACCAAAGCCCGCTATTTGTTGTAGATGGTATTATTGGAGGTAATTATGATCCCAATGATGTAGAAAGCGTGACCATATTAAAAGACGCAGGTGCTACAGCTTTATATGGCTCACAGGCAAATGCAGGGGTGATCATCATCACCACTAAAAGGGCCAAACAAAACGAAACCAGATTTGAAGCCAAGGTGTCAACTGGTTTTAGAACAGCCGATTTTGGTAAAATGAAGCTTATGAACAGTAACGAGCTTTACGATTACCAGAAAGAATTCTACCGGGATTATATAGTAGGCGCACCTGATAATTCGTATAAAATAGACTTGATAAAATTCTATGCGGAGCGTCCTTTATCCTTACGGAACCAGGATTATAACTGGTCTAAAGAGTCATTTAGAAGTGCCCCTTTATATAATATCTATTTATCCGCCAGCGGTAAAACAGAAAAGAACGATTATTATGTAGGCGCATCCTATTATAAAGAAAAAGGAACCTTTATCAACACGAATTTTGAACGTGTCAATTTACGCGGAAACTCCACCTACCACTTTTCAAAAAAGTTAGATGTCAGCAATAATATTAACCTTAGTGCATCGCAAGGAAGGAGTTATGATTACATGGACATGTACTATTCCTTCCTCAACATGCCCTGGGACAATCCCTATGATGCCAATGGTAATCCAATATATGTAGATGGTAATTCTACTTTTAAATGGTGGTCAAGAGATAAAATCAATCCGATTAATACCGTGCAAAATTCTGATCACACCTATAAAGGATTTAATGTAAACTACGACCTGGGGATCAACTACCGCATCGCAGCCTGGTTAACTTTTGCCAGTACCAACAGGGTATCTGCCTCATTCGATAAAGGCAGCAATTATGTATCGCCATTAGCCGCAGGTACCTATCATGGTACGGGTTATATTGACGAGCTCAATACCTTGAATTATGGTGTCATCAGCAACCAGTTGTTCAAGTTCGATTTCAAGTTCGGTGACCACAGTTTAAGTGGTTTTGCAGGGGGAGCCTTTGAAAGTAGTAAAAATGAGTACTCTGGTGCCTCCGGTAAAGGATTACCAGAAGGTTTGAAAGTGCTGAATGTGGTATCCAACAACCAGCTGGTAAATGGCGCCAACAACAAATATATTTTACAGTCTTTGTTGTCACAGGTTAACTACAATTACAAAAACAGATATTTCCTGTCGGGATCGTTCAGATATGACGGTTCTTCCAATTTTGCACCAAGCAAACAGTATGGTGGTTTCCCATCTGTTTCGGCAGCATGGTCGGCCAGTAATGAAGATTTCCTGTCAGGCAACGAGACCATCAGTAACTTGAAATTACGGGCCAGCTACGGTGTTACCGGTACGCAGGATATTGGTGCATCGCGCTACCTGGGCCTGTTCTCTCTGACTACCCAATACAACTCATTGGTAGGTGCAGTGCCTTATCAACTGGCAAGTCCTAATTTAACCTGGGAAAGTAAACACCAGCTCAATGCAGGCATGGACATCAGTCTGTTTAAAAGGGTGAATCTGACATTGGATTTTTACCGTAACGATACTAAAAATCTGTTATTGCAGGTTTCACAACCCTTATCTGTTGGTTTCGAAACCAAATGGGATAATGCAGGTACGGTAACCAATAAAGGTATTGAACTTGGAATCAACTCCACCAATGTCAGAACCAGGAACTTTGAGTGGACTACAGATTTTACCATTAATTTTAACAACAACAAATTATCAGGTTTCCCATCAGATATCATCAAAACCGGTTCATGGAGTATTTCACAGATCTATCGGAATGGAGGTAACCTGTTTGAGTTTTACATGCCAAAGTGGTTAGGTGTAGATGCGCAAACCGGTGCACCAGTTTGGGAGAAGATCATTTATAACACAGAAGGTAAAGCAGTAGCCAGCGAGAAAACATCAGATTATGCACAGGCCACCAATCAGGAAGTCGGTTCAGCGTTGCCTAAGTACCAGGGTGGTTTTAACAACAGTCTTAAGTATAAGAACTTTAATTTAAGAGTAAGCACTTACTTTAACTATGGCAACAAGGTGTTCAGTAATAACCTGAGGTTTATGATGAACGATGGCCATGAGCCTTATTATAACCAGATTAAATTGCCTGACGGCTCAAAGATCTGGACTGGGCCAGGCGATACCCAGGCAACCGAGCCAAGTCCGCAAAATTCAGCCAACTCTACAGAAACCTCTACACGTTACTTGAAAAACGGAAGCTACTTCACCATCAGGAACATTGCTTTCTCGTACACCTTGCCGGTAGCCTGGGCGAAGAAGATCAGTATGGATAATATCACTGTTGGTGTAACTGCCGATAATGTCGCTACGTTCTCTAACTTTTTAGGTCAGGATCCTCAGACCACCATTACGCCAGGCAGTTATTCTACTCCGGGTGTATCTGATTTTAAATATCCAAACAACAGGCAATATTTGTTCACTGTCAATTTTAATTTTTAAGGAAATGAAGAAAATTGTATCCACTTTATTTGTTCTGTTTTTCATCGCCATAAGCAGCTGTAAAAAGCTGGAAGTTAGTCCAAGTGACGCGATGAGCACAACTTCCCTGGTCACTACAACAGATGGTCTGACCAATGCATTGAATGGAGCATATGCCTTGTTTAAGGATCATATCCTTTTTAACGGAGTTACAGATCAGAATAACATGTATCTCCGTCAGTTTTATCAACTGACAGACTTTGCCAGCGATGATATTGTTTGCGGTCAGGTCACTACCGATCCGTTATACTACAGCTTTAGTCTTGACCACTCCCCATCGCAGAGTAATACCCGTTATTACTGGTATGTATCGTACAAGATGATCAACGGTGTAAATACGGTTATTGATGCAGTCGAAAAATCAGGTAAAACAGATGCAACAACTAATCAGTTATTGGGCGAGTGCTATTTTTTACGTGCCTTTTGTCACTTTAACTTAGTCAGGTTATTTGGTAAACCTTATAGCGTTGATCCTAATTCTCCAGGTGTCATCCTGCGGACAAATCTGACCGACCCATCAAAAAAGGCAAGATCAACCGTTAAAGAAGTCTACGATGCTGTTATTGCGGATTCTGAAAAAGCTGCGGATCTGATGACCCTGTCACGCGGCGTTCAGTATGCATCGAAAGAAGCTGCATGGGCCTTACTCGCACGTGTTAACCTTTACAAAGAAGACAATGCAAAAGCTATTGAATATGCAGGCAAAGTGATCAGCTCCGGTAAGTTTACTTTAGCCACACAGGCCACTTACCCAACCTTATTTGCCAACGCAGCAACTGGTAGTGAGACCATTTTTTGTGTAGCGTTTACCGATGTTGATGATTATGGAAAATTTGGTTCTATTGCTTCCATGATCTATTCAGATGGCAACTCCGGCTGGGGTGAAGAATATGCTTCTTCTTCACTGCGTTCGGTTATGTCTGCACATCCGGAAGATGTTCGCTGGTCGTATATTGTTCCGTTAAAAGATGCTGCTGGTGTTGTACAAAAGAAAAATGGTATCGAAGTTTATTATATCAGTAAGTTTTCCTTTCAGAACAGCCGGCCAAATTTAAGTTCGCCGATCATGTTCAGAATAGCTGAAATGTATCTGATCCGCGCTGAAGCTGAAGCAAAAACAGGCGCTACGGCCGCAGCACTGGATGATGTGGATATGATCCGTAAGAACCGTGGTTTGGAAGGCTCTCTTTATAATAAAGCTTTGCCTGCAGGCAGTACTATTCTGGACGTCGTTTTAACAGAGAAACGAATAGAAATGGCCTTTGAAGGGCATCGTACCTATGATGTATACCGCAATAAGCGGACCTTGAACAAGGCTTACTGGGGATACCATTTAACCGGATTAAAAGAGACCGATATCGATCTTTCAAAAACACCGGCAGGCTATCCTAATCTGACAGTACCTTACACCAGTCCCCGCATCATCTATTATTTGCCGATAGACGAGGTGTTGAGTAATCCGCTGGCTACACAAAATCCATAGTTTAATGATCACATTGTAATATACAAATTGATATGAAAAATTTTAAAGCTTACATGCTCATGCTGTTGGTAGCTATGGCAAGCTCGATATTCAACTCCTGTAAAAAAGATAAAACCGAGATCAAAACCGATTTATTATATGAAGTTGTTGTGGATGGAGCCAGTGCAACCTTTACCGTAAAAACTGCCGGTGTAACCAATTACAAATGGGATTTTGGCGATGGTAAAACTTCCACTGACGCCAACCCAACGCACGTTTATCCGGGCAAAGGCAAATACGTGCCCACCCTTGTGGCCTCTGTGAACGGACAAAGTGCAGAAGCATCTACCGTATTGCGAATTGCTAAAACATCACCAGTAAAAATCAATGACAACTCATTCGATGACTGGGCTACGGTAACCCAAAACGTAATTCCCTTAGGAACAAGGAAAGGTGTTTTTAATATGGTGAAAATGGATTATGATGGCAATTATGTGTATCTGTATGGTGAAATGACTGGTAAAAAGGCAGATGCAGTGATTTTTGACATGTACATAGATTCCGACAACAATCCGGCTACCGGCTTGTTGACAGGCACATTCACTGATGGTGGTTATGATATTTTGCTGGAGGGTCAGCTGCTCACAGCTAGCTTAGACGTTTTTTACCACAACAGTACCAACCAGAATGCCTTTTCATTTGCGCAGCAATCCATAGCCGAGGCCTATACACTGGGTACCGTGAAAGAAGAGGGTGGCCTTGTGAAATTTGAAATGCGTCTGGCGCGTGGTAAACTTAAAGGTTTATCGGGTTCAGGATTGCGGATCGGTTTACAGGTTATAAAAAATGACTGGTCAGTCACTCTAGGTAGTGCCCCAGACGACGGAACCTCGAGTTTCTTCTTAGATATGAGCGAATAGTTTTTATACCCTAACCTGTTTTAAACTGTAAATAAAACATATATCCCGGTAACTTATGGCAAAGATTTTAACTGCCGATCCCTTGGCTAATGGACGCTTAGTGTCTTTAGATGTTATGCGCGGCATGATCATGATACTGCTTTGTGGGGAAAGCTGCATGCTTTACGAAGCCATAAAGCATGTGGATTCTGCCCATTCTTCGGGTGGTTTGATCACCCAGTTTTTTCATCATCCCTGGCACGGACTGCGATTTTGGGATTTGGTCCAGCCGGCGTTCATGTTCATGGCTGGTGCTGCGATGTATATTTCTTACCATCGTAAACTGGCCAAGGGCCAAAGCTGGGGCGATAATTTTAAACATGTTCTTATTCGCAGCCTGAAACTTTTCATCTGTGGGGTAGCATTGCATTGCATTTATGCCGGTAAACCTGTTTGGGAACTTTGGAACGTTCTTACGCAGCTGGCATTCACCACTATGGTTGCCTATTTGATGATTAACAAGTCTTATACCTGGCAATTTGCCTTCAGTATTGGTTTGCTATTGTTAACCGAAGTTTTGTACCGTGCCATAGAGATACCAGGTTTCAATCAGCCCTTTACAGAGGGAAAAAATTTTGGTGCCTATGTTGATACCTTGCTCATGGGCAAAATAAACAGCGACGGCTGGGTGGCCATCAATTGCATCCCTACAGCAGCGCATACCATTTGGGGTGTGCTGGCGGGTAAACTGCTGATCTCTGGCAAAACAAGTGCTTACAAAATCAAGATTTTAGTCCTGGCAGGCTTGGTTGGTCTGGTCATCGGTTTTGGCCTTGACCTGTCGGGCATTACCCCAATCATCAAACGCATCAGTACAAGTTCGTTCACCTTTGCCTCTGTGGGCTGGGTATTGCTGATCCTGGCCATTGTGTATTGGATGGTTGATGTAAAGCGAAACACCAAGTATGCCTGGATCTTTACTGTAGTTGGGATGAACGCCATATTTATTTACCTGTTCTTTGAAACAGTTGGGGTGCAATGGCTGAATGCCAAAGTCGCCATTTTTACGGGTGATATGTTGCACTTGTTCTTAAATGTGCCGGTCAATATAGCTGCAGTCGTATCGGCTCTCGCTGCATTAATTGTGGAATGGGGCCTGTGTTACTGGCTGTATAAGCGGAACATCTTTTTTAAACTATAAACCAAACCTGATAAAATACCATCATGATAAGAAAATATATAGTCTATGCATGCAGTATTTGCTTAATTGCGGTACTGCTGTTCATCTCCTGCAAAAATAAGGAAGATGAATTGGTTAAAGTGGAAAAGGTAAATGTTACTTACATAGAAAGTAATGAGGATTTTCCTAACCCGGAGCGTGGCTTTTACCGCTATTCTGAAGTACATTCGAGTAATTACACGGCACTGACTGAGGCAGAGCTGAAAAGCTATCGCTCACCACAATCTATCGAAACGGCAAACTACAAAGTGTTAAGTACCCTCGTATTCAGGTATTATATTTTGGATGATGTGGTGAATAAAGCCATATCAGCTTCATTCCTGACCAATATCAAAAAAGATTTCGAGGCCGCACGTGCGGCCGGGGTTAAACTGATCCCGCGTTTTGTGTATACCGCCACCGCAAAGCCGGGTAACTGCCCTGAAGGTTTTATTTGCCCGCTATATGGTGATGCCCCCAAAGCGATTATCCTTAACCATATTGCACAACTGAAACCTGTTCTGCACGACAATGCCGACGTCATTGCCTGCATACAATTGGGCTTTATAGGTACCTGGGGAGAGCAATACTACAGCGATTTTTTTGGCGATGCCTCCAACAACGGTGGCCAGGACAACAAACTGACAGACAACAATTGGAAAGACCGGATAGAAGTGATCAAAGCGATGCTGGACGCTGTACCTCCCGACCGGATGATCCAGCTGCGGTATCCACAATTGAAGCAGCGCTACCTCTATGGCATTAATTCGCCGCTCAGCTCTCCTCCATTAACAGAAAGCGGCGCATTTAACGGAACTGATATTGCCCGCCTGGGCTACCACAACGATTGTTTCATGGCCAGCGCTAATGATTTTGGTACTTATGAAGATTATGGCAACAGTTCAAGCCCGCGTACCTCTGACGGTACGGTATTAAACACCTTAAAAGATTATTCCAAAGCAGACAGCAAATTTGTCGTTGTGGGCGGCGAAACCTGTTCGGACGACTATAGTCCGGCCAACGACTGCGAGCCCGCCGGAAAAATACAGGCAGAGTTTGCAGCCCTGCATTACAGCTTTATCAATGCACATTACAATACAGAGGTCAATAATGACTGGCAGGATGGTGGTTGTATGGATCATATTAAACGCAACCTTGGCTATCGTTTTGTATTACAAAGTGCACAGCTACCAGACAATCTGGTAAAAGGCACCAGTTTAAACTTTGTATTGAACATCAAAAATGCGGGTTATGCATCCCCCTATAACAAACGCCCGGCAAAATTACTGTTGCGAAACACCAAAACAAACGAAGTAAAATCATTTGATATGGCGGCCGATGTGAGGAAATGGTATAGTGGCGATAACAAGGTCACAGAAAGCATTAAAATTCCTTCCGATTTCCCTGCCGGCGATTATGAACTGCTGCTGAGTCTGCCCGATGCTTATGCCAGTATTGCTGCGAAACCGGAGTTTAGTATCCGTTTAGCCAATAATGGTGTTTGGGAAGCGGCTACAGGTTATAATAAGTTAAATCATATTCTAAAAGTTCAATAAAAAACAAAGTATATGATTAAGATCCTTATAACGGGCTTGTTTTTAGTTGTAATAGCAAGCCTTACAGATACAAAGCTGGCTGCACAAACTGTCGTTCCTGTTAAAGATGGCGAGAAGTGGTACGGTGGGGCTGTAAATGATGCTCATCTGATGCCTTTTAAAGATGGTTACAGCCTGGATATGTATGGCGATACGCGCGGTAACCAGGCTGCACCACTATTGGTATCTACCAAGGGCAGGTTCATCTGGAGTGAGGAACCCTATAAGTTCACTTTTGATAAAAATACATTATCCATCAGCCATTCGAATTCCATGCTCATCATTGACTCGGCAGGAAAAAATCTGCGTGAGGCTTTTAGCAACGCATCAAGGCGTTTCTTTCCGTCGAAAAGTAAATTGCCCGACACTTTATTATTGAGCAGGCCACAATACAATACCTGGATAGAACTGGTTTACAACCAGAATCAAAAGGATATTTTAAGTTATGCCAGGGCAATTATTGACCAGGGTTTTCCACCCGGAGTGATCATGATCGACGACAACTGGGCAGATTATTATGGCAGGTTTGATTTCAGACCTGACCGTTTTAGTAATGCAGCCGCTATGGTAGATACACTGCACCATTTGGGTTTTAAAGTCATGCTGTGGATGAGCCCCTTTGTATCTCCGGATACCGAAGTTTTCAGGGAACTGCTGGCCAAAAAGTTCCTGCTGTTTGACAACGAAGGAGCGGCAGGTAAATCTTGGGAAAAGGCAGAGAAGCCTGCCCTGATCTCCTGGTGGAATGGCTACAGTGCTGTGTTGGATTTTACGAACCCGGATGCCAAAGCATGGTTTCGCGAGCGTTTGGATCATATGGTTAATACCTATCATCTGGATGGCTTTAAATTCGATGCGGGGGATGCCGATTTTTATCCACCCAATGCAGTTTCATATCAAAAAGCAAGTCCCAATGAGCACAGCCGGCTTTGGGGCGAAATGGGTTTATACTATCCGCTTAACGAGTACCGGGCCATGTGGAAGATGGGAGGTGAACCTTTAGTACAGCGTCTGCGTGATAAAAAACACAATTGGGAGGATTTGCAAAAGCTGATACCACACCTCACCACTGCAGGTTTGCTGGGTTACCAGTTCAGCTGCCCGGATATGATCGGTGGTGGAGAATACGGGTCGTTTATCGGTAAAGATAAGCTGGATGAACAACTGGTGGTACGCTCGGCACAGTGTTCCGCCCTGATGCCAATGATGCAATTTTCGGCAGCACCATGGCGGGTATTGTCAAAAGAGAATCTGGCAGCTGTTAAAAAGGCCGTTGATATCCGCATGAAATACACCCCTTATATCCTGCAGCTGGCCAAACAGTCTGCGGCAACCGGCGAACCCATAGCCCGAAGTATGGAGTACGAATTCCCTAACCAGGGCTTCGCTGATGTAAAAGGACAGTTTATGCTGGGCAGCAAATACCTGGTTGCCCCAATGCTAACGAATAACCCGGTCAAAACCATTTATCTGCCAAAAGGCAGCTGGAGAGATGACCTGGGCAAGAAAATAAAAGGTCCTGCAACCCTTACAACAGAAGTGGCGCCAGACAGATTGCCCGTATTTGAATTATTAAACCATAACTAGTTAAACTTAAAAGCTTTATTTTGGGAAGAATTAAGAACTTATTTGAAATCACATCTAAATTCAGATGTCATGTAGATGTCTCTACAATTAAACCTTATGGATCAGGACACATCAACGATACCTATCGTTTAAAAAATCTGGCGGGTACAGAATACGACTATTTACTGCAAAAGATCAATAATGATATATTTACAGATGTACCCCGTCTTACAGAAAACATGTGCAGAGTTATTGCTCACCTCAAGAGCAAAATGGATTTATCAGGTGAGGGAGATCCTCAGAAAGAAGTCATGACGCTGGTAGCCACTAAAGCAGGGCCTTACTTTTATGAAGACAGCAACGGCGCTTATTGGCGGATGTGTCTCTTTTTAAAAGACACCCGAAGCTATGATGTTGTCGAAACAGAGAAACAAGCCTATGAAGGGGGGAAGGCCTTTGGGAAATTCCAGGCTATGCTTTCTGACCTTTCTGCAGACATCATGCATGAAGTGATCCCTGATTTTCACAACATCAAAAAAAGACTGCAGCAATTAAGCCAGGCCATCAAAGAGGATCCTAAGGATCGTGTCCGGCTTGTTTCCCAGGAGCTGGAAACCATAAAAAAACGCAGTGAATCAATGTCTTTCTTCCAGGAAGAATCGCAGCAACTTACGCTGCCCAGACGGGTTACCCACAACGATACCAAATTCAATAATGTATTGCTGGATTTGAATGGCAATGCTCAGTGTGTCATTGACCTGGATACGGTAATGGCTGGTTACGTGGCCTATGACTTTGGAGATGCCATTCGCACCATTGTTAATACAGCACCGGAAGATGAAATAGAATTGTCCCATATTCAGCTCAATCTGGATCTGTTTAATGCCTATACCAAAGGCTATATGGAATCCGCCGCCAGTTTTTTAAATGAATGGGAGTTGCGGTCTTTAATTAAGGGGGTACTTTTAATGCCCTATATGCAGGCCGTCAGGTTTCTGACGGATTATCTGAATGGCGATAAATACTATAAGGTCAGGTCTGCCGAACATAACCTGCAACGTACCCGGGCACAACTTCAGTTGTTGAAATTACTGGAAGCACAGGCCACTGCAATGGAAAAGACAGTCCTGGCTGAGGCAAAAAAACATAGAAAACAGTTTGTTAAATTATAAGATCATGAATAGAAGACATTTTTGTGCAAATGGGGTTGTAGGATTGGCAGGATTAACCTTAATGCCATCCAGTTTGCTGTTTGCCGGCGCAAAAGACAAGATCCGCCTGGGCTATATTGGCGTAGGATTAAGAGGCCGAAATCACATCACAGAAGGGCTTCTTCGATCCGATGTTGAAATAACAGCTATCTGCGACACCCAGGAGAGCTCCTTAAAATATTGCAGGGCACAATTCGTAAAAGCCGGAAAAAAATTGCCGGCCGAATATACCGGAGGGCTTGACGCCTATAAGAAACTTCTGGAACGTAAGGATATAGATGCTGTGATTATTGCCACACCCTGGGAATTTCATAAGGAACAGGCCGTTGACGCCATGCGGGCAGGGAAATATGTAGGCTGTGAAGTTATAGCCGGCATCACTGTAGAAGACCATTGGGAAATTTTAAAAGTCTATGAAGAAACCAAAGTTCCTTACATGACCTTGGAGAATGTTTGTTACCGGCGTGATGTACTGGCGGTACTAAACATGGTGCGAAACCAGGTTTTTGGAGAACTGATCCATCTGGAGGGAGGATATCAGCATGATCTCCGTGGCGTTTTATTTAACGACGGGAAGAATTTTGACGGCAAGGGTGGAGAATTTGGGCCCAATACCGTAGGCGAAGCCCAATGGCGGACGCAGTGGAATGCAGACCGCAACGGAGACATCTATCCCACACATGGCATAGGGCCTATTATGCAATATATCGATATCAATAAAGGCAATCAATTTACCAATCTGGTTTCTTTTGCCTCTAAATCCAGGGGCTTACACCAATATATTGAGAAAGTATCCCCGGGAAATAAAAATTTGTCTGTCAACTTTAAGAACGGCGACCTGGTCACTACAATGCTCAATTGTGCAAACGGAGAAACCGTAACACTTACCCATGATACACATCTGCCTAGACCTTATTCCCTCGGCTTCCGGGTTCAGGGAACGCAGGGCCTATGGATGGATGTTGCAGATGCGATTTATGTGGAGGGAAAATCTGCCAGTTATGACGAATGGGATAAAGCGAAGGTCTGGCTCGACAAGTATGATCATCCCCTTTGGAGAAAGTACGAACATCAGGCCGATGGAGCAGGACATGGAGGGATGGATTGGTTCGTTTTTAATGCCTTCGTAGAATCGGTTAAACAACGCCGGCAAACGCCTATAGATGTTTATGATTCACTAACCATGAGTGTCATTACACCGCTCTCCGAGAAATCAATAGCAGAAGGGAATATGCCACAACAATTTCCGGATTTTACAAAAGGTAAATGGAAGGATATTAAAAATACATTTGCCCTGGACAACAGTGGTTTTTAGAAATTTAATTCCCCTGTAACCGAACAGTGCAGGGGAGTTAAATAATAATTCTGCATTACTTATGATTTAAAGTACAGGGAAAATCCTTAAATTAGGTCAATAAGTTCTGTATTCTATGAGGTACCTGCTGGTGCATATTCTATTTTTCATTGCGCTCCCTCTTCTGGCTTCGCCGCAAGTGCTTGATTTGCAAAGTTCCGGATATCACAATATCGGCCGGAACCTAACTTATCTTGAAGATAAGCCAGCTAAAATGACCCTTCAGGAGATTGAAGTACTGGACAGTGCCGGAAAATTCCGGCGGTCTAAAAATGAGATTCTGGACCTTGGGACCAGCACTTCTGCTTTCTGGATTAAATTCAGTTACAAAAACATTCCGGAACGAAATAGTTTTCTGGTCATTGATGTTCCGAATATTGAAGATATTGATCTCTATGCCACTTTACCCGGTGGCAAAACTGTGCAGCTGCACGGTGGGAGTTTGCATCCATCGAGTGAAGATGTGATTTCGGGTAAGAACTTTGTGTTCAGTTTACCCGATCCGGATACAGGTTCCAGGATACAAACGGTGTATCTAAGGGTAAAATCCAACAATATGATGTTACTGGCCTTGAAGGTTGGTACAGCAGAAACTTTATTAAAGGGCTTCAACTCGAAGACACGCTTTGAACTGTTCTATATCGGTGTATTGCTCACCCTGATGCTGTTTAACCTTTTTCTTTACTTTGGTCTTAAGGATAGGATGTACCTGTATTATGCGCTCTATGTTGCTGGCATATTTGGCTATATGATTTTATATATCCGGGGTTACAGCTACGTTTTTGGAACTTCAACAAGAATATTTTTTAATCTTTATCCACACTTGTTTGCCAGTATGGCCTGTATATCTGTGATTTATTTCTCTAAAGAATTTTTAAGTGCAAAATCCAGACTTAAAGGATATTTATGGGTATTCAATGCATTAATTGTCGGCTGGCTTGTCATTTTGGCTATTGGAATATTTGGCGGTAAGCTGATGATCTCCAGGTCGGTAAACGTACTCTTTCTGAGCACCGGTTTACTTTTATGGCTGGTTGGGCTTAAAGCCTTCCTTAATGGGCACCGGCCGGCTATTTATTTCTTGCTGGCCTGGTCTTTCATCTGTATTGCCTTGGTTTACTTATTCCTGGCCCGGCTGGAACTGCTTCCTTATCACGACTGGTCATTCGAAGTGGGGCCTATGGGTTTTACTTTCGAACTGCTTTTCCTGGCTTTTGGTCTTGCCGATCATTATAACACGCTGCGCCGCGATAAGATTGCTGCCCAGAAGGAGAATATGGAGCTGATCATTTCAGAACAGGCCAGGCTGGAAGTTGTGGTTAAACAGCGAACAGAGCGGTATTTGGAAGCTGTAAGGACTCTGGAAGCTTCCAATGCGGTAAAGGACCGGTTGTTTTCTATCATTGCGCATGACTTACGCAGTCCTTTTAACAGTTTGAAAAGCATCTTTTTCTTAACGGATATGGATCTGCTCGAATTGAATGAGCTGAAGATGCTCCTCAACAGCAGCAGGGAGAACATAGATCAGATTTACCACACGCTGGATAACCTGCTCTACTGGGCCAAGAGCCAAATGGAATCGGTGAGCAGTGACCCGGTATCTTTCGATATGAAAGAAATGGCCGAAGGATTGATGCTGGTGTACGGACCGCTGGCAAAGAGTAAAAGGCTGGAACTGGTTCTGCAGGCCGACAGTACCTGCCTGGTTTTCGCCGATGAAAACCAAATTCAACTGGTTTTAAGAAATCTGATGGATAATGCGATTAAATTCACTCCGATCGGACAGCAAATTACATTGGTTTTGAGCAACGGTGAAGAAGGGGTTTATGTCACGGTAGACAACGTGACAGCGGGTGTTTCGGAATTTCAGATGGAGAATTTGCTGAATCAAAATACTCATCTTTCTACTCGCGGAACAGCAAAAGAGAGTGGTGTAGGGCTTGGTTTACTCCTGGCCAGAGAATATATTTCCGCAAATAAAGGCGTTTTAAAAGTCAGGGTAGAAGGACATCACGTGATTTTTTACTTTAGCTTACCTGCATTGGTTGAGAAGTAGTTCCGGTGTGAGAATTGGCTGGCTTGTTTGGTGTGAAAATTTTGGCACATCTTCTTCAAGGCTGCTTAAGCTTAGGCGGGCTGTCCTTTTTTTCAAACTAAGCACCATGCCTATCCTCTAACCACGTACCATGTATATCCGGAATAAAGCACGTAACTTTGAAGACTCAACAGCTCAATATGGATCCTTTCGTTTACGGCGAACATGTCAACGTACTTACTCATCCTTCAGAAGTGCTTTTCTTCCCGGATTTCTTTCCAAAAGATAACAGTGACAACTATTTAGACACTTTAACAAAGGAAGTTCTCTGGAAGCAGGAGCCTATTAAGATGTTCGGAAAGACGGTGATGCAACCCAGACTAACCGCATTTTACGGAGGACCGGAAATTACCTATACCTACTCCGGCCTAACCATGCAAGCCACGATGTGGACGGCCGCACTGAAAGAGATCAAAGAAAAAGTAGAAGAAAAATGCAATGCCCCTTTTAACGCCTGCCTGCTCAATTACTACCGTGATGAAAAAGACAGCATGGGCTGGCACAGAGACAATGAAAAAGAACTTGGCGAATACCCCGTCATTGCATCAGTCAGTTTTGGGGCCCAGCGTATCTTCCAGTTTCGGAACTACAAAGAAAAGCTCCCTGTCATCTCCGTTGAACTGGAGCATGGCAGCCTGTTGCTGATGCGCGGAGATACCCAAAGGATCTGGGAACACCGCTTACCGAAACTCGCCCGCCCGGCAGCACCGAGGATCAATTTAACCTTTAGATATATCCATATCTAGGCCATAAACAGCTTTTGTTAAGTTAAAGTCAGATTGCGGCAGATCATTTTTTTTCTCTGATGAATAGATGTATTTTTGCTAACACTGTTAACTAAAGTAATAAGTATGGGAATCGCCGAACGCAAACTACGTCACAAAGAAAGTATCAGGATAGGCATCCTGGAGGCCGCCTGGCAGCTGGTGATCACGGACGGCTGGCAATCCCTGTCTATCCGGAAAATTGCAGATGCCATAGAATACAGCATTCCTGTGATCTATAACCATTTCGAAAACAAAGAAGCCATTCTGCTCGAATTTACCAAAGAAGGTTTTGAAAAGCTGGCCGAAACCCTGGGAGAAGTCAAAGCAGCATATGCAGACCCGGCACAGCAACTTGCAGCTATGGGCGATGCCTACTGGGACTTCGCCTTCGACAATAAAGAATATTACCAGCTCATGTTTGGCCTGGGTATTCCCGCCTGCGATACCGTCAAAAAAGTTCCCGAAGTGCAGGAAATGACCGCACTGATGATCTCTACCATAAAAGAAGCCATTGCAGGCAGCAAAAACCCGGAAGCAGACTACTTTCTGAAATTCCATACCTACTGGTCCATTCTGCATGGATTGGTATCCATACAAATGATTGAAAGCGGAAAACCAGACGTCACCAAAAAGATGATTGTACAAGATGCCATGGCCGGATTTACCAAGGCACTTGTTGATTAAGCACAAAAAATAATATATTTACAACTCATACCTTTAAAACAAACTGAAGAATGAGAAGAATCTTTAACACCAACTACAACCACCAAAGCCTTGATTTTGCACTTTTGCTCCTGAGAATAGGTATAGCAGCCTTTATGCTGACCCATGGCCTGAGTAAAATAAATCCGGTACTTAGCGGTGCCCCAATTCAGTTTGGAGACCCTTTGGGGCTGGGTGAAAAGCTTTCTTTCTTCCTTACTGTTTTTGCAGAAGTAGGCTGTTCTGTACTGTTGCTGTTTGGTCTGGCTACCCGTCTGGCTGTGATTCCTTTGATCGTTACCATGGTGGTGGCCATTTTCATTATACACGCACCCGACGCCTTTGCCAAAAAAGAACTTGCCTGGCACTATTTGATCGTTTATGTATTCCTGTTGTTTTCAGGCGCAGGCAGATACAGCGTAGATGCCCTGATTGGTAAAAAACCAGGCAGAAGACGTTAATTTATCCAAACATATCATTTCCAAGATTTAGCCGTTATAGCATTATGAAGAAACTCGCATTATTTTGCCTGATGGCAATCACTATATCTATATCCGGATGTGGCCTCAATAAACAAGCCCAGCAGATCAAAGCGCTTGAAAAATGTACCTACAGGATCGTATCCGCCGACCAGATCTCCATTGCTGGAACAGACATTAAAAGTCTGATCAGCGATCAAAATATTAATATTGCCAGCTTGCCCGGCCTTGCACTTGGACTTTTGAGACGGGATATCCCTTTAAGGGCTAAGCTGAACCTCGAGATCACCAATCCAAGTTCCAGCGATGCTTCCATCAATGAATTTGAATATAAGATCCTGATCAACCAGGAAGAGATTTCCAATGGTTTTGTGAATCAAAGTGTAGACGTAAACTCCGGACAATCAACTGTAGTGCCGGTAAATATGACCGCCAATATCTATCCCTTTATTTCCAACAGTAAGACCATGGAAAGCATCACCGGCTTTTTAAAGGCCAGGAATGGAGGACCCGAAAAAAAGGGTATTGTTACCTTAAAGATCAGACCAAGCATTAAAGTTGCTGGAGCGATCATTAAATACCCAGGATTTATTACCATAGACAAAGAAATCAGCAGTAAAATTCTCTTGTAAAATATTTGAGGGGAGCCCTAAGTTTCATTGGTATTGATTAATTTCGGAAATTAACTGATACATATGAAACTTAGGGCTTCTTTATTGCTGCTTATTTTTGCAACCCCGTTTTTTCTTAAAGCACAAACCTCTACTCAACTCCCTACGGGCGAGATTAAGCAAGGCCTCGAAGCCCTGAATGTAGTAGGCAGTGTTTTGTATATTGCCGCACACCCCGATGACGAAAATACCCGCCTGCTGGCTTATCTGGCCAAAGGCCGTAAGTTAAGGACCGGCTATCTGTCTCTCACCAGGGGAGATGGAGGGCAGAACCTGATTGGAAATGAACAAGCCGATTTGCTGGGTCTGATCCGTACACAGGAACTGCTGGCTGCAAGACGCACCGACGGCGCAGAACAGTTTTTTACCAGAGCCAATGATTTTGGCTTCTCCAAGAACCCGGAAGAAAGTTTTAAAATATGGGGCAAACATCAAATCCTGGGCGATGTGGTCTGGGTGATCCGTAAATTCAGACCAGATGTAATTATTACCCGTTTCCCTGAAGATGGAAGAGCCGGACATGGACACCATTCTGCTTCTGCTATTCTTGCCCGTGAAGCCTTTAGTGCAGCTGCCGATCCAAAACAATTTCCCGAACAACTTAAATACGTAAAGATCTGGCAGGCCAAACGCCTGGTCTGGAATACCTTCAATTTTGGAGGCAACAATACCACTTCTGATGACCAGCTTAAAATAGATGTAGGTAGTTTTAACCCCTTGCTGGGCAAAGGTTACGGAGAAATAGCGGCCGAAAGCAGATCCAACCACAAGAGCCAGGGCTTTGGCTCCGCTAAACAGCGCGGGCCGGCCATAGAATATTTTAGCCCGGTTGCTGGTGCCACGGCTAAACAGGATCTTTTTGAAGGCATAGACCAAACCTGGACACGTGTTAAAGACGGGCAGGAGATCAGCCGACTGATCCAGGAAGCCAATGCGGCTTACCAGCTTACTGAACCATCTAAATCTGTGCCCGCCCTGGTCAGGATCCTTACAGCGGCCGAAAAATTATCAGACGACTATTGGAAAACAGAAAAGATAAAAAAGATTAAGGAACTCCTGGTTGCCGCTTCGGGGCTTTGGTTCGAAAGCTATGCCAAGCAAGCCCAATATGCCTTAAAAGAATCTATTCCTGTCAATTCACAGATCCTCATCCGTCCGGGAAATTCCATCGTATTTTCTGATGTGTCGGACTTAGTGGCCCCCCCACCAGCAGCCCAGAGCAACGAAATCATAAATATACGGAGCAAAATTTCTGCAGATCAGCTCTCACAGCCCTATTGGCTGGCGGAGAAACACGCCATTGGCACCTATACCATTAACGACCCCTTACTAATTGGCTATCCTGAAAACCCCAATTTGCCGAAGATCACCTTCAGTTTTAATATCGAAGGAAAAATCATCAGCTTTGACAGGCCGGTAGTCTACAAATACACCGATCCGGTAAAAGGAGAAATTTACCAGCCTTTGGTGATTGCCCCCCCGGTTACCGCAACCCTGGCAGAAAAAGCCTATGTGTTTAATGGCAACCAGCCCCGGAATTTTGCTGTACAACTCAACAGCTTTAAAGATGGGAGCCAGGGCACCCTGATTCCAGTGGTTCCTGATGGATGGAAAGTGTCGCCAGAGAAGATCGACTTCAACCTGGTTGCAAAAGGAGATCAGGAGCTGGTTAATTTTACCGTTACCCCGGGAGGATCCATTCGAAGCGGCACACTTTCTTTAAAAATACAGACTGACGGTCAAACTTTTAACCGTGGCTTGCATGTGATCAATTATGATCATATTCCCGTTCAAACTTTATTTCCCCTAGCCGAAGCCCGTGTAGAACAGGTAGACCTGAAGATCTCTGGTAAAAAGATTGGCTATATTGCCGGAGCGGGTGATCTGATCCCCCAGTCTTTAAAACAGATTGGCTATGAAGTGACCCTGCTCTCTGATCATGAAGTACTCAATACCGATCTCTCCGGTTTTGACGCCATTATTACCGGGGTACGACTGTACAACATCAATGACCAGGTAAAAGCCATGCAGCCTAAACTGCTCAAATATGTAGAGGCAGGAGGGACTTTGATGATCCAGTACAATGTAAACAGTCCTCTGAAGATCAACGACCTGGGGCCATATCCTTTTAAGCTCACAAGAGACCGGGTTACTGAAGAAGATGCTAAAGTCACTTTCCTGGCACCGGATCACCAGGTGCTCAACTACCCGAATAAAATCACCACCAAAGACTTTGACGGCTGGGTGCAGGAGCGTGGTATTTATTTTGCAACAGATATCGATCCAAAATATACCGCAGTACTGTCTATGAACGACACCGGAGAAAAGCCCTCCAACGGATCACTGCTCGTAGCCAGTTATGGTAAAGGCAAATACGTCTATTCCGGTCTGGTCTTTTACCGTGAACTTCCTGCAGGTGTACCAGGCGCATACCGATTGCTGGTCAATTTAATTTCAAACCAAAATACCAGATAATGAAGGATCCTAAAAAAGACCCTGAACTGCCGCCTTTTGTCAAAAGCTGGCAGCAGTTTTACCGGCTGCTGATCCTCTGGCTGGGGGTACTGATCCTTTTGTTTTACCTTTTTACAAAATACTTTGAATGAGCAACCTCGACTGGGCAGTACTGATCTGTACCTTATTGGCCATTGTGGTTTATGGGGTGTACAAGAGCCGTGGTGCTCAAAACATCCAGGGCTATCTGCTGGGCAACCAGAGTATGCCCTGGTACAGTGTTTGCCTTTCGGTGATGGCTACACAGGCCAGTGCCATTACTTTTCTCTCTGCGCCGGGCCTTGCATACTCTACCGGAATGAGCTTTGTACAGTTCTATTTTGGTTTGCCCCTGGCAATGATTGTCTTGTGCATCACCTTTGTTCCTATATTTCATCGCTTAAAGGTCTATACCGCCTACGAATACCTGGAACAGCGTTTTGATTTAAATACCCGGGCCTTAACCGCCTTTCTTTTTCTCATTCAGCGGGGCTTGTCTACAGGAATTACCATTTATGCGCCATCGATCATACTCTCTACGATACTGAACATCAATACAACCTATACAACCATATTTATCGGCGGTCTGGTCATCTTTTATACCGTTTACGGAGGTACAAAAGCGGTTTCTTATACACAAATGCTGCAAATGACCATTATTTTTTGTGGTCTTTTCGCAGCGGGTGTAGTGGTGGTACACTTGTTGCCTTCCAGTGTAGGCTTGGGCAAAGCCATCAGTATTGCCGGTAAAATGGGGCGGACCAATGCCATAGACTTTAAATTTGACTGGAACAACCAGTATACCGTCTGGAGCGGACTGATTGGTGGTTTTTTCCTGCAGCTCTCTTACTTTGGTACTGATCAAAGCCAGGTAGGGCGGTATCTTACCGGTTCGTCTGTAGGGCAGAGCCGTATGGGCCTGCTGATGAACGGTCTGGTGAAAATCCCGATGCAGTTCCTGATCCTGCTGATCGGGGTACTGGTCTTCGCCTTTTATCAATACAACCGTCCCCCGGTATTCTTTAATAGTTTTGAACTGAATAAACTCCAAAACAGTAGCTATCAGCCCGAACTGAAGCATATTGAAGCAGAATATACCGATATTTTTAACAAAAAGCAGCAGCAGTTGCAGCAATTGGAAACCGCTCTTGATCAGAAAGATCAGGCCGGAATTGACCAGCAGCGGATCCTTTTGAAGGAAGCTGATGAACAGGCCAAAAGTGTCAGGAAAAAGGCTACAGACCTGATGCTGAAAAATGACCCCAAGGCCGACATCAACGACAACAATTATATCTTTCTAAGCTTTGTAACCAAATACCTTCCAAAAGGCTTAATTGGTTTGCTGATCGCGATTATTTTCCTGGCTTCTATGGGTTCAACAGCCAGCGCTTTAAATTCTCTGGCTTCTACAAGTGTAATTGATATTTATAAAAGACTGATCAATAAACAGGCAACAGACCAGCAATACCTCAATGCTTCCAGATGGGCAACTATTTTATGGGGTGGTGTCTGTATTCTGATGGCTTTATACGCCAGTAAGATCGGTAATCTGATCGAGGCAGTGAACATTCTCGGATCTTATATTTATGGTACAATCCTGGGGGTGTTTTTAGTGGCCTTTTATCTGAAAAAGGTAGATGGAAAAGCGGTCTTTATTGCAGCCATTCTAACCGAAATAGCGGTTTGTGTTTGCGGGTACTACAAAGTGGTGGCTTATTTATGGCTCAATGTTATCGGCTGTTTGCTGGTGGTGGTACTCAGCCTCCTTCTCCAGCAAATACTGAAGCCTGTACAACATAAAAAAGGGCAGCCCTGAAGGCGGCCCTTAAAAGAAGATTGAGAAACTATTTCTTCGCTTCAGCCAATAATGCTGAATTCAATCTTACATATTCTTCATTGTTTGATTCTTTTGCCAGTTTAAGACCTGCCTCTGCGCTAGCAGCTGCACCTTTTTTATCCCCCATTTTTAACTGGACACGGCCTTTCCATAACCTGATCCACGGACCTTTTTGATCTGCAGCTTCTGCCGCGTTCATCCATTCCAGGGCCTTATTCAGGTCTTTGCCATTTTCATAGTAATATTGTGCAGCAGCGAAATACGGTTTTTTCTCTCCTTTCATGGCCTCATCAATGCTCGCCATTACTTTAGTATCCACATCGGTGGTCAGGTTCACGCTCACAGAAGTATTTTCCCATTGTAATTGTAACTGAGCCTTAGTTGGATATACGTTGGCCAGCTGTATAGTAAAGGTTTCTACCTTATCTTTTAAAGCTACTGGTTTTACCTTAACCCTCAGTAAGTCTTCAGACTCTTTATATTCGTAAGCGCCCCATTGTTTAGACATTTTATTGAGGATCACCGTCCATTCGTCCTTGCCTGGAATAGTGAAAAGTTCATACTCACCAGCAGGAACAGGTTTACCTTCAAAAGTAACATCATCTGTAAATTTAATGACTGTAGCACTGTTTGCACCAGTTCGCCATACATTACCATACAACTCCAGACCTCCAAAGATCTTTCTTCCTTTCACATTCGGGCGGGAGTAACTGATGGATATTTTGCCTAAACCAAAATCCTGTGTGATGGTTTGTCCACTGCTGGCCTGTGGAATTTTTACACCTTGTGCCTTAAGTTCAGCATGCAGGGATACTGTAAGAAGCACAAGAAGGGATGCTTTTAAGGTTGTTTTCATTTTGTTTTTTTTACTAAAATACGGTTAAGCTGTTGAATTCAATAGGATGTTTTGTAATTATAGCCGAAAATTCTGTACATCTGCTTCAAGACTAACGATATCAGGCGGCTGAAAAAGCCGCAGATCTCTGAGGTCTTTCCGCAGCGTACGAGAATTTTCGGTAGCAAGGTGCAGAGGGCGGGAGACCAGGCTGGGCGGATAAATAACACTTCGTTTCTTTTTTAATCTTTCTGTTTTTTATGTGTTTGGTTTGTATTTAGTTGAATACTACGAGGTGAATAGTTCCAGGTAAATAAGAATTATCTCTATAACAAATAAGAAAAAAACAGAGACTGAACAGGTATTTTATTCCTGGTTGATCCCTGTTTAATCCCTGTTTGGTCCCTGTTTAATCCCTGTTTTTAATAAACCAATTAGTAACCTGTTCCAGGCATGAATGTATGCAGATGTACGCTTGTTCTTCCATCTTAATTTGTTGGTTTTGAATCTTAGTTATGGGGGGAGTGATCAACCGGGGATTTACCGGAACTATGGCTGTGCGCTCCTGGAAATTTTAATTTGCATCATTTGAGCGATAGAGGATGCCCGTTTTAAAGCCTCGTCCGTTCTTGTTCCTTTAAAATGGGTTTTAAGTGCATCTTCCCAAAGCACCAGCCAGCGCTGGAAATGTTCTGGTTTTAAAGGGATGAACTGATTCAGTTGGATATGTTTAAGCATGGGGTTTCCGCTGTAAGTATGCACATCAAATAAAATGGTTTCCCAAAAGGAGACCATGACCGGAATATGCTGTATTAAAGAAAAATCGGCGGCTTTAAAAACCGGCCCGATCAGTTCGTCTTCCAGCGCCTTATTGTAAAATGCATTCACCAATAACTCGAGGTCTTCTTTTTTCTCGATATCCTTCATGGGCATAAAAGTAAGTATAAGAAATAGGGCATTTAAATACCGTATGAGCATAATTGTAATATAAAAGTAAAGTATGAGTTCTTGTCCAAATTATTTGATTCAAATAATTATTGATTTGAAGCACATACTTTGAATTTATGCCTTCGGAATAAATTTGCAGTGTAAAATACACACTATGCTTAGCGTAAAATCACTTGTTTTATTTCTATTTTATTTCCTTTTTATTGGCGCGGGGATTTTAAACGCACAAACCCTGAGTTTAAAGGAGGCGGTAAACACCGCACTGACCAATTATGATCTGCTGAAAGCCAAAGGTAATTATGTCCATGCTTCAGAAGAATCTGTAAAGCAAAGTAAAAGGGATTATTTGCCAAACCTGAGTCTATCTGCGCAAAATGACTATGGAACGATCAATGGTCAGAACGGGCCATCCTATGGTTTGGGTGGTTTAGCAGTAGCCTCCTCAGGTCCTGCATTGGACAAACAGAACTGGAATGCTGCTTTTGGCTCGCTTTACCTGGCCAATGTCAATTGGGATTTTTTTACTTTCGGACGGATTAAAGAAAAGATCAAAGTTGCCCGGACGGTATTGAACCGGGATAAAAAGGACCTTGAGCAGGAGCGGTTCCAACAGGAAATCAGAGTATCTGCAGCCTATTTAAATTTGCTGGCAGCCCAGCGCTTAACTTTATCGCAGAAAAGAAACCTGGAACGTGCGTTGGTGTTTCAGAATACAGCAGTGTTGCGTGCAAAGAACGGTCTCATTGCCGGTGTAGATTCTTCTCTGGCCAAGGCAGAGGTATCCAATGCCCGGATCTCATTAACCAAGGCTAAAGATCTGGAACAGGAGCAGGCCAATAAGCTGGGCGTTCTGATGGGGGTCACTTCGGTTAACTTTACTATAGATACAGCGTCTATTACCCGGATTCCGGCACAATATGGAGCAGATACGCTGATTACGAGCAATCACCCGATTTTAAACTACTATAAAAACAGGGTAGATGTGAGTAATGAACAAACCAATTATTATAAAAGATCCTACTATCCTACCTTTTCTCTTTTTGGTGTGATGCAGGGCAGGGGTTCGGGCTTTAGTTCTGCTTATGCGCAGAATCAGACGGCTTTTACTCAAAGTTATGCCGATGGAGTGAATCCTACCCGTGGTAACTACCTCTTTGGTGTCGGGATGGTCTGGAACCTAACCTCTATTGCCCGTACGCACCCACAGGTTAGAGCACAGGAGTACATTTCCAGAGGGCTTCAGGACGAGTATGAACTGGTCAACAAACAACTGCAGGCGCAATTGGCTTTATCAGATACGAAGCTGAAAAATGCGATAGACAATTATAAGGAGGCACCCATCCAGGTCAAGGCGGCTTCAGATGCCTATCTGCAAAAAAGTACTTTATATAAAAATGGTCTTACCACAATGGTGGATTTAACCCAGGCCTTATATACCCTGAACCGGGCAGAAACCGACCGCGACATTGCGTACAACAATGTATGGCAGGCACTGCTGCTTAAATCTGCTGCATTGGGCAATTATGATCTTTTTATAAACGAATTCTAATCTATACATCAATGAATCTAATACGTTTCGCACTTAGAAAACCGATATCCATCCTGGTGTTGGTTGCCGGACTTTTCTTCTTTGGGATTGGTGCCATCAGTGACATCAAAGTGGATATCCTTCCAAAGATGAACTTACCGGTGATCTATATTGCGCATCCTTTTGGGGGCTATACCCCAACACAAATGGAGGCTTATTTTGGTAAGCAGTACATCAATATTCTGCTTTTTGCCAACGGGATCAAGAGCATTGAAACCAAAAACGTACAAGGTTTGATGCTCATGAAGCTCACTTATTACGAAGGAACAAATATGGCGCAGGCGGCCTCGGAGCTCAGTGCGCTGTCCAACAGGGCCCAGGCCATTTTCCCGCCAGGCTCACAGCCGCCTTTTATCATTCGTTTTGATGCCTCCTCCTTACCGGTTGGACAATTGGTGCTGAGCAGCCCGATCCGTTCCAATAACGAGTTGCAGGATATGGCCAATATTTATGTCCGTTCTTCTTTTACGGCCATCCCGGGTTTGCTGGCACCGGCACCTTTTGGTGGAAGTCCGCGTACGATAGAGATTAACGTAGACCCGAACCTAATGCGTTCGCACAACCTGACCGTAGATCAGGTGGTTGAGGCCATCCGGGTCAACAACCAGACTGCGCCTTCCGGAAACGTGAGGATTGGCAATAAGAATTACATTACACCTACCAATTATACCATTCAGAAAATTAAAGATTTCGAAAATATTCCTTTGTTTAAAGGTGGGGTACAGAACTTATACCTGAAAGATGTAGCCGTGGTTAAAGACGGAGCAGATGCTACAGCGGGCTATGCTTTGATCAATGGTAAACGTTCGGTATACATCAGTATTGCAAAATCTGGTGATGCATCCACCTGGGATGTGGTAAAAAACCTGAAAAAGAACCTTCCTTTAATCCAGAATACACTGCCTGAGGATGTTAAGTTGTCTTATGAATTTGACCAGAGCGTGTATGTGATCAATGCGGTAAAAAGTCTGATCAGTGAAGGGGCCATCGGGGCGATTCTTACAGGATTAATGGTGTTGCTGTTCCTAGGTGATAAACGTGCGGCACTGATCGTTATTTTAACCATTCCAACCTCTATTATTGCGGGGGTATTGTTCCTCAAGCTCTTTGGGCAAACAATCAATATCATGTCGCTGAGTGGTCTGGCCCTGGCTATTGGTATCCTGGTGGATGAATCTACGGTAACGATAGAGAACATACATCAGCACTTTGATATGGGAAAACCCAAGGCGCTGGCCATCTGGGATGCCTGTAAGGAGATAGCCTTTCCAAAACTGCTGATTCTTTTGTGTATTCTGGCGGTGTTTGCTCCGGCTTTTACCATGAGCGGAATTCCAGGCGCTTTATTCTTGCCTCTGGCTATGGCCATCGGTTTTTCTATGGTGGTTTCTTTCTTTTTATCTCAAACCTTTGTACCGATCATGGCCAACTGGCTGATGATCGCACATCCGCATAAAGTGACCAAACACCCAAAAGGTGCAACGGAAGATGAAGCCGTTTTTCTGTCTACAGGTTTAACGCCTGAATCGGAGAAAGATACCCTAAATCAAAAAAGGGTATTGGTAGAGCGTGAAGACTTTAACAAAGATGGAAAGATCAGTTTGTTTGAGCGGTTCAGGAACCGGTTTATGCGTTTTCTAAACCGCCTGATGCCACACCGTAAACCTGTGGTGATCCTGTATCTGGTCTTGATTACCGGTCTGGCGGTATTGCTGCTGAGTACGATAGGAAGGGATGTACTTCCAAAAGTAAATTCCAGTCAGTTTCAATTGCGGATGAAAGCGCCAGATGGTACCCGTTTGGAGCGGACAGAAGAGAAAGCACAGTTAATTCTTGGTGAACTGAAGAAAATGGTAGGGCCGGAACATATTGCGATTACTTCGGTATATGTTGGCCAGCACCCGGCTTTGTTCTCGGTGAACCCGATCTACTTATTTATGGCCGGTCCGCATGAGGCCGTTTTCCAGATTGGTTTAAAAGATTACCATACGGATATGGAGGAGTTTAAGGATAAATTGCGGGAGCGGATTAAAAAGCTTGCACCTGAACTTAAGCTTTCTTTTGAGCCGATAGAGCTCACAGATAAAGTGTTGAGCCAGGGTTCTCCTACGCCGGTAGAGGTCAGGATTGCCGGAAAAAACAAAAAGGTAAATGAAGTTTATGCCAACAAGATCATGGCTGAATTGCAGAAAATCAAATACCTGAGGGATGTACAGACTGCACAGCCCATCAAGTATCCTTCAATGAACATCAATATAGACCGTGTAAGGGCCGCACAACTGGGGGTCGACCTGAACGATATCTCTAAATCTCTGGTGGCTTCTACGTCATCTTCCCGTTATACAGACAAGAACGTCTGGATGGATGAGAAGATCGGACTGACCTATAATGTGCAGGTACAGGTACCTTTTAACCAGATGAATTCCAAGGATGATATCGGTGAAATTCCGCTGCTGAGAAATGCAACCAGGCCGGTACTTTCGGATGTGGCGACCATCACACCGGATACGACCTATGGAGAAAATGACAATGTTGGTGCAACGCCTTTTCTTTCGGTAACGGCCAATCTGAACAAAAAAGATCTGGGTTCTGCAACTAAAGATATTGAGAAGGCCATTAAAGCCGTGGGAGAGCTTCCCCGTGGCCTTATGATCCAACCAGTAGGTTTAACCCAGGTGCTGAAGGAAACCCTGAGCAGTTTGCAGTCTGGCTTACTGGTGGCTATTGTGGTGATCTTTTTAATGTTGTCTGCTAACTTCCAGTCGTTTAAGGTGCCACTGGTGATTCTGGCTACTGTGCCAGCGGTGGTATTAGGCTCTCTGCTGTTGTTAACGGTAACGGGCTCTACACTGAATCTGCAGTCCTATATGGGGATCATCATGTCGGTGGGGGTATCCATTGCCAATGCGGTCTTGCTGATCACCAATGCGGAGCATTTAAGGAAGCACAATGGCAATGCGCTGGAATCGGCAAAAGAAGCAGCTGCTTTAAGGCTGAGACCGATCATCATGACCAGTGTGGCCATGGTGGCGGGTATGCTTCCAATGGCGATAGGACATGGAGAGGGTGGAGATCAGGTGTCTCCGCTGGGAAGAGCAGTAATTGGCGGATTGGTCGCTTCTACTTTTGCCGTGCTGGTGATCCTGCCCCTGGTATTTGCCTGGGTACAGGGTAAAGTATCTACGCAGTCCATTTCACTGGATCCGGAAGATGAAGAAAGCAAGCATTACATTAAAGGTTTAGCAGATTAATGGTAAGATATTTAAATTTGATAGAAATGAAAACAAAGATATTTCAGGGTACATTGGTTGCAGGCGGCTTGGCCCTGGTTACAATATTGCATGGCTGTACAGCTTCAGCGAAGAAAGAAGAGGTAAAAACAGAGAAAGCAGCTCCTGTGGCTACTTTTAAACTGGAAAAAGAGAAATTGTCTACAGCACTTCGTCTGCCAGGCGAACTGACAGCTTACCAACAGGTAGACCTGTATGCCAAAGTGAGCAGTTTTGTGAAAACCTTAAAAGCAGATATCGGCTCGCAGGTTACCCAGGGACAACTGCTCATGACACTGGAAGCACCAGAAATGACTTCGCAGATTGCAGCTGCGCAATCTAAGCTTAAGGCTCAGGAAGCAGTTTATACAGCCAGTAAGGCGAATTATGACCGCTTGTTTGAAACCAGTAAAACACCGGGTACCATTTCCAAGAATGATCTGGATCAGGCCATGGCGAGAAAGAACTCAGATTATGCGCAGTTTGAAGCGGCGAAAGCGGCTTTAAAAGAAGTAGGCGCAATTCAGAACTACCTGGAGATCCGTGCGCCGTTTAGCGGGATCATCACGGCAAGAAATGTGAACTTGGGAGCTTATGTTGGTCCTTCAGGAAAAGGATCGGAATTCCCGTTGTTCACTTTGCAGGAGCAAAAGAAACTTCGTTTGGCCATTTCTATTCCGGAGGTGTATACAGGCTATCTTAAAGACGGGCACCAGGTTACTTTTACGGTTAAATCTCTTCCAAGCCAGACTTTTACGGCTGATGTGAAACGTTTGGCAGGAGCACTGGATCTGCGTTTGCGTTCTGAAAAGGTAGAAATGGATGTGCTGAACAATGATAAAAAACTGTTGCCAGGTATGGTGGCAGAGGTTAGTATCCCGCTCCCGGCCAATGCGAGTACCTTCACCGTTCCTAAAAAAGCATTACTCGATACGAGTGAAGGTCTCTTTGTGATCAAAGTAGTGAACGGCAAAACGGAAAAAGTAGCTGTTAAGAAAGGCCGTGAAACTGATGACAGAATAGAGGTTTTTGGAAATTTGAATGCCGGTGATGAATTTGTGACAGAACCGAGTGAAGAAATGCGTGACGGAACTGTAATAAAGTCTTAACTTTATATTAGTTTTTTTATCATCGTCATATGCCGGCCAGAAACCAGGAATTTTATAATGTATTGAAAAGCGAAACGCTGCAGGACTTTTACGAAAGGCTTAAAATTAACCGGCCTGAAGTTGTGGTCCCAAGTTTGGGAATGGTGAACGATATTGGCCATTTTAATGTATTTAAAAGGTCGGTTTATTGCTCTGCCAATCCATCACCTTATAACCGGAGAGATTTTTACAAGATCTCTCTGATCATTGGTTGTGGTATACTTCATTTTCCAAATGAACGTATCGAGGTGAAAGGACGCGCGCTTTTGTTTACAAACCCCAATATACCCTATTCCTGGGAGGGAACCTCTGAAACACAGGGTGGATATTTTTGTCTTTTTACGGAAAATTTTATGCGTAAAAAGAACGAGAGCCTGAAAGAGTCCCTGTTGTGGAGAATTCATGGCTGTCCGCTGATCCGGATAGATGAACATCAGGAGGCGATATTTATGGAACTCTTTTTAAAGATCATGGAGGAGATGAACGGGGAATATGTGCATAAATATGACCTGATCCGCAACTATGTGAACCTGATTGTTCATGAGGCAATCAAAGTACAGCCTGCATCTACAGATATTAAACACAGCAATGCTTCGGTACGTCTGGCTTCGCTCTTTATGGAACTGCTGGAAAGACAATTTCCGATCGGCTCTACGGATCATATCCTGGAGCTGAAAACCGCGCATGATTTTGCGGCTAAACTGGCGGTTCACGTAAACCACCTGAACCATGCAGTTAAGGAGGTGACCGGAAAAACAACTTCTGAACATATTTCTAAAAGAATAGCGAACGAAGCTGTGGCCCTGTTGAAACACACGGAATGGAATGTTGCGCAGATTGCCTATTGTCTGGGATTTGAATATCCTGCTAATTTTAATATTTTTTTTAGACGTCAAATGCAGGGGACGCCTAAATCTTTTAGGCAAGTTTTGACAGAATAGGCATGTTTAAAAGTATTTAAAGCCTTGTCATCTCATTTTGACAAATGAATGATAGATTCTTATTTAAGAAGTATCTACATTTGCTTAACGGTGTTAAATTATTTACACCTCAATAAATTTAATCATGGGAAGCAAAGAAAGAATCCAGCGTTTAAAAGAAGAGACCAGGAATAACATCCTGGATGCTGCGCTTCAGATTGCCCAGGAAGAAGGGTGGCAGGCTTTGAGTATGCGCAAAATTGCGGATGCTATTGAGTATACTGCGCCGATCATTTATGAATATTTTGCAAACAAAGAAGGCATTCTTTTAGAGCTGACCAGCAGGGGTTATATTCTGTTGGGTGCAAAAGTAGAGGCAGCCAGAAATGCGTACGAACATCCAGCCGATCAAATGGAGGCAATGTGGATTGCTTACTGGGATTTCGCTTTTGAACACAAGGAGTTTTACCAGATCATGTATGGTGTGGAAATGATTTGCTGTGAGGTCAAAAAAGCATTGCCGGAAGCAGAACGGGTAAGCCGGATGTATGGTGATGTGATCAGACAACTCATTACGAAGGTAGAACCTGATGAAGACCTGATTTGCAGAAAATATTATACGTTCTGGTCTATTGTGCATGGCCTGATCTCAATCAATCTGGTTCAGAAAGGAACTAATGAAGAGATGAACCAGCATATTCTGAGAGATGCCCTGAAAGGTATTATCCGGTTCATAAACGATTAATCCTTTTTTTTGCCTGGTCATCTAACGCTGTTAAATCACTTATATCCGTTATAAATCTACATAATAATAAATATCATGAAATATCCCCCCATCTCCGCCCTATTATCTAACACTGTTAAATCGTCTAATAACGTTATGAAACCAATACTACTACTCTCTGTTTTATTTTTAATGGCTTGTTCAAGTAAGAATCCTCAGGTGGCTGCACCACCTCCGCCTGCCTTACCTGTGGCCGCTGTTGTTTCCGGAACGGAAACAACCTTCCAGGAATACCCTGCATCTATTGAAGGTACGGTAAATGTTGAAGTTCGCCCTCAGGTGAGCGGTACACTGGATAAAGTATTTGTGGATGAAGGTGCTTTTGTAACTGCCGGTCAGTCCATCTTTAAAATCAATGAACTGCCTTTCCGTGCAGCTTTAAACAACGCACTTGCGGCCCAGCATTCTGCAGAAGCGGCAGTGATCAACGCGCAGCTGGAGGTAGAGCGTTTAACGCCGCTGGTGCAAAACAAAGTGATCTCTGAATTTCAGTTGAAATCTGCTAAAGCGACTGCACTGGCTGCAAAAGCGAATGTGGAGCAGGCTAAAGCCAATGTTTCTACCGCTTCAATTAATCTGGGCTATACCTTAATTAAAGCTCCTGTAAGCGGCTATATTGGAAGACTGCTGAAAAAACGTGGTAGTCTGGTTGGCCCGACAGATGTGGAAGCTTTAACTCAATTGTCTGATGTACATGATGTACATGTGTATTTTTCCCTGGGTGAAAAGGATTTCGTGAACTTTAAGCAGCAATATCCTGGCCAGACACTGAAAGATAAACTGAAACAATTGCCTGCGGTTACTTTGTTGCTTGCCGACAATACCGAATATGCCAAACCTGGTAAGATCGATGTGATTGACGGTCAGTTTGACAAGAATACCGGTGCCATTACTGTCAGAGCGAGTTTTCCAAATCCGGAAGGTCTGATCAGATCTGGTAACACTGGAAAGATCCGTCTGAGCCTGCAACACAATGATGCGTTGGTCATTCCTCAGTCGGCTACTATTGATATGCAGGATAAAGTATTTGTATTTACTGTGGGTGACAGCAGTAAGGTGAAAAAACAAGCGATTACTATTGTTGGTAAAGCTGGCGAAAATTATTTGGTTAAAGACGGCTTAAAAGCTGGTGATCAGATTGTGTTAAGCGGCATTGATAAATTACAGGAAGGCATGGTTATCCAGCCTCAAAAGGCAGCAGATAAAGTAGCTGTTGTAAGAACAAAAAATTAATATAAAACTTAAAGTTTAAAAGTCATGTTTCAAAAATTTATAGAAAGGCCGGTACTTTCAACAGTGATCTCCATATTATTGGTGATCGTTGGTATACTTGCCTTAACAAAGCTGCCCTTAGAGCGCTTTCCTAATATCGCACCTCCGTCGGTATTGGTAACAGCTGTGTACCCGGGTGCTAATGCCGAAACGATTTTACGTTCGGTGACTCCATCATTGGAAGAGGCAATTAATGGTGTGGAGGACATGACATACATGACCTCTACTGCCAGTAATGATGGTACATTGGGTATCACGGTTTATTTTAAACAAGGTACGAATCCCGATCAGGCCGCTGTTAACGTGCAAAACCGTGTTTCACAAGCAACGAGCCAATTGCCTGCAGAGGTTGTACAATATGGTATAACAACTACTAAACAGCAAAATAGCTTTATTGGTGCGATAGGTATTTACTCAGAGGATCCAAAAAAATACGATGCAGTTTTTGTAAATAACTATGCTCAGATCAATATAATTCCCGAAATCAAACGTATCTCTGGTGTAGGTTCTGCCAGTGTATTTGGTGGTATTAAAGATTATTCAATGCGTATTTGGTTAAATCCAAGTCAATTGGCAACCTACAAAATTACCCCTAATGAAGTCATCAGTGCTATTCAGGACAAAAACCTGGAGGCGGCACCAGGCAGGGTTGGAGAACGAAGTAACGAAGCATTCGAATACGTAATTAAATATAAAGGCAAGCTTACGAAACCGGAGGAATATCAGAATATTGCTATCCGTTCAAATTCAGATGGTTCTATATTACGTTTAAAAGATGTTGCACGTGTTGAACTCGGCGCTTATAGTTATAGTAGTGTAAACCGCCTGAACGGACACGATGGAATTACGATTGGTATTATACAATTATCAGGGTCAAATGCCAATGAAATCCAGATTTCCCTTGATAAACTAATGGAAAAACTTTCAAAGGATTTTCCTAAGGGAATTAAATACAATCAGTTTTATCGTACCAAAACCGATCTTGATGAGTCCATCAACCAGGTTGAGCATACCTTAGTGGAAGCCTTTATACTGGTATTTATTGTCGTATTTATATTCCTTCAGGATTTCAGATCTACCCTGATCCCGGCTATAGCAGTTCCGGTTGCTATTATTGGTACTTTCTTTTTCATGAATCTCTTTGGATTCTCTGTCAATCTTTTGACGCTGTTTGCCCTTGTACTGGCCATTGGTATTGTGGTGGATGATGCGATTGTGGTGGTGGAGGCGGTGCACGCCAAAATGGAAGATAACCCAACGCTTACTCCCAAAGCGGCAACTAACCAGGCCATGCATGAAATTACCGGGGCAATTATATCTATTACACTGGTTATGGCGGCGGTATTTTTACCGGTTAGTTTTATGACTGGCTCAACAGGTATATTTTACAAACAGTTTGCATTGACAATGGCTATAGCCATCATTATATCAGCTGTTAACGCCTTAACTTTAAGCCCTGCCCTGGCTGCCTTATTTTTAAAGAATAAACATGCAGCAGATGGTCACCAGGTGACGAAGAAAGGTTTTGTTGAGAAGTTTTATGCAGGCTTTAATGGTGGGTTTAATTACATGACCAAGAGATATATTGGTGGTTTGAAAACCCTTATCCGTAATAAATGGATTAGCATGGCCGGACTTGCATTAATAGTTGCTGTAACCGTTTTCCTGGTCAGCAGAACAAAAACAGGTTTTATTCCTACAGAGGATCAGGGTTTTGTGGCTATTGCTGTTGCCAGTCCGTCAGGAACTTCATTAAGCAATACCAACAAAATATTAAAACAGGCTGAAAAGGAGTTGCGCGCTATGCCATCAGCAAGATTTGTGATGTCGCTGGCAGGTTATAACTTTTTAACGGCATCAAACAGCCCGTCGGCTGGTCAGATCTTTTTATTGTTAAAACCAAATGACCAAAGAGGGGCGGTAAAAAATATCGATGAAATACAAAATATAGTAAGGGCTAAAATGGCGGCCATATCTGCCGGTACTTTCTTTGTGTTCAGTTTTCCAACCGTTCCAGGATTTAGTAACGTGGAGGCCATGAATGTGACCTTACAGGATAAAACTAATGGCAGGCTGGATAAATTTAGTGGTGTAGCTAATAACTTTATTGCAAAATTAATGGCGAAACCGGCAATTGCTTATGCTTTTACCTCTTATAAAGCAGATTATCCTCAGTTACAATTGGATGTTGATGACCAAAAGGCGGATCAGTTGGGTGTAAGTGTTAAAGACATTTTACAAACTATGCAGACTTATTTTGGTACTGCACAGGCATCAGACTTTAACCGTTTTGGTAAATACTATCGTGTGGTGGTTCAGGCTGATATTGCCGACAGAACCGATCCTGCAAGTATTGATCGTGTGTTTGTTAAAAACAAAGCGGGAGAAAGCGTGCCTATCAATACGCTTGTTAAATTAACCCGTGTTTATGGTTCAGAAACCGCTTCGCGTTATAACCTGTTTAACTCTATCGAGGTAAACGCTATTCCTAAACCAGGTTACAGCTCCGGTGATGCAATTAAGGCTATACAGGAAACGGCGAAGGAACAATTGCCAACTGGGTTTGCTTATGAATTCTCCGGGCAAACACGTGAGGAAATTTCTTCAGGAGGACAATCAACTGTGATATTTTTGCTTTGCCTGGTGTTTGTATATTTCTTGTTATCAGCGCAATACGAAAGTTATATCCTGCCTTTGGCGGTCATACTTTCCATCCCAACAGGTGTATTTGGCGTGTTTGTGGTATTGGGTTTAACTGGTATCGAAAATAACATTTATGTACAGGTAGCACTGATTATGCTTATTGGACTCCTGGCCAAAAACGCCATACTTATTGTGGAGTTTGCCGTCCAAAGACGTAAGGCCGGACTAGGTTTGGTGGAAGCGGCTATAGAAGCAGCAAGATTAAGGATAAGACCGATCATTATGACATCACTGGCTTTTGTGTTCGGTTTATTCCCAATGAGTATTGCAACAGGTCCTTCAGCACAAGGTAACCACTCCATCAGTATAGGAGCTGCCGGTGGTATGGTGTCAGGTGTTGTGTTAGGATTATTCATTATCCCGGTATTGTTTGTGATCTTCCAGCATTTGCAGGAGCGGTTTACTGGCTTGCCAGTAGCGGTTTTGAACCGTGAGGACCAGGATGAAAATGAAACAGCCAGGAAAACTGAAAAGCTGGAACTGCATAATAATTAACAATTAGAAAAATGAAACGATATATAAATCCATATGCTTTTTTATTACTGGTCGTCTTTTTAAGCGCCTGTAAAGTATCAAAGGATATCCCGGCACCCAAATCAGCTACCCCTGAGGCTTTCAGGGGCGCTGCTTTAACGGCAGATACTTCCAGTATTGGTGCTGTTCCTTTGAAACAGTTTATTGCAGAAGCAGAGCTGCGTAAATTGATTGATACTGCTTTGCTACGGAACTACGACCTGCAGATTGCCGTGAAGAATATTGAGGCCTCTGAATTGCTGTTTAAACAGTCGAAACTGGGCAATATCCCCTCGCTTAATTTGCAAATTACCGGAAGTTCCAACCGGCCTTCAGACAATAGTCTGAATGGTTTAAGTACCAGCCAGTTTTTAGGAACCAGCCATATTGAAGATTACAATGCCAATCTGGGATTAAGCTGGGAAGCGGATATCTGGGGGAAGATCAGGAGCCAGAAGCAAGGTGCTTTTGCAACCTATCTGCAAAGCAGGGAGGCTAAAAAGGCTGTACAAACCCGTTTGGTTGCTAATGTAGCTCAAGGTTATTATAATTTGCTCATGATGGATGCGCAATTGCAGGTTGCTAAAAAGAACCTGGCTTTAAATGACAGTACGCTTCGGATCATACATATGCAGTTTGATGCCGGTCAGGTGACTTCTCTGGCCATTCAGCAGGCAGAAGCGCAACAGACAGTAGCGGCGCAGCTGGTTCCGCAACTGGAACAAAGCGTAGGCGTGCAGGAAAATGCATTACGTATTTTAACCGGTCAGCTACCTTCAGCTGTGGAGCGTCAGGCCAGTTTAGACCAGATCGTAGTACCTGAGTCTTTATCTGCAGGTATACCTTCGGATATGGTGAGCCGCAGGCCTGATGTGAAAACATTGGAGCTGGCTTTGGCGATAGCAAATGCGAAAGTTGGCGTAACTAAAGCCAGTATGTATCCTTCTCTGAGCATTACGGCCAGTGGTGGCCTGAATTCTTTTAAAGCGAGCAATTGGTTTAATGTGCCGGCTTCTTTATTTGGTTTGGTTACAGGTGGTATTACGCAGCCAGTCTTTCAGCGTAAAGAATTGAAAACCCAGTTTGAGGTGGCCAAGGTAGAGCGGGAGAAAGCGGTGCTGCAGTTCAGACAGTCGGTATTGAATGCGGTTGGTGAGGTATCTGATGAACTGATCAAACAGGAAAAACTAAAACAGCAATATACGATAGCCAGCAGCCGGGTGCAGACTTTGCAGAAAGCGGTAAAGAATGCAAACCTGTTGTTTAGAAATGGGATGGCCAATTACCTTGAGGTAATTACTGCGCAGGGAAATTTGTTGCAAAGTGAGCTGGATATGGCGACGCTTAAGGCGGCAAGATTGAATTCTATGGTTGAGCTGTACCGTTCGCTGGGCGGGGGCTGGAATTAGAGGGGAAAATGTTTTTGAATAAAATGACTGCATATCCTCGCTGAAGAAGCTCGAAGACGCCAGGTCATTTTATTCAAAAACATTTTTTGGGAGGTCATCCGGTTGGGCGGCCTTTCTTTTTGAAGACGCCAGGTCATTTTATTCAAAACATTTTTTTGGGAGGTCATCCGGTTGGGTGGCCTTTCTTTTTGAAGAGACCAGGTCATTTTATTCAAAAACATTTTTTGGGAGGTCATCCGGTTGGGTGGCCTTTCTCTTTGTGTTCGTTTCGCTGGTGGTTTTGTCCGGTTCGGACTTTTTTTACTTTTCTTCCTGTGTGTTGACATGCATCTTTAAATCCTATTATGATATAGCGATATTTATGCGGTTAAAACAAGTTCTAATATTTTTTGTGAGTGGTTGGATGTCTGTAATGCTGGTTTATGGACAGGAACCTGTAAAAAAAGGAAAGGAGACAGATGTTTCATCAAAACTTACAGATTCTGTAAAGATGGCGGCTTTGAGGGAAATTGCTTTGCGTTATCCTCTGCTGCGTCAGGGAGGGATTTCTACGGAGTTTGGGGGTAAGCAGGATTTAAAGTCTGATTTATATGGCAACAGGGTTCTGGAGAGTAAAGTTCAGATTTCGAGGATCAGGGCTTACGTAAACATTCCTGTAGCGGAGATCGGAAAAAACCTTATTTCCTCTTCTCTGGGATTGGTACAGCAAAAACTATCGTTTAGCGATATCAACGGTCAGCCCAGTATGGTTCAGGGTGCGAAAATGGTTCTTAAAGAGAACACTTTTAATTTCAGGCTTGGGGTAACCAGGGCAAGTACTTTGTTTGATAAGCCAGTGGTCTATAGTGTAAGTGCTCTCGCCATTACGAATGAACATTTTTCTTATATCCGAATGAATTATATGGGACTTGCAGCACTGACTCTTAAAAGAATGGCCGACCGGTCTTCGTCTGTTGGTGTGGTCGTTGTTGTTGACCCTTCGGCTCCTTTGCCCATATTGCCATATTATAATGCCTGGCGTAAATTCAATAACAGTTTGGAATTATTTGTAGATCTGCCGTCCCGAATCAACATCAGGAAACAATTGTCTGAAAAATCTTTTCTTTCTTTTGGAACGGAAATGACCGGAACGCTCGCTTTTTTGAATTTGAATGTGCCTGCACTTCCTCAGCAGAATATCTTCACTACGCTTGATCTTAAAACTGGTCCGTCTTATGAGTACAGGTTATCAAAGTATGTGGTTTTGGGAGCTGGTGGCGGCTTGATCAGTCCATTACAGTCGCGGGTATTTGAGAAAAGCGCGCCGAGTAAGGACTATTTTATAGAGAATAAGCTTAACGCTGCACCTTATGTGAACTTTAGTATTTCTGTTTTGCCATTTCTTAAAGCATTGTAGCCCTTTAAATGTTTGTAACAAAAAAAGGCAGCCATTTTACTAGCTGCCTTTTTTTGTTACGTATTATCCAATGGAATTATTTCATGGCGGACAAAGTCGATTTCAATTCTTTAACCACTTCAGCATCGCTGTTTGCTGCTTTAAAAATAGTATGAGAAGATAGTGCTTTTCCGTAGAAGGCTTTATTTGCTTTTGCATCGATATCCAAGGAAGCACCGTTCAGGGAAATTCCTGCAAAAAGACCTTTACTGCGGGAATAGGAGTATACTTCTGCATCCAGTTTATAGTCTGTATTTGCTGTGGTATTTCTGCCTACAGGACCCGCGGCGATGGAGAGGTCTCCCCCAAGGGTGAAACTGCTTTTGTTGATGTCTGTAAGGCTGTTGCTGTGTTTAAAGATCAATACCAGATCAACTGCCTGGAAGCCGATTTGCGCACCAATACTTCCACCGGTCAGGGTAATGAAAACCGGGTTGCTCCAGCTACCGTCTGCTTTTTTTACCATCGCAATTCCCTTACCTCTTTTTCCTCCTGTCTCTTATACACATCTAAAAAGGGGGGGGGGGGGGGGGGGGGGGGGGGGGGGGGGGGGGGGGGGGGGGGGG
>NZ_JAELTV010000900.1 GCF_016429005.1 Pedobacter sp. ASV19
AGGTTCATGATTGGTTAAAGTCATAGTGGTTGTAAAAAAGGGCTGCTTCACCATTTTCAGGTCTCTGATTTGCCTGTTGAAGACCACACCATCATAGGCTCCCCACTTTGAAGTCAGTTCACTGTCTTCAAACTTATTCTTATCGATTAGCCTTTGATAACCATGAGTCAGAATGAAGGCTTTATAATTGTCAAATTCAGATTCACCTCCATAGTAGAAAGCTGTTGAATAGCCATTCTTATTCAGCTCCTGAGAAATAGCGGGTAGTTTATGCATTTTACTGGTATACTTTACCAGATTTCCAGCCGCAAGACTTGGAAAACCTGCAAGTGTACCTATAATGCCTTTATCTGTCCGGTTGCCTGTAGAATAAATATTAGTAAACAACAGGCAGATGAAAGTGTAAGGGATCTTTACCATGTAGAAAAAGACACGACTTTAAAGATTCTCACTACAACAAGACCTAACGTCGTGCTTTTTATTATGGAAAGCTTTACAGCAGACCCTGTCTCTTATACACATCTCCGAGCCCACGAGACAGGCAGCTCTATCTCGTATGCCGTCTTCTGATTGAAAATAGGGGGGGGGGGGGGGGGGGG
>NZ_JAELTV010000901.1 GCF_016429005.1 Pedobacter sp. ASV19
CCCCTACCCCCCCCCCCCACCACCGACATCTACACCGGCTAACGTTCGTCGGCAGCGTCAGATGTGTATAAGAGACAGCTCCTTCAAAGTTTAGAATAATCCGCTTATCAGCATTGTCTCCGGATAGTTTAAAGTAACGGCGGTACCATCCAACACCGTCGTAAATGATATCGCCTCCGTTGTGTTTCTTTTCCAATTGCATAATATGCGGCAAAACCACCGGCATCCATTTTGAATCATCATAATTAAGCATTTGGGCTTGCTTCGCATCGCCCCTATAAAATGCCCAATCTGTATTCAGATTATAATTTACCTTGTTTTTTTTGCTTTGACTGTTTGCTTGCCCCACCTGCATCAATATGATGATCGTCAGCACCATGTATTTTTGAAATATTCCAGACATCTTTATTGTTTATTTATATTGCCCCCTTTATTTCAAAAACTGCTGCATATTTTGAAGGACGATTGGCAGGCACCAGGAAGGTCAATTGCTCATCTGTCTGCTTGAATACTACTTTTTTACCATCCATCATTTTGATCGACCTGATCTTTTTGGGTAACTGTTTTGATTTCAAACCTAATGTTGGCAGAGCAATTT
>NZ_JAELTV010000902.1 GCF_016429005.1 Pedobacter sp. ASV19
ATATACAACCGGTTAAACATACAATCGAAACAATGACACCAGAAACCAGACCGAGCCAAAGATGGAGCCATTTATTAATCCTTGTAAATAAGGAATCCTTACTTTTCTTTTTGGTTGCCACATTTTTAGTACCTGGTGTCAACGCTTTGTTCTTATAATTAAGTTCCATTATTTTATGTACTGGATAGCCGTAATTACCCCACCTTCAACTTTTAATCCCTGAGTGGCGGTCTGGGTAGAGGCGTCTATCTTATAAACATAATTGGCAGCACCCTTCATGTTCACCCCGATATAGGCTAACTTGCCGTCTTTTGGCGTATAATTATTGGTTGTGAGACTTTCGATATTGGCGTCAGAGGGCAGTCCCGTTACTTTCTTAAAAGTTTTGTCTAACACATTCACAATCGCTATAGTTTTTCCTGTAGAATAAGCCCCCCTTTGCGCTTTGAGGATCGCATTAACAACAAAATTATGATTGCCTATATAAAACCAGTCGGTAATTACATAGCCGCCGGAAATCGCTTCAAAATCATAAAAATAACTCCGGTCAAATTCTGTAGTACCTGCGGCAATTCGGGTAATTGCAGAGGGCTTTGT
>NZ_JAELTV010000903.1 GCF_016429005.1 Pedobacter sp. ASV19
GGTTAGGCCACAACCTTTACCTAAAGAAAGCGAAGTATCAGCCAAAATTACTGAAACTTCACTCCAGGGAAACAAAGTAGATGATCTAGTCGATGATATGCAAAATAATCCATCGAATCGTTCTGTTGCAGCTACAAGAATAAAAGAAAGTTGTGATGCTGCAGTTAAATCAATTGGCGAAATGAACTCAATTATTGACGATGCAAGGAAAGCGAAAGCCAACTTTACTGCCTTAAAATCAATTGCAACAACTGTTGAAAATGCCTTTACTGGAGTCAAAAACCTGTATCCATTTCATAATTTGGAAGATTTGAAGAGCAGTAATGTTTATCTTCAGGGGGTAATGAGAAATTTCAACTCTGTCAGTACACCTGTCTTCCAAGACGTAATACTTAGAAAATAATGGATACACTACCATATACCACAATAGAAGGCCAAAGATGGGATAATGTCGCTGAAAAGGCCTATGGGAATTCTTCATTATCTAAAATCATTATAAGAGCAAATCCAGATGTTCCCATTACAGATGTCCTTCCAGGCGGAATTGTTCTTAACATACCGGTTCAAATGGAACAAGAAGTTTTAACTAATCAGGAG
>NZ_JAELTV010000904.1 GCF_016429005.1 Pedobacter sp. ASV19
TAGAGTAAGGAACAATTCGGTTACTTTAAATTACGGTAAAAATATAGATAGCCTTGGCTCTTCGCTCTTTGTTGGTAGCCAGTATGCGGGTTATGGATCAAATACGGATGACGGGATCAAGGAAGACAATTTAGTGGAAGGCCAGGAGAAATTGAGGACCTTGAAGAATAAATCGAGCTATAATATCGGGCTTTTGACAGTTCAATTGGATTATACGAAGATAGTCAACGGGCATAATAAGATTGAGGTTGGCGCGAAATTAGGTTATGCAGCAAACAGATCAGGTACAGATTTTTTAATTGCTCAAAATGGAATTGATTTCGAGCCTGATGATCGTCAATCTGGCCGGTTCAAATACCGGGAATTGATTCCGGCCGCGTATTTGAATTTTAATGGCTTGTTAGGGAAAAAGACCACGTATGGTATTGGATTGCGAACTGAATGGAGTAAATATCAGCTTGAAACAGCTGGAGAGAACTTACAAAAGATGGAAGATCAATATATTGATTTTTTTCCTTCCACTTTTATCGCATTTAAAGTGTCAGGGCAATCAGAAATCAGGGCTTCCTATGTTTCCAGGATCAGCAGGCCAAGGT
>NZ_JAELTV010000905.1 GCF_016429005.1 Pedobacter sp. ASV19
AGACAATTAAGAAAAACAAGAACCGGGTTGGTGGTAAGCAACAAGATGGATAAATCTATTGTTGTAGCGGTAGAGCGTAAAGTGAAACACCCGATCTATGGTAAGTTTGTTAAGAAAACTACCAAATTTATGGCTCATGACGAGAAAAACGATTGCGGTATTGGTGATACAGTACTGATCATGGAGACTCGTCCGCTGAGTAAAAATAAGAACTGGAGATTGGTACAAATTTTAGAAAGGGCTAAATAACATGGTACAACAGGAATCAAGATTAAACGTAGCCGACAATAGCGGCGCAAAAGAAGTATTGGTTATCCGTGTGCTTGGTGGAACTGGAAAAAGATATGCTTCTATTGGTGACAAAATCGTTGTTACCGTGAAAAGTGCATTGCCTTCTGGTAACATTAAGAAAGGAACCGTTTCTAAAGCAGTTGTAGTAAGAACTAAAAAAGAGATCAGACGTAAGGATGGTTCTTATATTCGTTTTGACGACAATGCAGCAGTATTATTAAATGCACAAGATGAGCCACGTGGTACTCGTATCCTGTCTCTTATACACATCTGACGCTGCCGACGAACGTTAGCCGGTGTAGTTG
>NZ_JAELTV010000906.1 GCF_016429005.1 Pedobacter sp. ASV19
GTCCTGCCCATCTCAAATTTTTTGCGGTCTAGAAGTAGAGAAATTCTGCTGGAAATTACTGCAGACAGCCATTCAAAAATAGAACATAGCTGAAAATTAAGATGTTTCTCTTCTATATGATGACAAGAGATCAAGCCCCAAAGGCGTTCGTTATAAATCACCCTCACAGACATGGATGATTTTATATTCATATTCTTCATATACTCCAGATGCACTCCGGCCACACTTCTCAAATTACAATCTGAAAGGTCGATAAAAGCATGCGTAACGGGGTTAATAACAGGATATAGGCGCACAGGTTTAAACTCCCTGTTTGGGATTAACCTATAAGGATTCTTCAAATAGAGCTGGCGTGCTTGTTTTGGAATATCCGAAGCCGGAAAAGTTTGCCCGATATAAGGTTCAAGATGGTCACTTTTCTCTTCAGCTATAACCGTTCCATTCCAGTCTTTATCAAATCTGTACATCAAAACTCCATCAAAACCAGATATTCTGCGCATTTCACGAATAGCAATTTCCGCAACCTGTCTCTTATACACATCT
>NZ_JAELTV010000907.1 GCF_016429005.1 Pedobacter sp. ASV19
GTTCACATCATTATCCTCCACAATAAGGATTTTTATATGTTCATCGATCGTTAACACAAAACGATCAACTTCCTGGCTATTAACAGCCTCTTCGCGGATGTGGAGCCTGGATAAGGCCATATAAATATCATCCATTTTTACTGGTTTTATGATTCTCTGACTAACATCCAATTCATCACAAAGTTTACCAATATTATCATCTGCCGAACTATGCAACAAGATAATTGGCTGCTCTTCATGCGTTGAATAAAAACTTTCCCTGATTTTTTTTACTGTATCTATACCATCCATAAACGGCATGTGATAATCCATAATGATTACATCATATCTCTTCCCTTCGGACAACAACTGAAGGGCTTCAAATCCACTTTTTGCTTCCTGAACACTAATGTTTTTTAGTTGCAAGATCTGGTTTAAAATAATCCGGTTGTTATCGTTATCATCAACAACTAACACCTTTCTAATCGCGTTAATATTCTCCCATTCAATGGCATCTCCGTCTAACGCTTTTAACCTAAGATCAAAGTAAAATGTACTACCTTCTCCAAATTGACTTTCCAGCTGTAATTTACTATCCATCATATGCAACAGTTT
>NZ_JAELTV010000908.1 GCF_016429005.1 Pedobacter sp. ASV19
TTCACGTACATTCGTATTTGCAATTTATTTTTTTATGGGCTAATCAATTTTCCTTTCCAACGGCCTTGGCGATATAGAAAGCTGTTCAGAAATTTCTTTATACGAATAACCGTGTATACGGCTTAGGAGAAAAACCTTTTTTCTGGTTGGAGGAAGTACACTTAAAGCAAGTTCTAATTCCTGACGGGCCTCAAAAACATCAATATGTGCTGCTTTTTCTTCTTTGGCTTCGTCGTAATACCGTTTAAGGTTACGCTCCTCACAGGCCATCTTTTTAAAATAATCGAGCAGCGTTGTTTTTGCAATCCTGAACAGCTGCAGATCAAATTCGTGTTCTTCAGACAAAGTATGTCTAAAGTTCCATAGCTTTATAAAAGCAAGCTGGGTAAGCTCCTGTGCCTGATCTTCAGAAGCTGTCTTTTTAAAAAAAAAGGCATATACCTTCTTATGCCATAGCTTAAAAGCTATTTCAAAAGATACATGATCTCCTTCTTTTATATCCCGGATGTATTGAGCAATATCTGTCTCTTATACACATCTGACGCTGCCGACGAACGTTAGCCGGTGTAGGTATAGGTGGTGGGGGGGTGGGT
>NZ_JAELTV010000909.1 GCF_016429005.1 Pedobacter sp. ASV19
CCCCCCCCCCCCCCCCCCCCCCCCCCCCCCCCTCTTTTCAAGCAGAAGACGGCATACGCGATAGAGCTGCCTGTCTCGTGGGCTCGGAGATGTGTATAAGAGACAGCAAGTGTACAGTCCAAAGGTGAATCCTTATGGAATAGTATCGTTACACCTTTAGGTGGTAAATATAGAGTTACACTTTCTGATGGAAGTACAGTAGTCTTGAATTCAGGCTCAAAACTTGAATTTCCAATTGGGTTTCATGGTCAAGAGCGGCGTGTAAAATTAACTGGTGAAGCATATTTTGAGATAACTAAAGATCCTTCAAAACCATTTATTGTAATTTCTGGTGAAGGAAGAACAGAAGTATTAGGTACAAAATTTAATATAAGCAGCTATCCGGAAGATGGGCTCATAAAAACAACTCTACTGGAAGGAAAAGTTAAATTTAGCGGTAGTTCTACCCAAAACACCGAAGTGCTTAAGCCTGGAGAGCAGGCTATATTAAAAGATAGTCATATACAAATTTCACCAGTAAATGCAGAAGATTTTATGGCATGGAAGGATAATAAGTCTGTCTCTTATACACATCTCCGAGCCCACGAGACAGG
>NZ_JAELTV010000090.1 GCF_016429005.1 Pedobacter sp. ASV19
CCCCCCCCCCCCCCCCCCCCCCCCCCCCCCCCCCCCCCCCCCCCCCCCCCTTTTTAGATGTGTATAAGAGACAGCATCCCCGCCAATAATTCTTAAATATTTGTATTCAGCTTTAGTTTCCAGATTTGGCCCAGTTACAGAAACATACACGCCTTGATGACAAGTAATCCCTTCTGCCGCAGCGATGTTCAACGCATCTGAAATAAGTTTACGATTATACGGTTCACTCATATCCGGAAAACGAGGTCCCATATCCGCATCATTATGTCCTCTTAAAGGACTTTCCAGCTGTAAATTAATATGATCATTAATGATCATCAGATCCCCCTTTTTAAAATCAGGATTTAACGATCCTGCAGCATTAGACACAAACAGATAGCTAATCCCCAGGGCTTTCATCACCCTTACAGGAAAAGTGATCTGCTGCATACTATAACCTTCATAATAATGCAGACGGCCTTGCATTGCAACAACCTTTTTTCCATTCAGTGTTCCAAATATCAGTTTACCCGAATGGAATTCCAGGGTAGATATCGGGAAATTAGGGATATTAGGGTACATCAGGCTATAGGCCACTTCAATTTCCCCAACCAAATCACCCAAACCCGTACCTAGAATAACTCCAATCTCCGGTTTAAAATGATCTGTTTTTTTCTTTATATACTCAACGGTTTCGTGTATGGCCTGAAACATAATTTAAAATATTTTGGTCAAATGTAACTTTATCTTCCTCCAGAATTTCTATCCGGATCGGTAAATAAAATACAGGCAAATTTAAAAGTAATTCTTTTATTCTGATATCTGATAAACGCTGCGCATCCTTTTCTGTTGTGATGATGATTTTTTCTTTATTCTTTTCTCTCTCAAACGCGCGAACAAGCTTCTGAATTTCCGATAAGCTAAACTGATGGTGATCAGCATAATGGTGATGATCCACGTCCACTCCAAATCCGGAAAGATAAGAAATCATCGGCGCCGGATTTGCAATCCCCGTCAGCAAAAACACCCTCATCTTTTTCATTAAAGGAGTACTTTCCCCGCTTAATTCTCCAAAAACAGGCTCCAGAGCGGCATACTTTATTTCAGAAAAAGCTGGAATATTTCCTGTCCCGAATTTTTTTAAAACCTTTTTTTTGCCCTCAATATTTAAATGCACAGGTACCTTTGTGATGAGCAGCGATTCCGCCCGCTGATAACCCCAAAAAAACTCACGTAAATTTCCAGCAGGCAATAAATATTGTGGTCTTAAAAGCTTCTGATATTCAAAAAGAAGAATATTAAAGCCTGCATTAACCCTGCGGTGCTGAAAAGCATCGTCCAGAATGATCAAATCATGATGCTCTTTCAGAAGTTCAATACCTTTTACCCGATCTTCACAAACAGCAACAGTAACGTCTGGGAATTTACGATAAAACTGCATCGGTTCATCTCCAATAGTTTCTGCTGTCGCCTCTCCATCAGCCAATATAAATCCCTTTGATTTTCTACCATACCCCCTGCTCAATATCGCTATTTTATAATCATCAAGCAACTGAACCAAGTACTCTGTAACAGGGGTTTTACCCGAGCCACCCACCACCAAATTTCCTACACAGATCACTGGCAGGTTAAATTTAACCGACCTAAAAAGGCCCCAGTCATAAAATTTGTTCCTGACCAGGGTAACCATTCCATAGATAAGGGAAAAAGGAAGAAGTAGCAATCGCAGTTTCTTAATCATGTATGGGTCAAAAATAAGAATTATCAACCAGAATGTATCCTGCTTATATTTTAGCCTCTACCATGGCTGATAAATAAAAACTATCTTTGTATAAACAACAATTCAATACCATGCTTAAAGGATTTTTTAACGTACCAGCACCCACCAATGAGCCTATTTTAGGCTATGCACCGGGAAGTAAAGAACGTGAACTTTTAAAAGCGGCCCTGGCCGATGCCCGTTCCAAACAAATTGACATCCCAATGTATATAGGCGGCGCTGAAGTTCATACCGAAAATAAAGGAAAGACTACCCCACCGCACGATCATCAACATATTTTAGGTTATTACAGCAAAGGCGACAAAAGCCATGTTACAAAAGCAATTGATGCCGCTTTAGCAGCAAAGGCAGACTGGGAAAACCTAGCCTGGGAACAGCGCGCAGCTGTTTTCCTGAAAGCAGCCGACCTTATTGCCGGCCCGTACAGATACAAATTAAATGCAGCAACCATGCTTGGTCAGAGCAAAAACGCTTACCAGGCAGAGATTGACTCCGCTTGTGAGCTGATTGACTTTCTTCGGTTCAATGTAAGCTATATGTCTGAAATCTATAAGCAGCAACCTCCAGTTTCGCCAAAAGGATCATGGAACAGAGTAGAGCAGCGCCCGCTGGAAGGTTTCGTTTTCGCATTAACCCCTTTCAACTTTACCGCTATTGCAGGTAATCTGCCAACCTCGGCAGCAATGATGGGTAACGTTGTTGTTTGGAAGCCTGCAAACACTCAGATCTATGCAGCTAATGTACTGATGCAGATTTTCAGAGAAGCCGGATTGCCGGATGGAGTAATCAACCTGGTTTATGTTTCCGGGCCTGATGCTGGTGAAGTGATCTTCAGCCATCCGGATTTTGCTGGTATTCACTTTACCGGATCCACAGGAGTCTTCCAGGATATCTGGAAAACCATTGGAAACAATATCCATAAGTTCAAAACTTATCCACGTATAGTTGGCGAAACCGGCGGTAAAGATTTCATCCTTGTTCATGGTTCGGCTGAGGCGGAAAGCTCCAGTACTGCCATTATCAGAGGTGCCTTTGAATATCAGGGCCAAAAATGTTCTGCAGCATCAAGAGTATACATAGCCAAAAGCGTATGGCCTGAGGTGAAAGAATTTATGCTTCGTGATCTCGCTACTTTTAAAATGGGCGGAACAGAAGATTTCGGCAATTTTATTAATGCGGTTATTGATGAAAACTCCTTTAGTAAACTAACTAAATACATTGACGCTGCGAAGAATGATCCAGCTGTAGAGGTTATTGCAGGTGGCAATTACGACAAATCAAAAGGTTATTTTATAGAGCCAACCGTACTTGTTGTTAAAGATCCGAACTATGTTACCATGAGCGAAGAGCTGTTTGGCCCGGTACTTACACTGTATGTATACGAGGATAAAGATTTCGACCAGGTGTTAGACATTGTGGATCAAACCTCCATTTATGCTTTAACAGGTGCAGTAATTGCTCAGGACAGATATGCAATTGAAAAAGCAACACATCGGTTACGCAATGCAGCAGGCAACTTCTATATCAACGATAAGTGTACCGGTGCAGTAGTAGGACAACAGCCCTTCGGAGGAGCCAGAGGTTCTGGTACAAACGATAAAGCAGGATCTATGATCAACTTGTTACGCTGGGTTTCCCCACGTACAATCAAAGAAACTTTCGATCCGCCGAAAGACTATCGTTATCCATTTTTAGCAAACGATTAAATATATCCGTAAAAAAAGCTCCCGGTCATAAACCCGGGAGCTTTTTACTTTAATAGAAATTGTATTCCGCAATAAAGCAACAAATTATTTTCCTGCTTCCATTTTGAATACGGGAGACAAATCAGCTGCGCTTGATGCACTTACCTGCAGATCAGTAATCATTCCGGTTTGCAGGCTGTAAACCCAGGCATGAACAGATAGCTCCTGACCCGAAGCCCAGGCATTTTGTACGATAGAAGTACTCATTACATTAGCTGCACCCTCTATAGCATTGAGTTCAACAAGTCTGTTCGATCTTTTTACTGGATCCTTAATGGTCGACATTTCACGGTCGTGCATGCGGATAACATCCTTGATATTTCTCAACCAGTTATCGATCAGCCCAACCTGTTTATCTCCAAGAGCGGCATTTACGCCTCCGCAACCATAGTGACCACATACAATGATGTGTTTCACCTTTAATACATTCACCGAGTAATCGAGTACACTAAGTAAATTCATATCCGTATGTGTAACCACATTGGCAATGTTGCGGTGTACAAAGATGTCTCCAGGCATGGTATTGGTAATCTGGTTGGCTGGTACACGACTGTCCGAACAGCCGATCCATAGTACCGGTGGTGCCTGCCCTGCAGATAACCGGTCAAAAAACTGAGGATCCTCTTTAAGTGTTGCCGCAACCCAATCCTTATTTCCCTGTAATAATCCTTCGTATGTAATTTGATGCGTTTGTTGTTGTTCTAATTTTGCACACATGATATCTTAGTTATTAATTTCGTCTAATTTGTTAGTTAATTTGGGGACAATATATTGAGATTTAATATCTTCTAATATAACGATAATCCCTTTTGTATAAGCGTTATGCTTATAATTAAAAATAGTTTCCAGTACATCCGGATCAATATATCTGGAATTACTTCCGTCAATAGTCACCGTTGTTTCCTTTGGAATTTTGTTCAGCATAATCTGTATAGCTGCTTTGTTCAAAAAGGAAACTTCTTCCGCCAGCTTAATCCTGATGTTCTTCTTATTCCCTTCCTTGTGAATCTTGTAAAAGAAAGGATTACGCATATTGGTACGCAACAGGTAAAATATAGAAACCAGCATACCTATGGCCACACCTTTTAATAAATCTGTAAGTAATACAGCTGCTACTGTTACCACAAAAGGTACAAACTGGTCCCAGCCCTTATGGTACATGTGCTTAAATAAAGCAATTCTGGTTAATTTATAACCTGTCACCAAAAGTATTGCAGCAAGACAAGCCAGAGGGATCATATTAATGACACCCGGTATAAACAATAAAGACAACAGTAACCAGCTTCCATGAAAAATAGCCGACATTTTAGTCCTTGCTCCCGCATTCACATTTGCAGAACTTCTCACAATAACGGAAGTCATCGGTAAGCCGCCCAGCATTGCACTGGTCATGTTTCCAATCCCCTGAGCCATCAGCTCTCTGTTTGTCGGTGAAATCCGTTTGATTGGGTCAATCTTATCCACAGCTTCAATGCTTAGAAGCGTTTCCAGACTCGCCACGATCGCTATAGTCCCGGCTACAATCCAAACCTCTTTTTTCCCTATAGCAGAAAAATCAGGCATAGTAAACAGACCGGTAAACTCCGACCAGCCACTAACCACTGGAATAGTCACCATTTGCTTGGCCTGTAAAGCATAAGTCGTATTCTTAAACACATAACTTAAAGCGATACCCAGAACCACAACAACCAGCGGCGCTGGAACGCTACTCACTTTTTTAATTTTTGGCCAGTAGATCAAAACCAATATAGAAAGGCCACTGATCACAATAGCCGCAAGACTAAAATGACTTAGTGCACCACTAATAGCAGAAAAAGTGTTTTCTTCATTACCCTGAAAGAAACTCTCATCACCAGGAAAATCCGAATCCACACCCAATGCATGAGGCAACTGCTTCAAAATCAGGATCAAGCCAATTGCAGCTAACATTCCTTCAATCACACTGGAAGGAAAATAATTACCTATCGTACCAGCCTTGATCATACCCAAAACCAATTGCATTACACCTGCAAGCATGACTGCCAGTAAGAAAGTCTGATAGCTTCCCAACTGTGCGATAGCTCCCAAAACAATAACGGTAAGTCCGGCTGCCGGACCGCTTACACTTAATTGTGACCCACTGAAACTGGCCACAACAATTCCACCAACCACACCAGAAACAATCCCCGCAAACAGCGGCGCCCCCGATGCCAAAGCAATTCCTAAACACAGCGGCAGGGCTACTAAAAAGACCACAATACTCGCCGGGAGGTCCCGCTTCAAATTCTTTTTTAAGATATACTTCTTTACGTCCAATCTTGAAAAGATCGAATTCCCATCTTGCATAAAATTCTATTTTATTATTTGTACCTAATTAATTGGCTTGCCTATACTGTTTAGACAGTACAAAGCAAATTTCACAAAAACTTAGGCCAAGTTAGGAGGAGGTGTCGGAACAGACGGATGATATGGATTTACATATCTCTTGAAGTGATCTATATAACTGTTTTTGATAAAGAAATGATACCGGACCGGCACATAAGAAAAAAGTGCATGCAAATCAATGAATTTACAATCCACATATTTCAAAACTTTGCCCGAATCACCTTCAGAGCCATGCTCCAATTCGATCTGCATAATCACATTTTTAATGATCTCTTTATCCAGGTGGGCAAAAAATACAGGCGCAGCAGAAATCACCATCTTCGCAGAGAAGATGCCTAAAAAGGCAACAACGATCAGTAAGCGGTATTTTCTAAGGCTCATTTCTTTTGTATGTGTATCACTACAGTTCAAATTTAGCTCCAAACTTATCTAATTAGCAAATTAAGTTGTAAAAAAAATGTAATTAAAATGATATTCATCCAATCTTCCACAAGGAACAATAACTAAAAGACCTATTCATTACCATAAAATAAGTCATTAAATGTAATTTAGCAGCTGCATATTCTCATTATGTGAAACCATCTCATGCCTACAAACCGAAAGGAATAAATTTCTACCAGCATAAGATAAAATCATCACAGATGAAAACAAACAGTATATTGATGAAAAAAAATTTACTCTTCTTCTTATTTTTAATTCCCCTGGCAGTCCGGAGCCAAAGCAACAATGCACCTTCCTCCTACGACCCTCATGAAATTGCCATTACAGGCTACCTTCAGACCCAATACCAGAGGGCACAGTCCGAAGGCATTTCATCTTTTTCCGGTGGCGATTTTTCTAAAAATTCCCGTGACCGGTTTATCATCAGACGTGGCCGTCTAAAAATAGACAGAGTAGATAAATATTCCAGTATCGTATTCCAGATCGATGCAACACAAAACGGAGTACAATTGATGGACGCCTTTATTCAGCTGTACCAACCTACTTCAAAAGCCTTAATTTTCACCGCCGGTTTATTTAACAGACCTTTTGGACATTCCATTGTCTATTCTTCCGGATTTAGGGATTTTCCTGAACGGGCCAGAATGTTCCAAACCTTAATGCCCAGGGAGAGAGATATCGGCGCCATGCTGAGTTACCACCCTAAAAACATCTATAAATTCATTACGGCAGATCTCGCTCTGGTGAGTGGCAGTGGATATGCAGCTCGTGATTATGATTCAAAGAAAGATGTAATCGGCAATATTGCCTTTAAATTTGACAGCCTGGCCAACAAAAAGCTTCATCTCGGTTTTGGGGGATCTGTATATAAAGGCACAGTACGAAACGATACAGAAAATTATTATACTTTCGACGGAAACAGCTATATCAAAAACACCAATGCATCCAATGTAGGTTACAATGCAAAAAGAGATTATTTCGGCGGAAATCTGCAGGTACAATACGACAACACTTTCGGAAGGACCATTTTCAAAGCAGAATATGTTGCCGGAACCCAACCGGGTGTAGCAGCATCCTCAAGTATTACAGGTCCACTGGCCAGCCAGAGCTTCTCGGCACAACCAGCGACAGACTTATATCTTCGCCCTTTCATGGGATATTATCTTTGGTTTACACAGCAAATCTCTCAAACCAAATTCACTGCATTACTGGCTTATGATGTTTATGACCCAAATCGAAAACTAAAAGAAAGTGATATTGGTTTAAACAATGGTTCAACCGCGGGAGACATCAAATACAGCACCCTTGGCTATGGTTGCACTTATGTCCTTAATTCCCGGGTAAAAATAACCCTTTACAATGAGCACATAGTGAATGATCCAACTAAATTGCCCGGCTACACGGAGGACCTGAAAGACGATGTCTTTACAGCAAGGCTCCAATATCGCTGGTAAATTATTTACATTTATAAAATTCATATCTAAGATACATGAAGAATAAATTAGACTTACTTCAGGATAAAATAAAACAGGCACATGCTGGTGGTGGAGCAGCCCGCATTGAAAGTCAGCATAAAAAAGGAAAACTTACTGCCCGCGAACGCATTCATTTTTTATTGGATGAAGGCTCATTTGAAGAAATCGGAATGCTGGTGACCCATCGCAGCACCGACTTCGGAATGGAAAATGAAAAATACCCCGGCGATGGTGTCGTAACCGGCTACGGAAATATCAATGGGCGGTTGGTTTATATATTTTCCCAGGATTTCACTGTATTTGGGGGCTCACTATCAGAAACCCACGCAGAAAAGATCTGCAAAATCATGGATATGGCCATGAAGAACGGAGCTCCCGTGATCGGATTAAACGATAGCGGTGGAGCAAGAATTCAGGAAGGTGTTGTTTCTCTTGGAGGATATGCAGATATCTTTTACAAAAATGTACAAGCCTCAGGTGTTGTCCCTCAACTCTCGGCCATTATGGGCCCCTGCGCTGGTGGAGCAGTTTATTCTCCTGCCATAACAGATTTCATCCTGATGGTAGAGAATACATCCTACATGTTCGTTACCGGTCCTAATGTAGTTAAAACAGTGACTCACGAGGAAGTCACCTCGGAAGAACTTGGTGGTGCCTCTACGCATGCGACCAAGTCGGGTGTAACGCATTTTGCCTGTCCTAACGAACTTGATGCCATCAATCATGTTAAAAAATTGCTGAGTTATATGCCCCAGAATTGTGAAGAGCTTCCTGCACTCCTGCCTTACACACCAGGTAATGAAGAAAGAAACGCGCTGAACAATATAATGCCACAAAATTCCAATCAGCCCTATGACATCAGGGAGGTCATTAATGAGGTAGCAGACGAAGACAGCTTTCTGGAAGTACATAAAGATTATGCTGAAAATATTGTAGTAGGCTTTGCACGTCTTGGTGGCAGGAGTATTGGAATCATTGCCAACCAACCTGCATATCTGGCAGGTGTACTCGACAATCATGCTTCCGTAAAGGCAGCCCGTTTTGTACGTTTCTGCGACTGTTTCAATATCCCGTTGCTTGTTTTTGAAGATGTACCCGGATTTTTACCAGGAACAGATCAGGAATGGAACGGAATTATATCCAATGGAGCAAAATTATTGTATGCCTTCAGTGAAGCTACCGTTCCGCGTATTACCGTCATTACCAGAAAAGCCTATGGAGGCGCCTATGACGTGATGAACTCCAAACATATCGGAGCCGACCTGAACTACGCCTGGCCTTCCGCCGAAATTGCCGTAATGGGTGCAAAAGGCGCTGCCGAGATTATTTTCAAAAAAGAGATCTCAGCAGCCGAACACCCGGAAGAAAAATGGCTGGAAAAAGAAAAACTCTATTCGGAGATCTTTGCAAATCCTTACCGTGCAGCAGAACGTGGCTTTGTAGACGAAGTGATAGAACCCTCCAACACAAGAAATAAATTAATCAAAGCCTTTAAAATGTTAGAAAATAAAGCTGTTAAAAATCCTCGAAAAAAACACGGAAACATTCCACTCTAAATGAATTTAAGTCGCAAAGATATTCTACTCATGGCCTTTTGTACGGGCCTGATCGTAGCAAACATCTATTACTGTCAGCCACTGGTGATCCTGGTTGCCAAAGAGTATAACCTTACAGAAAGTTATGCCGGCAGGATCACCTACCTTACCCAGGCAGGTTATGCCATTGGTTTATTTCTGCTGGTTCCTCTGGGAGATATGTTTGAAAGAAAGAAACAAATTCTGGTGATCACAGCCCTTGCCATAGGAGCTCTCCTGCTGGCCGCCTTTTCACATACCTTTCTGGTCCTGGAAATCGCCAGTGTACTGATAGGTGCAAGTTCCATTGTACCACAACTTATCCTGCCAATGGCCGCTAATCTGAGTTCTGATGAAAAACGCGGACATACGATTGGTATCATCATGAGCGGATTACTCGTTGGCATCCTGGGCTCCCGGGCTCTGAGTGGCAGTATCGGTTTCCTATGGGGCTGGAGGGCCATGTTCCTGATTGCTGCAGGCCTATGCTTTCTGCTCTTGTTACTCATGGCCAAGCGCTTTCCGGAAAGCCGCCCCTCTTTTAACGGAACCTATAAAGAATTGATGTCTTCCATGTTCAATTACATCAAAACACAGCGTGTTCTGCGGGAAGCCTCTTTGATTAACTTCCTCGCCTTCGCCACCCTGAGTGCATTCTGGACCACCATGGTTCTGTTCCTGGCCAATCCGCCCTTCAGTTTTCAATCCTTACAAATTGGTCTTTTTGGCATTGCCGGGGCTGCTGGTGCACTCGCTGCACCCCTGGTTGGAAAATTCAGCGACGGTAAAGACCCGAGGAAAAATCTATTTATCGGTCTTTTGCTTCAGTTCGCCAGCATCGCAGCCTTTTACTTCACCGGCAGTCATCTTTACTTATTTGTCATTGGAATCATTCTGATCGATATTGGTCAGCAAGCCATCCATGTGACCAATCAAACCCGAATCTATGCCTTACTGCCTGAGGCCAGAAACCGTTTAAACACCGTTTTTATGTCCTTTAGTTTTGTAGGCGCATCCACCGGTTCTGCCCTTGGCCTGTGGCTTTGGGATAAGGGACAATGGCCTGTTTATTGCTTTGGTTCCGGAGCGGTGATCTTAGTCAATATCATGATCTATCAACTGTACAAAAAGAGATTACGTTAACATGTCAAAAATTCAAATAGAACAGATCCAGCCCGCACTAACCTGGAGAATCAGGCACGAAGCTATGTATCCGGATATGCCTTATGACAGTGTAAAGTTAGACAATGATGACCATGGTATACATTTTGGCTTGTATGCCGATGGGCAGTTAAGTTCCGTGGTTTCCCTCTTTGAACAAGGAGATACCTACCAGTTCCGTAAATTCGCTACACTGCCTGAGGCACAAGGCAAAGGTTATGGCAGTCAACTTCTTGCACACCTCATTGCGTTCACAAAAAAAACAGCAGCAAAAAAAATATGGTGTAATGCCCGCGTTAATGCATCACCTTTTTATGCCAAATTTGGCTTCCAAAAAACCGACACAACCTTCTTCCAAAATGGCTTTGATTTTGTCATTATGGAATTAGAACTTTATATTTAACATTATGAGTAAAAAGAAAGACGAAAAACAGAAACATGTACCTGTAGTCAATAAAAAATCGCTTCAATTTTTTGAAAAATATATCAATAACCCGTCGCCTACCGGCTTTGAATATCCGGGCCAGAAGTTATGGCTGGATTATTTGAAACCTTATATCGATGAAAGTTTCATTGACAACTATGGCACTGCAGTTGGCGTAATTAACCCAAAAGCAGATTATAGAGTTGTCATTGAAGCCCATGCAGATGAAATCTCCTGGTTCGTTAATTATATCACTCCTGAAGGCCTGATCTATGTAATTCGCAATGGCGGATCAGACCATCAGATTGCACCTTCAAAAAGAGTCAATATCCATACAGATAAAGGCATGGTTAAAGCCGTATTTGGCTGGCCCGCCATTCATACCAGGAGCGGAGAAAAAGAAGAAGCTCCGGCTTTAAAAAACATCTTCCTCGATTGCGGATGTACCAGCAAAGAAGAAGTGGAAAACTTAGGTATCCATGTAGGCTGTGTCATCACCTATGAAGATGAATTTATGGTCCTAAATGACCGTTATTATGTAGGCCGCGCCCTGGACAACCGTGCAGGAGGCTTTATGATTGCCGAAGTGGCCAGACTACTTCATGAAAATAAAAAGAAACTCCCTTTTGCCCTGTATATCGTCAATTCTGTACAAGAAGAAATTGGCCTGCGCGGAGCAGAAATGATCGCAGAACGCATCGAGCCTCATGTTGCTATCGTTACCGACGTTACACATGATACAACAACACCAATGATCAATAAAATTACCCAGGGAGACCTTGCCTGTGGCAGAGGCCCAGTGGTTTCTTACGCACCAGCTGTACAAACCAATCTGAATAAATTACTGATTGAAACTGCACAGAAAAATGACATTCCTTTTCAACGCCAGGCCTCTTCCCGCTCTACTGGAACAGATACAGATGCTTTTGCTTACTCCAATGGCGGTGTACCTTCTGCATTAATCTCTCTTCCTCTGCGCTACATGCACACTACAGTAGAGATGATTCACAAAGAAGATGTAGATAATGTCATCAGCCTTATCTATCAGACCTTACTGAACATAAAAAAAGACCACGATTTCAGATATGGTCAATAATAGTCCATAAAATATCATGAAAGCGTGCCCGGTGGCTACCAGGCACGCTTTCTTTTACATAAATTATTTCTTCCTATGAGTGATCAATCTGCAAATTTTACAGAAAAAATCAAAGCTTCTTACGCGCCGGGTGGCTCCAGCATCTATTTAGGCGCGGGAATGCTCAACGGCAATGTACTTGCTGAAGCCGAAGTCAATCTTTCTTTAAAAATGATGAACCGCCACGGACTAGTGGCCGGTGCAACCGGGACAGGAAAAACACGTACCCTGCAATTACTGGCAGAACAACTTTCTGATGCAGGTGTACCTGTATTTATGCTGGATGTTAAGGGAGATCTATCCGGCCTTTATCAGCCCGGGGAAAGCAATCCGAAAATCCAAGAAAGAGCTACCCAGTTGGGCAAACCCTTTAGCCCCTCTGGCTTTCCTATCGAACTTTATTCCCTTTCCGGAAAACTGGGTGCACAAATGCGCGCAACCGTTCTGGAATTTGGGCCAACATTACTGTCTAAGATCCTGGATCTAAATGATACTCAAACCGGCGTTCTAGCTGTGATCTTCAAATATGCCGATGACAATAAGATGCCTGTCATTGACCTGAAAGACCTCAAAAAACTCGTATCCTATCTTTCTGAGGGCGAAGGTGCGGAGGAAATCAAAAGTTCGTACGGAAAAATATCTCCGGCAACCGCAGGTACGATCTTAAGAAAGATTGTCGCCATAGAGCAACAAGGACTGGCCGACATATTTGGTGAACCTTCTTTTGACATAGAAGACCTTTTTGGCCGAACAGATGGGAAAGGGGTAATCAGCCTGCTTAACATTTCCGATGTACAGAACCAGCCTGTTCTTTATTCTACCTTTCTGCTCAGCCTGCTGGCAGAAATCTTTTATAATATGCCAGAAGCCGGAGATCTGGATAAACCTAAACTGGTCTTCTTTTTTGATGAGGCACATTTACTATTTAAGAACTCCTCTAAAGCATTTCTGGAACAAATTGACACCATTATAAGGCTGATCCGCTCTAAGGGCATAGGCATCTTCTTTTGCACCCAGGCGCCAACAGACGTACCAGAAAGCATACTATCCCAACTCGGTAACCGCATACAACATGCGTTACGGGTGTTTACCCCCAATGACGCTGATGCTTTAAAAAAAACGGTCAATACTTATCCCAGATCCGATTTCTATCAGATTGATAAAGTATTGACCTCTTTAGGAACAGGCCAGGCGCTGATTACCGTTTTAAACGAAAAGGGCATTCCCACTGAAGTCTCCGCTACGCTGCTGTCCTCCCCAAGGTCCATCATGGGGCCAATGACTACTGCCGACTATAACAATCTCCTTGCATCAAGCCCCCTGACTAAAAAATATGCTACAGCCATTGACAGGGAAAGTGCCTACGAAATGCTCACCAACAGAGTAAATAATAAACTTGCAGAAGAGCAACACAGCGAAACCACAAACAACACCTCAGGAAAACAAGAAAAAAGTTTAATTGAACAGGTCATGGGTGCCACAATTACCCGACAAATCGGCAAGGAAATTGTAAGGGGAATATTCGGAATGCTCACAGGCAAAAAAACCCGCAACAGTGGAGGCAAAGGGTTATTTGGACTCTAAAACCCTAAAGCACTATCATAAAGAGAATTAACATCAAAACACTAAAAAAAACAAATCAAAATATAAACTCAAATGATTATTTTCGTCGCATGAAAATGAAACCTACCTTATTAATTTTGGCAGCTGGTATGGCAAGCCGCTATGGCAGTATGAAGCAAATAGATGGCTTTGGCCCAAATGGAGAAACGATCATTGACTATTCTATCTATGATGCCATCAAAGCAGGATTTGGAAAAGTAGTCTTTATCATCAAAGAAGAATTTGTAGACAATTTTAAAGCTATATTTGAACCTAAGCTCAATGGAAGAATTGAAACTGATTACGTATTCCAAAACTTCGACCTTAAACAATTTGGAATTGAAGAAGAGATCTATCGTGAAAAGCCATGGGGAACAGCTCACGCAATTCTATCCGGAAGAAAAGTAATCAAAGAACCTTTTTGTGTAATCAACGCTGATGATTATTATGGCTTTGATGCCTTTAAAAAAATGGTAGACTTTTTAACAGAAGAAGCAACAGACAGCAACTATTCTATTGTTGGATATCAGATTGGAAAAACATTATCTGATTTCGGTTCTGTATCCCGCGGTGTTTGCAAAACTAACGACGCCGGATATCTTGAGGAAATTACTGAACGCACCCAGGTTTACAAAAAAGACGATACAATCGTCTATGAAGAGAACGGAACGGAATATCCACTGGAGTATGACACCCCTGTATCTATGAACTTCTGGGGATTTACACCTGCAGTGTTTAAACTAACAGAAGAACTTTTCAAGGTTTTCGCTTTAGAAAACAAAGACAAACCGAAAGCTGAATTCTTTATCCCCCTGATTGGAGAAAACCTTGTAAAAACGGATACTGCCTCCTTTAAAGTTATCCCTACAGACAGTCAGTGGTTTGGTGTAACCTACAAAGAAGACAAACCTTTTGTGCAAGCCAGTATAGATCAGCTGATCAAAGACGGCACATACCCTGAAAAATTATGGAACTAAGTTCCTAAAACATAAAAAAGGCCCCGGTAAAATTACCAGGGCCTTTTTTGTATAGCAATGAAACGATTATTTTTTATCGTCTTTTACTTCTTCAAAGTCAACGTCAGTTACATTATCACCTCCGTTACCTGCTTGCTCACCATGTTGTTGCTCAGCACCACCTTCCGGTTGTGCAGCACCATCCTGGCCTGCTTTATACATCTCTTCAGAAGCAGCATTCCACGCTTCCTGAAGTGCGGTCTGAGCCGCATCAATATCAGCAAAGTTTCTGGCAGCATGCGCATCTTTCAGTTTTTTCAAACCTTCTTCGATAGGCGCTTTTTTATCTGCAGAAATCTTATCACCAAATTCTTTCAGTTGTTTCTCTGTAGAGAAGATCAAAGCATCTGCGCTGTTGATTTTGTCAGCTTCTTCTTTAGCCACTTTATCAGCTTCTGCATTTTGCTCTGCTTCTTCTTTCATTTTTTTGATCTCTTCGTCTGTTAAGCCAGATGATGCTTCAATACGGATTTTTTGCTCTTTACCTGTCGCTTTATCTTTAGCACTTACGTGTAAGATACCGTTGGCATCAATATCAAAAGCAACTTCAACCTGAGGCACGCCACGAGGTGCTGGTGGAATACCATCTAAAATGAAACGACCAATTGTACGGTTCTGAGCAGCCATAGGACGCTCACCCTGTAAAATATGAATCTCAACAGAAGGCTGGTTATCAGCGGCTGTAGAGAAAGTTTCAGCCTTTTTAGAAGGAATAGTTGTATTGGCTTCAATTAATTTAGTCATTACACCACCCATAGTTTCAATACCTAAGGATAATGGAGTAACATCTAATAACAACACATCTTTAACCTCACCAGTCAATACACCACCCTGGATTGCAGCTCCGATAGCTACCACTTCATCAGGGTTTACACCTTTAGATGGCTCTTTACCGAAGAAAGCTTTAACAGCCTCCTGAATCGCAGGAATACGAGTTGATCCACCCACTAAAATGATCTCATCAATATCAGAAGTTTTTAAACCAGCATTTTTCAAGGCAGATTTACAAGGATCAATAGTACGTTTGATCAAATCACTTGCCAATTGCTCAAATTTAGCACGGCTAAGCGTTCTAACCAAGTGTTTAGGTCCTGTAGCATCAGCAGTGATATACGGCAAATTGATCTCCGTAGAAGTTGTGCTTGATAACTCAATTTTAGCTTTCTCAGCAGCTTCTTTCAAACGTTGCAACGCCATTGGATCCTGGTGAAGGTCCATACCATATTCGTTTTTGAATTCATCGGCTAACCATTCAATGATAATGTGGTCAAAATCATCACCACCAAGGTGTGTATCACCATCGGTAGATTTCACTTCAAAAACACCATCACCCAATTCTAAAACAGAAACGTCATGTGTACCACCACCGCAGTCAAAAACAACAATTTTCATGTCTTTGTGGGCTTTGTCCAAGCCATAAGCCAAAGCAGCAGCAGTAGGCTCGTTAATGATACGTTTAACTGTTAAACCAGCAATCTCACCAGCCTCTTTAGTAGCCTGACGCTGTGCATCATTAAAATAAGCAGGAACAGTAATTACTGCTTCTGTTACTTCCTGACCCAAAAAGTCTTCAGCTGTTTTTTTCATTTTCTGCAAGATCATCGCAGAGATCTCCTGAGGAGTATATTTACGGTCGTCAATTTCCACACGAGGTGTATTATTGTCTCCTTTAACTACCTTATAAGGAACACGGCCTGCTTCTTTAGTTACTTCCGCAAAGCTGCTTCCCATAAAGCGCTTAATTGAATAAATTGTCTTTGTAGGATTGGTGATCGCCTGACGTTTAGCCGGCTCACCTACCTTACGCTCACCGTTCTCTGCAAAAGCAACAATAGATGGCGTTGTACGTTTACCTTCACTGTTGGCTATAACTACAGGTTCGTTACCTTCCATTACGGCTACGCAAGAGTTCGTTGTTCCTAAGTCTATACCAATAATTTTTCCCATTTTTATTATATCTTTTAATGTTATACTAATTCGATAACTCGTACTAAACAAGGGTTGTGCCAATTTGTATTTGGCAGAGAATTGACATATATAGCCCTTCCAAGCCTGCTAAAATGTAAATAAGAACCTTATCATCCTCTGACAGGTTGGCATAATCTTAAGCTTCTAATCCAAGAAGCCTTTCCAAATGGTGATGGCCAATTCCAAAATACGCTTTTGTTTCCCTGATCTTCTCCAGAACATCTTTCCTGTTATCGGGATTATCTTTTGTTTTCACTCCTACAACCAGAACATTTTTAGGCGTATGCGCATCAGATATAAATTGCATTACTTTTGTTTTATATCCAAAATACTCCAATATCAAAGCTCTCATTCCATCAGTTACCATTTCTGCCTGTCGCTCCAGAAAAATACCATGTTTGACCAGAAAATCCAATTCGTTCTTCTTTTTACCTTTAACAATTTCTTTTCTGATTTGTTTGTGGCAACAAGGCGCAACCACAATAAGTTTCGCCCCGGCCTTAATTCCTTTGAAAATTGCATCATCAGTTGCTGTATCGCAAGCATGTAATGCAATAAGCAGATCAGTAGAAGAAGTATCGAAGTCCTGAATTGACCTCTCCGCAAAATTCAATCCGCTAAAACCTGACTTCGCAGCGATGCGATTACAAAGATTAACCAAATCCTCCCTATACTCCACACCAGTCACCTGCACATCCAACGCAAGAACATTTTTCAGATAATCATATAAAGCAAAAGTAAGATACCCTTTTCCAGAACCCATATCTGCCACCTTCTTTAATGATCCGGCTGGCAGTTCCTTAATCATAGGACTTAGCAGTTCAATATATTGATTAATCTGCCTGTACTTATCCTGCGCATTTTTAAATACTTCGCCCTGCTCATCTGTGATATTAAGATCATGTAAATAGCTCTTATCAACAGCAGCTTTAATCAGTCTTTTCTTCTCTTTATTATGGGTAAGATCAGGCACAACAGTTGCTTTTACCAACGCCTCTCTGACAGCGATCCCGCCCTTTTTATGATGCTCCAAAATGAGCTCCTTCTGCGTCGTAAATAAGGTACAAACCCTAAAATCATTGCTAACC
>NZ_JAELTV010000910.1 GCF_016429005.1 Pedobacter sp. ASV19
TGATTTTAGATGCCCCGACACTTTATAGTGTTGGAATTCCAAATTCGACTGTTACAACGAATATTGGATCAATGAGGAATTCTGGTTTTGAGGTAACTTTAAATACCACGAATATTAAAACTCATGATTTTTCTTGGACTACATCCTTTAATTATACTTTCGTTAAAAATCGGGTAACTTCTTTAGTTTCAACAAATAATAATCAAGACATAAATTCATCCAGTTCTGTTGCAAGTGTTGGTAGAGCTATTGGGACGTTCAAATTGCTTAACTGGGCAGGTGTTGATCCTGCAACTGGTAATCCAATGTGGTACACTAAAGATGGTGTAGTTAAGATGTATGATTTTAACAGCCAAAGTTATAAACTAATGGATGGTACCACTACTACCCCTATTACTGCAGCAGATGCTACTTATCAGGAAGGAAAAAGTGGAACACCCAAATATTTTGGAGGTATTGATAATACATTTACTTACAAGAATTTTGATTTAGGGGTTTCATTTGTGTATCAGGGTGGAAATTATATCTACAATTCCTCTCTCGCCGGTATGTTGACTAATACGTTTCAAAATAACTTTAGTGCAATTATGAAC
>NZ_JAELTV010000911.1 GCF_016429005.1 Pedobacter sp. ASV19
AGTTCGTCGGCAGCGTCAGATGTGTATAAGAGACAGGTAGAAGACCAGTACATCACCAAAGATCAGTGTACTGTGGCTGAGGAGGCTGATTCTTTACTGCAGGTGGTGTATAAAGATGGTCAGTTGGTTAAAGAAACCAGTTTGTCTGAGATCAGAAAATTAGTTAAAGCTCAGGAAGCTGTTTTGGTGACAGAGTAATAAAGCGAATTGAAGAATATTTAAACTTACGAAGATGCATTACGATATAGAATGGCTTAAAAATGGCGCGGCAGATCAGGAGGATTTAAAATTCCTCTATTTCTGGGGACACACGAATCAGTCAAATGAAGCAGTTGGTTAATCCTGTTTAAGTCAATGGTATGAGTCGCCGTTTGTTGTAGACGGCGTAACCTATAAAACAGCAGAGCATTGGATGATGGCGAGAAAAGCTTTGTTGTTTGGGGATTCAGATATGTTTGAGAAAATTGTGCGGACAGAAAAAACTGCTGCGGTGAAACACCTTGGGCGGAGAATTTCCGGGTTCAATGATGAAATCTGGACGGCTGAAAGGTATGAAATTGTCAAGGCAGGGAATCTTCATAAGTTTAAACAT
>NZ_JAELTV010000912.1 GCF_016429005.1 Pedobacter sp. ASV19
TGGGATTACCAATTGGTTTTTTTGGATTTGACCCTTCAGTTAAAGCTGCATTTGTTCTTGGTTTAGATGGAAATTTTAGAATAGGATTCTCAAAATAGAAATGATATGGAAATATTTTTAATTATTGCGGTTATAATAGGTCTATTAATACTTGTCCTAGGTAATATTTTAATATTTAAAATTATTAAGCTGAGGGCTGTAAAATGTTATATTAAGCCTTTTTTCGATTCTAAAAATTTAGAAATTGTAAATACAAAATTTGTAGGCTTTTTTGATAGGGGGGATTTTGGTAAACAAAAGATCGTTATTAAACCAGTGCCTGTAATGGGCAATATTGCAAATGACACTTATATTTACATTTATACTCAGAATGCTAATAATATTTTTAGATATACCGCTAAAATTAGTACAGTCTTTTTGTTCATTAAAAAAGTTGAATTAAAAGGGGAAAGCATCACGACAGTTCTAAATAAAACTAGTTGATCCCGTTTTAGAAGGAAACTGGCATAGTTATTAAAACACCCCTTATCGGGGTATTTTAATATATTAATTTAAAAGTGTGAATAGGAGTGCCACGTATGAAGCAATCAGA
>NZ_JAELTV010000913.1 GCF_016429005.1 Pedobacter sp. ASV19
ACGTTCGTCGGCAGCGTCAGATGTGTATAAGAGACAGACCAGTGCGGATCAGGAACAAATACCTCCATTTCTGGTATAACCTGCTCACATTTTCAGAGATCGACTACCAGGTATTTCTAAATTCAGATAAAATAGAACAAAAGATGCTGGCTATTCTCGGAGATCTCCAGATTGAGGATACAGAAATGATCTTACAACAAATCGTTCAGGAAATAGAAAACAAAGGCATTGGAGAATTAGAACAAGGAAGATATTTAAAATAATTACGCGTTTTGATGCAATTGCGTAATTTAGAGAAAACATCAATTAAAAATATGGCACTAACAGGAAAAATATTTGTAGAAGAAAAGGACATCTTATACATCAGAGGTGAAATTAATGGTGAGATTAGAGGCGAGCACAAAAAAGCGTTAGAAATTGCTCAGGAATTGAAAAACGAAGGATGTTCTTCATCATTTATAGCCAAAATCACCAAACTTTCGACTCAGGAAATCGAAGCTCTTTAGTACCCTTTCCCTTAGTTCCTGTCTCTTATACACATCTGACGCTGCCGACGAACGTTAGCCG
>NZ_JAELTV010000914.1 GCF_016429005.1 Pedobacter sp. ASV19
ACGTTCGTCGGCAGCGTCAGATGTGTATAAGAGACAGGAATATAACCGGATTGATAGTGGACGGCTTAGAGAGACGATATTGTGTTTAATACAATTTTCTATCAGCAGCTGCAAGGTAAAAGGGGGGATAAAAGAAGTATAATGTGCCGGTTCAATCTCTATATTTAGATCTATACCTTGTTCAAAACGAGCCTTTTGAAGAAACATATAGGCGTCAACGATTTTTAGCTCTTCCTGTAAACTGATGACATCAAGTTTTCTGCTCTCCAATGTAAACCTATAAAAATCTGATAGTTTTAAAATGAAATCTACACTGTGTGCGTCATTACTTTCCACCATGTATTTTAAGGTATTCAGACTATTGAATAAAAAATGTGGGTTGACCTGTTGTTTAAGCAGTTCGTATTGTGCTTCGAGGTTGTCAGATTTAGTCCTTTCCAGTTCGATTCCAACCTGTCTGTTTTGGTAGCTTTGGTACAACATGTTGAGTAGCATGTAAAAGGTAATGTTTACCAAAATTCCTCGAACCTCAAACATCAGCACCACCGGGCCAAAATGGAGATGGGAG
>NZ_JAELTV010000915.1 GCF_016429005.1 Pedobacter sp. ASV19
TATCAGAATTGTAGTGAGTGGCCTTCGTGTAATGGGAAGAGCAACTCAAGGCGTGCGGTTGATCAACCTGAAAGGAAATGATGAGATTGCATCAGTTGCCAGAATTGATCACGAAGAAGAGGAAGAAGAAGTTGTTGAAGGAGAAATTGTAGAAGGGGAAGAAGGAACAGAAACACCTGAAATTGCAGAAGGTGAAACAAAACCGGAAGCTGAAGAAGGAGATGAATCTGCCGAAGCTGAAGACACTGAAAGTGAATAATTAATTTCGATAACTATAAAAATGAGGCTATTCTACACGAAGAATAGCCTCATAACCATTAAAAACAATCATTTAATATGAAAAAAGTACTTTTTAGTATACTGTTTGTAGGAGCTGCTACGCTTGCAAATGCACAAAAGAGTGAAGTTGCCGATGCAAAAAAAGAATGGAATCTGTTCCAGATTACCATGAGCCAGAAACCAACGCTGGACAAAACACTTGCTGCCTTAAATTCTGGATTAAAGCATACAGATAATGCTATAGCTAATGAAAAATCCAAAAACATGGTTGAAGCATGGAGTTATCGTGCTTTATTCGCTTCGGCTATAGC
>NZ_JAELTV010000916.1 GCF_016429005.1 Pedobacter sp. ASV19
CTGCTGTTTTTGCCGAAGCAATGATCAGCGGAACATCTCCGAAATTTGAGGCCAGGGTAAAGTAGCAAAGTCCACGCAGAAATTTAGTCTCTGCGACATAAGCCTTTTTCTTATCGTCGGATATCGGAACCTTATCGATATTGGCCAATACCAAATTAGCACGATAAATAGATTTATACAGCGCCGCAAAAGTAGATGATGCATCTGAATTTGTAGCGTCATTGGTGAATAAAGCTATATTCGTTGTAGCCGCTTCTCCTCCGGGAAATGTAAGTACATCATCGCCTAAGGAATTGATGTTCTGGATACCCGTAAATGCACCCCAATAGCCATATAAAGGTTGCCGCATAGGACTATAAACTGAGGCTACCGCCGACATGACATCTGCTTCGGTTTTCCAGAACTGGGTTTCAGTAATTTGATTTGGATTTGTTGTCTGAAGAAAATCTTTTTTACAACCATATATTGTAAACAATGCAAGCGGAACTGCTATTGCCATTGTTTTAATTATATTTTTATTCATAATTCCTTTAATTATTCAGTTAAAAAGATACGTTTAAGCCTAAGGAAACAATTCGTTGAAGTGGG
>NZ_JAELTV010000917.1 GCF_016429005.1 Pedobacter sp. ASV19
CATTTCATTTGGTCTTGCCATGATCTTACCGACTGGAAGTGCGCTTACGTGAAGAGCATATATTTCATCGGGTTTAATCTCTGTGAATAGTCCTTTTTCGATCATAGCTTTTGCTCCGACAAAGGTTTCTTCTTCGGGCTGGAATATAAAATAGACTGTTCCGTTTAATGATTTTTTATTTTTTGACAGAATTTCCGCTATTCCAAGTCCGATTGCCATGTGTACATCGTGTCCACACCCGTGTTGTACGCCCTCTATTTTAGATTTGAAGTCGACATTATCTGGAAAGTTGTTGGGTAATGCATCCATATCGCTACGCCAGGCAATTTTCTTTCCTTTTTTATTTCCTTCTAAAATACCGACTATACCGTGTCCATATACGTTTGTTTTAACCTTTAGTCCTAAATCTACCAGGTACTGTTTTATAAATTCTTGTGTTTGCTTTTCTTTACCAGCTAATTCTGGGTTTTCGTGAAAGTTTCTTCTGATTTTTACGAGTTTATCGAAGATCTTGTCTGTTTCGGTATTAATGGTTTGGTGGGTTAGGGGTTCGTCTTTTTTTTGCTGAAAGCTGGCGAGTAGGATAAC
>NZ_JAELTV010000918.1 GCF_016429005.1 Pedobacter sp. ASV19
GTTAATACTAACCCGTTTCTTGCGCTGTTAAAAATTCCTTTTTAAAAGCAAAGAGCCCTGACCAGTGAATAGCGGTCAGGGCTCTTTATTTTTATGACGAGAACTATAGTTGATTTAATTCATCAATAACGTTCTGCGCCAGCTTTTGAATTTTGGAAGTCTCCGCATCAGCCAATTGACGGGCCTTCTTTGCTGCGATCAGTCCTTCCTCTTTTTTCTTCATGGATAAACAAACTCTTGAAAAAGTACTCACCGTACTGTATTCTTCAGGCTCCAGTTCCATAGCTCTTTTAGCCATCAGATAAGCCTGTGGAAGTAATGCAGCATTACTGTCTCCCTTCATATCAGCCCTGCGCGCAAGAAAGCTCAGTTTCTCTGCATCATCTTTTAACAAACCATTTAAAGCTGCAGAAGTCAATTTATTGTAAGCAGTTACATTCTTTTGTTCCTGGTAATAATCCGCCTCCAGCATAATCCCTTGTTTTTGACGGTTTAGGTCTGGAGATGCTTTAAAATGTTGCAGTTCTGAGAAAAAGCCTTTTTCATCCCCGCTTCTCATCTTTCCGTACAGTGAATTACTGATGAGC
>NZ_JAELTV010000919.1 GCF_016429005.1 Pedobacter sp. ASV19
CCCCCCCCCTTTTTTACTCCCCCCCCCCCCACCAATATCTACACCGGCTAACGTTCGTCGGCAGCGTCAGATGTGTATAAGAGACAGTTGCCATCCTGCCTTCTATTGCGGTTAAATTTGGGATTAAATCAGAATTTGCACACTTCTATGGAGGTACGTCATTATTGATCCTTGTAGGGGTTGTATTGGATACGTTACAGCAGATCGAGAGTTATTTGTTAATGCGTCACTACGATGGTTTGATGAAAACCGGTAGAGTTACCGGACGTACAGGGATTCCTGCAGCGAACAGTAGCAACGCTGTGATATAATATTAAGGATGTCGAAGATTTATTATAAGTCTGCAGAGGAAATCGAACTAATCAGAGAGAGTTCCTTACTGGTGTCAAAGACCTTAGCGGAGATCGCGAAAGTTATTGGGCCAGGTATGACAACCATGAGTTTGAATAAATTAGGAGAAACCTTTATAAGAGACAATGGTGGGATACCCGCATTCCTCAATTATAATGGTTTCCCTTATTCTCTTTGTATTTCACCTAATGAGCAGGTTGTTCATGGGCTGTCTCTTATACACATCTGACGCTGCC
>NZ_JAELTV010000091.1 GCF_016429005.1 Pedobacter sp. ASV19
AGATGTGTATAAGAGACAGGTGGAAACCTTATTATGCCGACGTTGTTCCTGCAAAGGTTGTTAACGGTTGGTTTTTGCCTTTTGAAACAGCCAACCGAAAAGACATCAGACAAGTTAAGGTCATTAGCATTTTTGGCGACCATAGAGATAGTTTTTTTAAAGGTCATATACATACTGCAATTGATATGAATCCTTCGAGTCCAAATGGTAAATATGTTGAGGTTTATCCGATTGCAAGTGGAATGGTATGTTCTGTGCATTTAGGAGAGAACCAGCGTACAGTTGTAGTGAAACATAGGCTTCCGGATGGGAAAATCATATTTAGTTCGTATAAACATTTAAAGGAAGTTTATGTTAGAAACGGGCAACAGTTGGATGAGCATACAAAAATTGCCCGCTTATTTACACCTCAGGAGTCAAAGAAGTACGGTGGTGATTATCATCATTTGCACTTGGAGATCAGGAAAAACTTTGATGATTATGGCTGCGCAAGCTGGCTCACTATGAACAAGAGTCAATTGGATCTGCGTTTCTATAATCCCCTTTCTTTTTTAAAAGAACACTTGAAAAGCTAGAGTCATCTAATGGCTTCGCCTGTTGTAACCAGGCTAAATTTATTGATCTTCTGTTTTTGAAGAATATCGACGATTTTTTTTACGGAAGAATATCCCTCTTTTGCGTCTCCCTTGATACTGACCCGCATTGCTGTGCCATGTAATTCGGCAACAGCCTGCCTGGAATGAAGGATCCAGTCTGCAAGTTGGTTATTTGTCGAATCTACAGGAATACCAGTTTCTAGTCCAGAAGATTTTCTTTGAGCGGCATCCATTTTGATAAATGATTTGAGGTTTTGAAAAGGAACTCCGAACGATCCAATTAAACTAAATCTTTTTTTCTCTTCCACACTGAATTCTATTTTATATTGTGCAGCCATTTTCTCCAGTGCAGCTGTTCTGATGTCCTGTCCGGTAGCCTCAAAGAATACTTTTCCTTTCCCAATCGTGAGTATGGCGATGTCTTTATCGGGAACCTTTATTTTATAGGTTGAAGAAGGTAATTTGATCTCTAAGGGATCGGGCTGTTTCGCGGTGGCTGTTAAGATAAAAAAAGTAAGCAATAGAAAAGCTACATCAGTCATCGCAGTCATATCAATAGATAATGATTTACGTTGTATTTTTACTCTGGGCATAGTGTTAGAAAATTATAGATGTTTGCTGCCTAATTTTGCCACTTTGTTTAACCATTGTTTTCTTTTTTCGTTATCAGCAGTTTTGATAATTCCGATCGGGGTTACTTTTACAGGCTTAATTCCACAGAATTCTAAAGTGCTTTTTTTGAGCTGATTGATGCTCGGGTTTCCATAGACAAAACGGTAATACCAGGCAGGCTGATCAATGGTGGTAATGATCCTGGCTGTTTTTCCGGTCAGGAGTTTATCCCACCAAAGGGAATTATCTTTGTACTTATAGGTTAAGCCAGGAAGAAATAAACGGTCAATAAAGCCTTTCGTTATGGCAGGAAGACCACCCCACCATACCGGGTGCACCCAGACAAGGTGGTCTGCCCATCTGATTTTTTCCAGACTTTCAAGTAAATCTGGCTCCAAATCCATGCGTTTGGTATATCCAAATTGAAGATTTGGATTAAAATGAAGATCCGCAATATTGATCTCTGTAACTGATGCACCTTTTTGTATGGCTGCTTCTTTGTAAGCGTTAGCCAGGGCAAAGTTGAAACTATCTCTATTGGGATGACCGTTTATAATTAATATGTTTTTCTTATTGGAATTTGTCATTCTGTCCTGATTTTATTGTCAGGACAAAGGTATCAGCTCCTTTACCCGGGCTACAGGACATTTGTCTATAAATGGATTTCTCTTCTTAAACGGCTCAGATGACGGGGAGTAATTCCGAGATAGGATGCAAGATATTGCAGCGGTATCTGTTGGATATAACCAGGTTGGTTTTCCAGAAGATCTGCGTATCTCTTTTTCGCTTTTTCTTTTTGAAAAAGAAACAATCTTTTTTCCAGTTCCAGGTACTGTTGCTCGGCAATTATTTTAAAAAATCTGATCCAGTTAGGGCTTGTCTCCAACAACCTATCTACCTCTTTTTTTTGAATAATCAATAACTCTGAGTCTGCTACTGCTTGTATGTTTTCTACTGTTGGTAGCCCCGTAATAAATGCAGAATATGCAGCCATCAAAGTTCCCGGAAAGGTAATACAATAAGTGATTTCCTCTCCGGATTCCGGCGTGAAAAATGACCTCAAGATGCCGCTGTTAATAAAGGCGACTTCCTTACTTAATTTGCCTTCATTAATAAAGAAATCTCCTTTTTTTAGTGTTTTTTTAACCAGAACAGTTTCGAGATTTTCTATTTCAGGAAGAGTTAGGATTTGAAATGATTTTAAAAATTCTTTGATCATTTTAGATGGTATTCAATTTTAACTGAGAGGCCTGATTTCAGGCCTCTCAGTTATTAGTCTTGAGACACTTTTGGAGCATCTCCGCCAATGCTGTCCCTCGTATTTTTCTGCACAGCAATTGCAGAAAAAATGGTTAGAACAAATGACATTGCATAAAATCCTTTTTCACTTAAAGCCAAGGTCGCATTCCATAGACCTACGGTTAAAAGTACCAGACAAAGAATGGTACAAAACCAGCTGATGCCGTAATAGATGCTGGTAACCGGGATTCCTTCCAAACGGTCGCGTACACATTTCTGCACAGATATAGCGGCAAACACACCGAACATTAGAATTGTAAAATAGTATCCTTTTTCATTAAGTTGCATAGTGGCATTATAAAGCCCGATGTTGTAAGCGGCAAACCCAACAATAAGGGCTGCCCAGGAAGCGCCAATAAAGGCATTTGAGGGTTTTTGTTGATTCATAATTTAGATGCAATAGATGTTTAAACTAACTTATTGAGGTTAACTGTAAAACAAACATAATTAAATCATGATGATATCAAAATTGATTCTTTGAAATTGTGTAAAATATCAAACAGGAAAAGCTATTTTTGATTTAAATCATAACATTATGCTTTGGATCAAACGAATACTGATCACCTTAACCACTATTTTTGTCATTTTGGTTGTTGTATACCTTCTTGGGCCCCGGCCCGAAACACCTGTGTATGTCAAAGACCTTCCTGTTCTGCCAGTTGGTCTGCCTCAGTTAGATTCGCTGGTTAACAGTAAAGAATCTAAACTTTCTCTCAAACCAGATAATGAAGCAAGAATTGTATGGGCTGACTCCGCGAAGAAAGAGCAAACAGAATATGCTGTTGTTTACCTGCATGGATTTACAGCCAGCGAAGGCGAGGGTGATCCTGTACACCGTAACTTTGCAAAGAAGTTTGGCTGTAACCTTTACCTGGCCCGCCTGGCCGGACACGGACTTAAAGATCCAGATGCTATGCTTGATTTTACGGCGGATAATTTATGGGCCTCGGGCCGGGAAGCCTATGCCATAGGAAAAAAGCTCGGGAAAAAGGTCATTATAATAGGTACTTCTACAGGGGGAACACTCGCCCTCAAATTGGCTTCAACCTATCCGGAAATTAATGGATTGATTTTATACTCGCCCAATATTGAGATTAATGATGATAAAGCATGGATGATGAATGATCCCTGGGGGCTTCAGATAGCAAGGTACTTTATCGGAGGAAAATACTCTAAAAAAACAAATGATACCGATCCTAAAGTACTTCAGTATTGGTATAGCCAATACCGTCTGGAAGCTTTACCCCAGCTTGAAGAATTTATGGAAACTTCTAATATTCCGGAAGCCTTTGAAAAAATCAAACAACCTGTTTTAATGCTTTATTACTATAAAGATGCAAGCCATCAGGATGCTACATCGCGGGTTTCCGCTATGCTGAAAATGTTTGATGAACTGGGAACCGATCCTAAACTGAAAAGAAAAGTCGCTATCCCAAATGCGGGTAATCATGTGATTGCTTCACCAATGCTGTCTAAAGATGTGCCGGCGGTAGAACGGGAAACAGAACATTTTGCAGTTGATGTGCTTGGTATGCCTCTTGTGAAAAAATGATATTGTATTATTGGATCTAAGCGTTACCTTTGCGCCCGGATATGTTCAGGAGCCTGATTGCTTTTTCTTTAATCTTTGTCATGCTGGGTGCTAACTTTAGCCGTCTGTTCATTTATGCCGGTTTTGAGTTGAACAGGAATTACATTGCTTCTACACTTTGTGAAAACAGGGATAAACCCCAATTGCATTGTAATGGGAAATGTTACCTGATGAAAAAACTGAAACAGGCAGAAGAGAAAGAAAAAAGCCAAAACAGGGAATCCCAGAAAAATCATTTTCAGGAAGCCTTGATTACCCAAAAAACCAATTTTAATTTTCAAGTTCAGTTGCTCAAAGTATTGTACACTGAAGAACTTCCTTTTGCCCTTCCAAGGTATTCAACTGCTATATTTCATCCTCCACAGGCTTAGTTCTCTTCTCTCAGGACAACCTTGTCCTTTTTTAACAGAACAAAATAGCCATATCCTTTGCCCGCTCTTATTGCGGCTACAGGATTGGTTGATCTTATAATTTTTTGTAGCATGTATTTATTCAGATACTTTATTTTATCTATTGGATTTGTATTGGTGACCCTCCAGTTACAGGCCCAAAACCAGCCTGTTAAAGGTTATATTTATGACTCTCAAACCCGACAGCCTTTAGCAGGTGTACATATCTTTTCTTCTACAGGACAGGAACTTACACAATCTAATACCAAAGGCTATTTCGAAATCCAAGATGAGCAGCCAGATCACCAGATCAAAACGATTTTAAATGGCTATAAAGCTCAATTGGTTAAAATCAACAGGAATGAAAATGACTTGAATATTCAGCTCGAGGCTGATGGGCTAAGCCTGAATGAGGTTAGGGTATCGGGATATAATGGGGATAAGACCAATAAGGAAACTGCTGGTGGTGTTGCCCTGATCACCTCAAAAGACATTAATAGGGGGAATGCCGTTTCTCTGCAGCCAGCCTTAAATGCTATTCCAGGCGTAAGAATGGATCAGAGTACGCTTTCTGAAGCGAGAATCTCTATTCGGGGCAATGGTGTGCGTGCATCTTACGGAATTCGCAGTGTAAAAGTATACGTGAATGAAATTCCTGTAACAGAAGCTGATGGTACGACCCGTATCGAAGCACTGGATGTGAACAGTATTGGCCGTGCAGAAGTTATTAAAGGCCCTGCATCCAGTATTTATGGAGCTGGTACTGCGGGAGTAATTAATTTTCAGTTGCATCGAGCACCTTATCAGGAGCAAAGTCTTGAAGCATCAGGTTTAGTTGGTGCTTATGGTTTACACCGTTTAGCCACTACATACCGGAGTGGTGGAGATAAAGTGAACAGCTATGTGTCCTATGGATGGCAGGAATATGACGGTTATCGTGAACACAGTAACGATATGCGCCGGTTTTTGACGGGTAATTTTCAGCTTTTTCCTAGCGAGAAGCGTATTATCACTTTACTTCTGAACAGAACAACACAGCATTCGCAAATTCCAGGATCTCTGACAGCAGACCAGGTGGCGGCAAACCCTCAGCAAGCCAATGCGACCAATTTAGATAAAGCAGCGGGAAGATATCAGAACTGGACACGGATAGGTCTTGGGCAACAATATCGTTTTAACGATCAGTTCTCTAACAGTACCAGTGTTTTTACCTATTTCTATGACCTGAACCATCCGCTGCCTTATGCATATATTCGTAATTATTATCAAAGCTATGGTGGAAGAACGAAGTTTACCTTTGACCCGGAGTTTTCAACTTTACCTACCCGCTTTACGGTAGGAGCGGAATATAATGAAGGGATTACCAAGGGTACTCAATATGTAAATAACCATGGAAAGGAAGGTGCAATGAACTCTAATATTGATTACCAGAATAAACAGTATTCCGTATTCTATCAATCAGAAACAAAACTGGATCTTCAAACTACTTTAACCCTGGGAATCAGTTACAACAGTTTAAGTTACAATGTACAGGATTATTTAAACACCAGCCAGAGTGGCATTAAAAAATTTAATCCCCAGGCTACACCCAGAATTGCGCTGAGTCATACCTTTAGCGATGCCTTGAGCATTCATGCCAGTGTAAGCTCTGGTTTTTCGCCGCCTTCCAGCTCAGAGATAAAAAATGTGGATGGGTCAATCAACCCGACACTGCAAGCGGAGAAAGCGTTAAATTATGAAATCAATGCCAAAGGAAATTTGATGAAATCGAGGCTGGAGTATGATCTTGCCTTATTCAAAATGGATATGAAAGGAGAGTTGATCGCACAATCCGTGCAGCAAAGCATCACCATTTATAACAATGCAGGCAAAACGACCCATAACGGAGCCGAATTATCTTTGTCTTATCAATTGCTGAAGGCCGAAGATCAGAAAGAAATGACCAGTCTGCGGCCATTTGTTGCCGTGACTTATTCTGATTTTAAATTTAAAGATTATAAAACCCTAAACGCCCAAAATCAGGTTACCGCAATTTATGATGGGAATAAACTCACTGGTATTTCACCCTGGGTAGTTAATATGGGGATTGATCTGGAGACCAGAACAGGCCTGTACTTTTACGGAAGTTACTTCTTTAGTGACCAACTCCCTTTGAATGATGCAAATTCAGCGTATAATCCGGCTTACCAGGTGGTCAATGCCAAGCTTGGGTATAAAAAACAGCTCATCAAATGTTTGGAAATGAATATTTATGCTGGTTTGGATAATATTTTAAATAAAAGTTATAGCTCCATTGTTTCTCTAAATGCAGTTGGTTATGGAGGAGCACAACCCGCTTATTTTAATCCCTCACCAAAAAGGAATGGTTATGGCGGTTTAAACCTTAAGTATATATTCTAGTTTTATGAAGAAGATATTCATTATACTGATTAGCGCTTTCGTCTTTTTTTCTGGATGCAAAGAACATCCAGAAACACCAGTTGCTACAGTTTTAAATACAACAGGTATTAGCGCTGTTGGACCCTATCTTACAAAAGATAATAAGGGTAACCCAGTACTTTGCTGGACAGAACAAGACGGTAAAGATTCTTTGTACAGACTAAAGTATGCTGTTTATAATGAACAACAGGATAAATTTGGCACACCGGTTACTGTTCCCGCTTCGGCGGGCAGCAGTACTCCGGCAGAAAGCATGGGGAAAATTGCATTTAAGGCAGATGGGGTAATAATAGCCGTTTTTTCCAAACGTTTTCCTAAAGAAAAGAACCCCTATGCCGGAGCAATCTACTATAGTATGTCAATGGATAATGGTAAAAACTGGTCGAAGGAAGCCTACCTTCACTCGGATACTTCACATACTTACGGGCGTAGTTTCTTTGATGTAGCTATGTTGAAAGATGGGGAAATCGCCTCTGTATGGTTGGACGGACGCTTTGGAAAAAGTATTAAGGGCTCCGCTTTATTCTTTAGCAAAACTGAAAAAGGAAAAGGCTTTGGATTAGATACCTGTCTGGATAAAGGCACCTGCGAATGCTGTAGAACAGATATCCTTTCTGACAGCGCAGGAAGGATTCACCTGGCCTACAGAAGTATTATGTTTCCCTCAGTATTATCTGGGAAGCAAGTAAGGGATATGGCTTATAAATTATCCACCGATAATGGCAAAACTTTTAGCGATGCAAAAACCATCAGTAAAGACAACTGGGAAATAGAAGGTTGTCCACATTCAGGGCCTTCTCTAGCTGTCCTGAATAACACAGTCAATGCAGTTTGGTTTACTGCTGGTGGAAATCCGGGGCTATACTATACTTCTTCTGTTATTGGCGGGGATTTTCAAAACCGAAATCTGATTACCACAACAGGACGACACCCTCAAACGCTTTCCTTACCCGGGGGAAAACTAGCGATGGTTTGTGAGGAACCTCTGGATGCTCGGGCTGAGGAGCCTATGAAAATGGACCATTCCAAACATGCAGGGATGTCTATGAGCCATATGCATATGCCTGCCAGCACGGCAAAGATTGTGCTTAGAGTGTTAAAAGATGGAAATGTAGAAAAAACAATAGAGGTTACCGATGGAAAACAAGCGGACCATCACTCCGTACTTATTCCTTCAAATGGGGGCATATTGCTGGCCTGGATCAGAGAAGAAAATGGTCAGTCTAAGATTTATTATTCAAAATCACATCTTTAACTCCCCATTCTTTGCATTTAACCTGATCATGCAGCGAACATCATTTTTTCCAATATACATTTCGATGCAATAGCCATTGGGGTCCAGGACGGATAGGTTGTTGAGCAATTGTTCAAAGGCCTTTCCAATTTGCCCTTCGTCTCTTGCATAATCTGTAATATAAATACTGAGGTACATTCCTTTCGGGATAACCTGTGATTCGAGGCCACATTCCCGGGCCTCGTTTTCATATAGCTGCTGTGCGGCTGCTTTATAAATAATGTTATGAAAACCGCCCTCGGGTCTGGAAATTCCGAAAAAGTGCCGTTCATCCGAAAAAGGGACACGCAAATGTAGCTGATCATGAGCTTCACAAATCCCTTCAGGGAAAGAGGAGGCTGTTATGAACATCACCGGGATGTCATGGTCTAAATTATAGTTTTCCATAGTAGATCTGTTTTTGTATCCTTAAATTTACGGTAAAGAAAGATCACATTAAAGAGGGAAGAAAGACAAAGTGAAGGGTGAAATACGCCACATTTATGTTTTTTTATTGAAAATGAATGGATTTGTATCTGAAATTTCTAATTTAACCGACAATTAATCGCTCATCTTTCTAAATATTTACAAATAAATTCTACTAGATTTGTAGTCTATGCAGGTGAGCCATACCACAGAGTTGGAATTGTTGGAGAAACTTAAGGTTCAGAATGAAGCCGCTTTTTCTGAATTGTATGCCCTGTATGTGAAAAAAATTTACATGTATGCTCTTGGTATAGTGAAGTCTCCCATGCTTGCTGAAGATATTGTCCAGGAAACATTTGTTAAATTATGGGAATCTGCAACTTTTGTACAAACAGACCGGTCCTTACAACCTTTCTTATTTACCATTGCACGAAACAGGGCATTGAATATGATCAAAAGGGCCTCGAGAGAAAGTTGGGTAACAGAAGAGATTATTGAACACGCAGTGCACCAATCTGAAAATGGCTTACAGTATACCGAACGGAAACAAACGAGTGAATACATCAATAAAGCCATAGCGCAATTACCACCTCAGCGCAGGCTCATTTATGATCTTTGCCGAAATTATGGCTATTCCTATAAGGAAGCTGCAGAAAAACTTGGAATTAAAGACAGTACAGTGAACAGCCAGATGGTCAAAGCTATTAAAAGCATTAAGGAATTTATGGTAAGAAATGGCGTATTCCTGCTGTTTTTCTGATTTTTTAAAGAAAACAAAATTTATTTCTGTTTAGCATACATGTAACGCCCCTGTTAATTGTAATACTATTAAACAGGAACAAAAAATTGAAAAAGCCCATAAAAGAATTATTTGTACGTTTTATTGCTAACAGTTGTGATCCATCTGAAATGGAACAGGTTCGTCATCTTCTAAACCATGGAGGGTATGAGGAGGAATGGCAACAGGCAATGAAAGAAAGAGAACAGGAGATTATTCTTTCGTCTTCTTTGGCCCCTGGTCTGGAAGAGGACAAACTTTTATTGAAAATTCAGGAGACTATCCATTCGAAACCCATTGCCATTCCAGCTAATCCAAAACCATGGAAATGGCTATCTGTTGCTGCAGTATTGCTCATGACTTTAAGCGTTGGAGTCTGGTATTTCAGGTCAGGAATTGGTCCTGAAGGTAAACTGGCTGCTCATCAAGAAATCCCGGCGGTTAAAGAACAGGCATCACATAAATGGATTAAACTTCCTGATGGTAGTTCCGTTCAGCTCAATAATGACAGTAAACTGGAATATCCGGATAGTTTTGAAGGACAAAAAAACCGGGAGGTTACACTGACTGGAGAAGCTTATTTCGATGTTAAACACAAGTCTTCCCAACCCTTTATCATTCATACAGGTAAGATTAAGACTACCGTTCTGGGAACAGCATTTAATATTAACGCGTATCAATCAGGTAGTGCTGTTACGGTCACAGTGACCAGGGGAAGGGTTAAAGTAGAAGATGACCAGAAGGTTCTTGCCATTCTTACCCCTAACCAGCAATTGGCCTGGAATACCCAAAGCCAGGTACCAGCTAAAATAAAAGTGAATGCAGAACAAGTTGTAGAATGGAAAAAGCAGGATTTAATTATGGATGATATTAGTCTGGAAGATGCGGCAAAATTGATCGAAGAACGTTATGCTGTTAAAGTTCATTTCAATAGCGAAAAAGTAAAATCCTGCAAATTCACAGCAGCCTTTCTTAACCGGAATGAAATCACGCAGGTCCTGAACGTGATTGGTGATATTACAGGCGCAAAGATTATTTTAAAAAACAATATCGTCACGATTGACGGAAATGGATGTTAAATCCCGTATAACCTAAACCAACCAACAAAAATGAAGAATAAAGATTCCCCTTAATATAGGGCCCTCAGCCAGATGAAGCAGGCTCCGGCGGCAACCGGAACCTGCAGATGGTCTTAAATTTTCTTATCAGTTCAACCTAAAACCAATGCAATGTATTACAATTCTACTCGTTATGCAAGCCGGTCTGTGCCGGCTTTGAATTACACGTTTAATTTCAAAAAAATAAGTTTTTTTATGAAGATTAACGCAGTTATACTGATCACCATTTTAACCACTGTTACCAGCCTGATGGCTTCTGAAACCAAAGCCCAGATGCTCAACCAGGTCACCGTTACTATTGGGTTAAAAAAAGGTACTATACGCGATGCCCTAACTAAAATTGAACGTCAGACAGACTTCAGGTTTGCTTATAAAAAAGAACTGATCAGCGGCCTCAAAGAGGTCAGTTTGCCTGAGCAGGTCCGTTCTGTAAGCTATACACTTGATCAGCTGTTCTCTGGAACCGGGATCCTGTACAAGCAGATGAACAACAGCATTATCCTGTATAAGGATACTGAAAAGGAAACAACTCTTGCTTCGACACAGGAACAGCGCATTACCGGTACGGTAAAAGATGAAAATGGGGTTGCCATGCCAGGTGTTTCTGTTAGGGTAAAAGGTCTGCAAAATGTGGTAACTACAAATAATGAAGGTAAATTCTCTATCCCTGTTTCAGATAAAACAGCTTATCTGGTGTTCAGTTATATCGGTTATGCAACCCAGGAATATAAAGCCGAAGCTGGCCAGTCTATTTCCATTAGCCTTAAGCCAGATGTTGGTACGCTAGATGCGGTGGTCGTGATTGGTTATGGTACCACCACCAAGAGAAACAACACAGGTTCCGTAACTTCCATCACTTCTAAAGACATCGCCAGCCAACCCGTTTCAAACCCTATAGCAGCTTTACAGGGCAGGGTAGCCGGTTTGGATATTAGCGGAACAAGTGGTTATCCGGGCGCTGGCTATACCGTCAGAATAAGAGGCATAAATTCTATCAACGCTGGAACCGACCCTTTATACATTGTTGATGGTGTCCCTTTTGTCTCACAAACGTTGGATCAGTTTAGAGGAGCTAATGGCAATAACAGCCCATTAAATAGCATTAACCCATCTGATATAGAACAAATCGATATTTTGAAGGATGCGGATGCGACTGCCATTTACGGTTCAAGAGGGGCCAATGGTGTGGTACTGATTACCACTAAAAAAGGTAAAAGCGGAAAGACCATTTTTGATGCCAACATCTATAGTGGCTTTTCCTATGTAAATCATCAGGTGAAAATGCTGAATACACAACAGTATCTGGACCTTCGCAGGCAGGCTTTTAAAAACGATAAGATCACCCCAGATCATGATAACGCACCAGATCTTACCCTTTGGGATCAAAATACAGACAACAACTGGCAAAATAAACTGATCGGAAATACAGCTAAACTAACGGAGGCACAGGCTTCTCTATCCGGAGGCTCTGAGCAAACCAATTTTCTTTTTAGTGGAACCTACCGAAGAGAAACGACTGTTTTACCGGCAAGCACGCCTTATAATAAAGGTGCTGTGAACTTTAACCTGAATCATAAATCTGTTGACAACAAGTTTAATTTTACCACGTCTGTGAGATACGTTGGAGACCAAAACAATTCCATTCCCTCCGATGTGAGCCAATATTATAATCTCGTTCCAAATTACCCCATTTACAATCCGGATGGTTCTTACTATTATCTATCTGTTACAGATCAGAATCCTATCGCCTATTTTGAGCAAAAATATTTGTCAACCACTCAAAACCTTTCAGGTAGTGCCGTTGCAAAATATAACATCATCAAAGGTTTAAATGCGCAGATAAGTGCGGGTTATAACCGGATGACCATGAAGCAGACACAAACCTTGCCTGAAAAGTCATTTAACCCGGCATCTTATACCGTTAGCTATGGTTATTACGGAAACAGCAGTGTAAATTCCTACACCTTGGAACCACAACTCGACTATACACTTCCAATAAGCAAAGGGGTACTTAAATTATTGGCTGGAGGTACGCTTCAGTCTACCATTACCGAAGGTCAAAGACTGCAGGGAGAGGGTTTCCCCAGTGATGATCAGCTCAATAACCCCAATGCGGCAGTGAATCTCCTTTCTAAAACATATAATTATTCAGATTACAAATACAGTTCGGTATTTGGTCGTGCAACCTATAACTGGGATGAAAAATACATCCTCAACGGGACCTTTAGAAGAGATGGGTCTTCCCGTTTTGGCCCGGGTAAAAGATTTGGGAATTTTGGAGCCATAGGTGCGGCCTGGCTGTTTGCTAATGAATCTTTTGTTAAAGACAACCTGAGCTTCTTAAGTTTTGGTAAAATCAGAAGCAGTTATGGAACTGTGGGCAATGATCAGATTGGCGATTACCAGTATTATGACAGCTGGACGGCAACAAGTTTCCCTTATGCAAAATTAGGTACTTTGTTTCCAACACGTTTTGCTAACTCCAATTATCAGTGGGAAGTGAACCACAAATTTGAAGCGGCCCTGGAACTGGGTTTCCTCAAAGACCGCATTTTGTTTACCGCCGATTATTACCATAATAAATCCGGGAATATGTTGATTGAATATGTATTGTCTCCTCAATCCGGATTCTCTTATTATGTAGCCAATCTGCCTGCTGAACTGGAAAATAAAGGATTTGAATTTGAGTTGAATACCATTAACATCAATAAAAACGATTTCAAATGGAATACTTCATTAAACCTGACCATAGCAAGGAATAAACTCCTTAAATACCCGGGATTGGAAAATTCCTCCTTTGCAAACAAATATTTTATCGGTCAGCCTATTAATGTAACAACTGGATTCAAGTCTACAGGAATTAACCCGCAAACGGGTATCCCTACATTTGTAGATAAGGATGGAGATGGTCTTATCAGCGATCGTGAAGATATATTCGTGTTAGGCACTACCACACCAAAGTTTTACGGAGGACTTCAAAATACATTGACTTACAAGAACTGGAGTCTGGATTTCTTTTTCCAGTTCGTTAAACAAGAAGGGCCATTATTGAATTACGGGCGCCTGTCTACTCCTTATGGAGCAATAGGTAATAAAGACATCAGCGCTTTAAACAGCTGGACAACTCCGGGACAAGTGACTGATGTACCGATTGCAACCACCACTACCGGACCAGCCTATCAGGCCTATACACAATGGCGGCTTTCTAGCGCAAATTGGGGGGATGCATCATTTATCCGCTTAAAAAATGTAGCCCTGAGGTATAATCTCGGCTCGCTGTTTAAAAATCTTAAAATAAGAAATTTAACAGTTTATCTGCAGGGGCAGAACCTGTTTACCATTACAAAATACAAAGGTTTTGATCCGGAAACCCAAGGTCTGGTTCTTCCGCCTTTAAGCACCTATACTGCAGGTTTACAAGTTTCCTTTTAACCCTTAATTTTTTAAATGATGAAAGCTATTAAATATATACTATTGATCATCACATTTACTGCAGCCAGTTCCTGCAAAAAATATGTAGATGTAGATGCACCCAGAACAGAACTTGCACAAAGCAGCGTATTTGTAAACGATAAAACCGCTATTGCCGCTATGGTAGGTGTTTATTCAGATATGAATGCCTATAACTATCAATTTGCCAATGTGATCACCATGTTTATGGGTTCTATGTCGGCAGATGATTTTACCTATGCCGCAACGCTGGCCGGGTTTGATGAATTTAAAAATAATACTGTAACCCCTGGCAATACTTATGTGAATGGCATGTGGTCACAACCTTATGATTTTATCTATCGTGCCAACTCAATTATTGAAGGTGTAACCGCATCCGGTACTTTAAGTGCCGGCGTAAAAAATCAGTTGCTGGGAGAGGCGAAATTTATACGTGCCTTTTGCCATTTTTACCTGGTTAACATTTTTGGAGATGTCCCGCTTATTCTGGATACTGATGTGATTAAAAATACAGATTTACCAAGAACAGCAACAGCTCAAGTCTACCAGGCAATTATTGCAGATCTTGTGGATGCTAAAAAATTATTATCCAGCGATTTCCCGGGGGGAGGAGAGCGAACAAGACCAGCTAAGGGAGCTGCAACACTGCTGCTTGCACGCACCTATCTTTATTCAGGTAATAATGCCCAGGCTGAAATTGAAGCGGGAGAAGTTATTGCAGACAATGCGCACTACAGTCTTTTACCTAAGGAAAAAATAAATGATGTTTTCCTGAAAAACAGTAAGGAAGCGGTTTGGCAGCTTCAACCAGTAAATATATCCGGAAACAGAAACACCTGGGAAGGTTTTACGATGACACCTGCCAGCATTACCAATCCAACAGCCTATTACAGATTAACTAAGGACCCACAATACGGACTTGTATTTGCTTTTGAACCCAATGATCTTAGAAAATCCAGCTGGACAGGGAACTATACCACAGCAGCTACACCTCCATTAACGCATACTTACCCTTATAAATATAAAGTCAGGACAAATGCAGCTGTAACTGAATATTCTATGGTTTTGCGTTTTGCAGAAGCCTACCTGATCCGTGCAGAAGCAAGGATACAACAAGGCAAATTACAACCCGGAAAAGAAGACTTAGATGTAATCCGCAACCGGGCGGGGCTTGCGCCATTAACTTTACCAGGCAGTATTGCAGCGGGAATGCTGCAGGTGGAGCAGGAGAGAAGAGTCGAGTTCTTCGCAGAATGGGGACATCGCTGGTTTGACCTTAAACGTTGGAAAAGTACAGTTACAGCTGGGAAAACACGCGCAGATGATGTGCTTCCTTCAACTAAGCCACTTTGGAAATCTACCGCAGTTTTAATGCCTATCCCTACAGATGCCATTAAAACAAATCCAAATATGGTACAAAACCCGGGATATAATTAAGCGTAAAGAAGATGAAAAACATATATATCCTGATCTTACTTGTACTTGCCAGCTGGCAAGTACAGGCTCAGGTCCTCGAAGTGAGTCCTGAACTACCCGAAAGGGGAGCGAAAGTGACCATTACCTATCATACTGCTGCTGCCGGAGCTAAGATCAGCAAAACAGCAACGGAGGTGAATATCGTTTTTACCTATTCAACTTTTTACGAACTGCCCTGGAAAATGCCAATGGTTAAGAAAGGAGAGGATTGGGTAGCCTCTTTTGTTTTGCAGCGTTATGCAACTTATGCAACCTTCTATATTCAGAGTGGTGATATTGTGGAAAAACCGTCAGAACAAAAACATTTTGAAATACCAGTATATAAAGGAGGTAAGAGGGTGGAAAGTGGTTTACTTCACGAAGCCTATAGTCTAACCGCCCAGATGCCCAGATCAGCGGATATCGCAACACTAAAAATTGCATTGCTGGAAAAAGAGCTTAAAAATTATCCCAATAATTACGAAGCTAAAATTGCGCTGCTGAACACCAGAATCAACCTTTCCAAAAATCCTACAGAAAAACTTAAATACAGAAATGAAGCCAGGAAAATCATTGCTGCCAAATTTAAAGCCGACCCTACAACTATTGGAAATGTAAATCTGGTCACCATGGGATACCTTATGATTGGAGAGAAAAGCCGGTTAGACTCGGTCAGAAAAGTAATTCGGGAGAGATATCCTAATTCTGACCTAGGAAAGGATCTTCGCGCTGATCTGATTGCCAAAGAAAAAGATCCAGAAGAGAAGATCCATAAACTGGAAACCCTGCTGAAAACAGGCGATCAATCTGGTGGAGAGGGTTCCACCAATATCCACTCTTTGCTGTTTGATCTGTATGCCTCTGCGGGCGATTCTGTAAAGGCTTTGACTCATGCCGCCCGTTTGGTCACTAAAAATACCCCTCAAACCCCACAAACTTTAAAAGATATCGCAGAAAAACTAACGGAGCGTAAAATTGCCCCTGAACACGCTATTCAATATGCCCGCAAATCCCTTGATAGGGCAGCGCAATGGCCCGTGGGCATCATCCGGTATTTTCCTGAATTTGGATATATACCGTCCTACGTTGCTGATAGTGTGAGGTTTAAAGTGGTTTCGGAAGCCAAATCAGCCTTACTTTCCTTAATCGCATTAAATAAATTGTATCAGGGTGACAGCGTTTCTTCTTTAAAATATACTGCCGAAGCATTAAACCAAAGTAATGGGAGAGAAGGTATTCTAAATTCAGCTGCGGTTTATGAGCAAACCGGCCAACACCAGAAAGCCTTTGATGCCCTGTGGAAGTTGTTGCTGAAGAACCCAACCGATACTGTGGTTTTGAAACAAGCAAAGATCAATTTCATGAAATTCAATAGTTCCTCAGCAGAATTTGAAGCCAAGGTAAGTGAATTAGAAAAACTGGAACTTGCGCTGTTAAGAGAAAAACTTAAAAAGCAATTGATGAACAAACCAGGGCCGGAGTTATCCGGTATCACAGACCTGGAAGGTAAAGCCGTTACACCAGAAATGATGAAGGGAAAGATTGTCATAATGGATTTCTGGGCCACCTGGTGTGTACCCTGCATGCAGGAAATGCCCTATTTTCATAAAGTATATCAGAAATATAAGGACAATCCTGATGTCATGTTTATGGTGGTGAACAGCGGTGCCAACAATACCCTGGCTGATGCAAAAAAATGGGCAGTGCAGAACAGTCATTATACTTTCCCGGTTTATTATAATACCGATAAGAACATAGGGGATAAGGTTGGGTTTACCCTAATTCCAACTATCGTGGTACTGGACCAGAAAGGCCTGATGCAGTTCAGAACCATTGGATTTGAAGGAGAGATCCTGCAGAAAAAACTGGCTGTGGAAATAGAGCTCTTACTCGAGGCATATACGAAATAAAGTATAACGCAGGATGACGTTTCTGAGCGTCACCCTGCGTTATTCAGATTTATATATTCTTTCTCTAAAGAATATAGTAGGAACCTACCGGTGCCATTTCTGTTTGAGGGCGGTCTTCGTATAGCTTGTTGTCGTCCAGCATCTGACATAAATCCCGTTCTATAACCCGGCAAATAGTCGTTGTTGGCGTATCAGTCGGTTTGTTTTCAAAAGGGTCCTGAAGATGCACCGCCATCTTTTCCACCAGTAAGAAGAAGGCAGCAATAGCAATCACCTGTCTCTT
>NZ_JAELTV010000920.1 GCF_016429005.1 Pedobacter sp. ASV19
ATATATACCAGATGCGAAAGGTAAACCGATTAAGGGCGATGGTATATTTGCCAGATACATCACCAATCAGAATTCTACAACGGAAACCACTGATATCCAGCAAAATTTTATCGGCGATTTCCTTATTGGGAAAATGCGTAACCGTGTTGTTGCCGGATTGGATTATTACAACAGCACTTCAATCGATAACAGCTCTAATTATGCTCCTTTTGGATCTGTTAATCCTAAGGTTGAGAATACCGATAATTTAACATCTCAGAGTGCTGATGCTGCAATCGCTACTGCAGGTTATGGTGGAAGCACAAGAACTACCCAAGAGGTTTACAGTGCCTATGTTTCTGATGTATTCAATATAACACCCGCTCTTTCTGCTATGGCCAGCTTAAGAATAGACCGTTTCCAGAATGGTGGATTAAGTACGGCAGCTGCCGATAAATACGGGCAGACTGCTTTATCTCCGAAGTTTGGATTGGTGTATCAAATCCTGAAAGACCAGCTTTCTGTGTTTGGTAATTACATGAATGGATTCAAAAATTCATCCCCTAAAAGTGTAGAGGTCGATGGCAGCATTGTAGTTGCTACATTC
>NZ_JAELTV010000921.1 GCF_016429005.1 Pedobacter sp. ASV19
AGATGTGTATAAGAGACAGCTAATGCTCAATTCCCCAAAATCAAATGGTTTTACGGTTTCGAACACATAAGTTTTTGTGGTACCTAGAAAACTCTTCTCGTCTATTATTATGCTGTTCTGATTACCTTGCGATGTGCCATTTATTTTCCAAACAGGTGCTCCGTACTGGCTGGCATCATGGTTTGCGGCACTTACCTGAACATCTACCTGATCGTTTTGATCAGCTCCTGTTACTGTAACGGTCATTTTCATTGAAATTTTATTACCGTTATTTGGGTTATCGTCAGATTTCTTTTTGCACGATGCTAAAAACATAATACCTGCTGATATGACCATAACTGTTAATAAAGATTTTTTTGAGATTGATTTCATAATTGTTTTTTAAAAGATGTTATTATTTAATTGTTTTTCATGAGTATGTAATTTGTTTTTTAACGGAGATGAAGCTATCATGAGCATATTCATTACCTGTCTCTTATACACATCT
>NZ_JAELTV010000922.1 GCF_016429005.1 Pedobacter sp. ASV19
GGGCATTAATGACGCTTGGTGCGATTTCTTTAAAGTCAACGGGGGTCCTGTTTTCTTTAAAGTAACGGCCAATTAGTTTACCATCTGAAGTGTATAATTCAGAACCCACCCGAAGTGTCGGGGTTTTAATGTCCTCATAAGAAGGAGAGTATCCAAATAGCCACAAGAAATTTAACTGGAGCGCACAGAAGAAAATGATGATACAAAAAATTGATATAGTGGCGTAGCGGATATATTTATTGCGAATCTCTTTGAACATGTGGATAAATATCAATAAAACGTAAAACAGTAAATGTTAAAATTTGTTAAAAACGGTAGTCTGGACTACAGGTCTTAAGCTGCAAATTAACGTAATTAATTTAATAAAATTGCGCTATTGTATCGTTCTGCTGAGGGAAGGCAGGAAATTACCAAACACACCCTATTCATCTGGAATTCATTAAAAATTACAGTCATTTATGGGAGAAAGTGCTCGTATACGATATTGTACAAGCCTAAAACTCTCTGCTATTTAAAGAAATTCTTTATTTCACCTCCTAAAAACGGAACCCATCTAATCCAGTGACAACTTTAACATAACCATC
>NZ_JAELTV010000923.1 GCF_016429005.1 Pedobacter sp. ASV19
AACTTATACTATGCCCTATTTTATTTTTGCCGATATACGGGATACACCAATCATCAGTGTTTTTCCTGATAGCTTTTGGTAACACACCGCTATTAAGCGCTACAAAACCGGCAAAATTGTAATGATAACCATACCACAAGGCATAGGCCGGGGGTATATTATGTGCTGCATTAACACCGCCCTGGTTAATTATATTCTGAAATAAATAAGAGAACGTAAAAATTGATATTTCGGCATCAGTATACTTTTTATTATCCTTAAAGGTATCATGTCCGGCAATGAGTGATAAGCATTCGTTTGTTAGCGAAAGATGAATATTTTTGCTGTCATTTATTTCAGGTAAAAATGCTGAGATCAGATAATCGCTTTCCAAAGGTGTAACGGTTTCATCTACAACATTATTTAAATTGATCCTGCTCCAATTAAGCGCTTTCCAATCTACATTCTCAAGATCTACCGGTTTATTTTGAACCTGGGCTCTTTGCATTAATATTAAATGGCCCGCTATTTCATCACTCAAGTCGTCTGTTTTATCTACATGTGACGATATTGTGTCCAGTGTATCAACCTTAATCATTACCGG
>NZ_JAELTV010000924.1 GCF_016429005.1 Pedobacter sp. ASV19
AGATGTGTATAAGAGACAGGAATTTGGGCATACCATGAGTTCAGTGCATGCTCGTTGATATTTTTCTCTTTACCTTGTGTCCTTTTGTTAAAGCTATATTTAAAGGTGCTGAGCCCTGCATTTTCAAGAAGATTACTGATAAGCTGGGCAGAATTTTTTACCGCATCATTTAGTGTTGAAGTGTTTAGATTGTTAAACCAGTTCCTCTCGAACATCTGTTTGAATGGATATTTTTTAAGATCTAAAAATTCCGGTGCGTCAATCGACTTTAGTTGCACGTCTCCGTTGATGACAACCTGAAGGCTATCTGCGATCCTGAAAAGGGTTTTAAGGCTTACAGATCCATAATTTTCTGATTCATAGCGCTGGATCTGTTGCATTTTCATTCCCAGGGTTTCTGCCAGTTGTAGCTGGGTCATGCCATTCGCTATCCTGGCTTTGATAAGCATCAAAGGGAGTTCCTTCAAATCTTTTATTTCTGTGATCAATATATTTCCAGCTTTCAGTTCTTCATATTCTAATATCTCGTTCTCCAATTCTGAAATTTGAGCCTCTA
>NZ_JAELTV010000925.1 GCF_016429005.1 Pedobacter sp. ASV19
ATGCACAACATGAAGATGCCCATAGGGAGGCCATTCTCAAAAGAATTAGAAAGGAAATAGAGGCCAGCCGTCCCAAAACCCTAAAAATGTGGAGGAATATTGCTGCTGCTATAGCCATCATTCTGACCATAGGAATTGGGTTATTATTCCTTAAATATAAGCAATCTGGCCAGGAGAACTCCATCCAAACAGTGCAGGACAGTACCGTTCCAGGCAAAAATATGGCAACCCTTACCCTCTCCAATGGAAGAAAACTGGAACTTTCCAATACCGTTGATGAAAAACTGTTAAAAGAAACCGGAGTTGAAGTTCAAAAGGCCGCAAATGGCCAGCTCATTTACAAGCACGTAGATCATAAGAATACAGACCATTTAACTTACAATACGCTGGCAACATTCAGAGGGCAGCAATACCAGCTCATTTTACCCGATGGCTCCCATATATGGTTAAATTCAGGTTCTTCAGTTAAATTTCCAATTAGTTTTGCCGGGCTTAAGGAACGAAAAGTATTTCTAACCGGTGAAGCCTATTTCGAGGCTGTCTCTTATACACATCTGACGCTGCCGACGAACGTTAGCCGGT
>NZ_JAELTV010000926.1 GCF_016429005.1 Pedobacter sp. ASV19
GGATATACAAACTATTACTGAAAAAACGACAACAATGGGTATAGAAGAATTATTATTGGCGAGAGCAAAACACGAGGGCCTAAAAGAGGGGGAGAAAAAAGGTGAGAAAATAGATGCTCAGAAAGAAAGAAATAGGGCTGTTGCTGAGAAGAAAGAAGTTGCGCAAATACTGAAGCAAAATGGTGTTGAACTGAGTATTATTGCTGAATCTACCAAATTGCCACTTAGCCTTATACAATCCTTATAAACAAGATTTAACTTCTAAACATAGAAAGCGGGGGTGATGCAGAATGGTGATCACTTCTAAACACCATGGTGGTTTTAGCATGTGGGACAGTAAATCAAAATAACGCTTATGAAATCTGTTTTTCTTATTACTTCATGCTTACTCACCTCAGTCTGCTTCGGCCAGAAAAATACGGGTCGTTTTCAAACTGATCTTGAATCTTTATACCAGTACTTAAAGGAAACGCCATCGTTTAAAGACCAAATACTAAAGAAGAATAAAAAAGAGGAGTACCTGCGCAATTATGAAAGTTTAAAAAACTCAGAAATCAAGCCCTGTCTCTTATACACATCTGA
>NZ_JAELTV010000927.1 GCF_016429005.1 Pedobacter sp. ASV19
GGAGATGTGTATAAGAGACAGACCTTATGCTATATTAACAGGACTTCCCAATCCGAATTTAACGTGGGAAAAGGTAGGGCAATTAAATTTCGGACTTGATTTTGGATTTAAAAATAATAGATTAACGGGCAGTTTAGAATACTATAAGAAAAAATCAAAAGACCTTATTGCGCAGTATACCATTGAACCTACAACGGGTGCAACTACCAAGGTCGGAAATGTAGCCAATCTGGAAACTAAAGGGGTTGATGTGGTTTTAAATTCTCAGAATATCAACTTAAGGAATTTTAATTGGTCCACTCGGTTCTTAATGAGTTTTAATACAGATAAAGTAAGTAAATATTTTATTTTACCAACTGTAAATGCCGCTTTAACAAGTGCAGGTAATGCTCCATCTCCGATAGAAGGGAATTCTGCATATGGTATTTATAGCTTCAAATGGGCTGGGCTAGATGCTTCTGGTAACCCCCAAGGATATGATAGCAAAGGTTATATTAGTACGAATCTGTCTCTTATACACATCTGACGCTGCCGACGAACGTTAGCCGGTGTAGGTGTGGGGGGGGGGGGGGGGGTTAGAG
>NZ_JAELTV010000928.1 GCF_016429005.1 Pedobacter sp. ASV19
GCTTTTAATAATTGTTTCCACCAGGAAGAAACTTCAAAATTAACGGGCACAAAATGCAGATATTGCGGGATCTCGAAACCAATCTCAATTAGTCTTTTTTGTTTCCAGGTCAGCGTATCTGGTTGGTCAATTTCATATATCTGAAGTTTGGAGGCAACGTCTGGTCTGCGGAATGCAAACGTATCAAGTCCTGCACCAAGAATAACGTACTGACTAATTCCTTGTCTGCTCTGTTCAATGATTAAATCCTCGATAAACCGGCTGCGAGCGACAACAGAAGCGCGAAGACGTTTTGTGAATTTCATATCAGGCCTTTGTTGCCATTCATCGGCTGGGTCTATTAATTTCAGACCGATTTCATCTGCCAATATAGATGGCTTTGCATCAATTTGAACATGTAATGCCCTCCATAAAGCTGTTCGTACTGCACTGCTATCAGGATTAGGGTGATTTTTTTCCATTATTTCAGCTTTTAAATTGATTTGATATGTCAAAATTAATTGTTGCAAAGAATCTGTCTCTTATACACATCTGACGCTGCCGACGAACGTTAGCCGGTGTAGATATCGGTGGGGGCGGT
>NZ_JAELTV010000929.1 GCF_016429005.1 Pedobacter sp. ASV19
ATCTCCACCGGCTAACGTTCGTCGGCAGCGTCAGATGTGTATAAGAGACAGGCTAAATATAATACTATGGTGCCTTTTGATGCTGGTGTGCAAAATTATGAAAGGGATGCAGATGTTGCAACGAAAGAGTATTTAGAGGTTCTCAACAAATCGAATGAGAATAGTCTTGAGAAAAAAATCGGTTTAAAACTTAATCTTGCTCAGGCTGGTTTCCCTGGGGTTGCAGAGCCATCAAAAAAAATATTATATATCGCCCTCGCTGGAGTAGCATCTTTTATGATTTGCTTTATGTATGTGCTGGTTATGTTTTTGTTAGACAATTCCATAAATACGGTTGCACAATTGCAAAAATTAACTGGCGCTCATGTTCTTGGCACACTTAATTACATTAAAGGCAGTGATAAGGAGGTTCGCAATATGTGGAAGAATGAGGCTTCTAATCTGGAGTTTGCAAGATATACGGACTTATTGCGCTCATTAAGATTTGATATTGATCAGTTTTTATCTAAAGATGGCGCTAAGATACTGGGGGTTACAAGTTTATCTCCTGGGGAAGGAAAGACCTTTCTTTGTTCAAGCC
>NZ_JAELTV010000092.1 GCF_016429005.1 Pedobacter sp. ASV19
CCCCCCCCCCCCCCCCCCCCCCCCCCCCCCCCCCCCCCCCCCCCCCCCCCCCCCCCCCCCCCCCCCCCCCCCCCCCCCCCCCCCCCCCCCCCCCCCCCCACTCCTTTTTTTACGTTCGTCGGCAGCGTCAGATGTGTATAAGAGACAGCTGATTAACCCCAAATAGAATGAACAATCAAAACCAAATCGTAAAACCGGAAAGAAAAACAGTTTTTAGTTTCAGGAAAAAACAAGTAACCAATTCAGCAAATACGGCTCCAAGCCTTACCGTTCTGACATTGCCTACTTACAGTAAAACTTGCGTTTAAGAAATGCTGAACAATATGCCGGAGGATTCCGGCATATCTAAAGGTTCTTAACTATAAAATTATAAAAACTCTTATTCATTGCCCCTGCAACCCATTATCATTATCAGGCAAAAACCTGAATCTTTTTAAGGTGATAATTTGTATCCACATCTTTATCCATAAACACCTGTAACCATAAGCTAGTAAAAGCAACACTTTCGAGCTGCAATAGCGTGTAACCGTTTTTTTAATTACTCCTTTATTTTTTAACCCGCTTAACCAAGCACAAATCAATTCTTATGAAGAAAGTATTTTTTTCTGCCGCCCTGTTGTTGGGTTTGACTTCCATTTCTTTTGCAGATACTCCCAAAGGAGAAGCTAAAGACGCCAAAAGTGAAACGCCAACAACCTCTGAAACAGGTGTAACCATGAAGTGGTATGCCGTAACCTACGACGCAGCACATCCAAATGGATACATTCCTTCCGGCAGCACCATTTTAGTGACAGGTGAGCAAACTGATGCCGAAAGCCTGAGAAAATGTGAAGAAGGCACAACTTTCGACTGTTTACGTGGTTTTGTATCCACACCTTCACTTCCATCCAATAGCATTGGTGACGGCCAGGTTAAAACCGATGATCGTCCCTAAATGAAGCAAAAGACAAATTAGGCTTGACCTAATTTGTCTTTCCCCCATATTTCGCTCTTACCCTTGCTTTATTTTCCTCAAATGTATAAGCTGGCTTTAATGCTACAGGTTTTCCTGTTAATAGATCCTCTAAGTCTTTTTCAAATACTTTTGAGGTTTTTGCTTTTACAATACCATTGGGATCAACAATGATGATATAAGGGGTTGCATAAATATCGAATCGGTCAAAAAGAAGCGAATCAAATGCAATAGTCAGATTTAGCTTTCCCTCAATTCGGTTACGCTCGTATAACGCCCTGATCATTTTATCATCGCTTTGTTTAGTGTATTTTGATCCGTTGTATCCGACGAGGATAATTTTAACCTTACCCTCAAAAGTCTTTTGAAGACTGTCCATTCTTGGGAAACTCTTCAAGCAAACACCACAGTACCTATTCCAAAAATCCAGGATGAGCCATTGTCCTTTAAAGTCCGACAGGTCTACTTTCTTCTGTTTATAATACTGAACATCGTCCAACCTGAAATCCGGCATCGGTTGACCGACTTCAGGAAGCACATGCTTTATATTTTGTCCTTTGACTTGTAGGGTAATAATGATACCAATGATTACTATAAATATTGTTTTCATGCTTTAATTTGTATAGCCTGTGTTTTGGGTTAAGAAGGTATTGGTTTGTATTTCTACATAAGGGATTGGAAATAGCTTATCAGTTGGCTGCCAGTTGGGTGCTTTTCTGACGCCTAACACCTCATCGGCCTTACCGGTTCTTTTCAGATCAAAGTACCGATGTCCCCATTCGGCAAACAGTTCGGTTTGTCGCTCTTTCTGTATAAGGGAAAGAAGCTCTTGTTGGCCGATACCTGGTTTCGTATCCTTGATCAAAGCATTCGTCAAGCCTGCGCGGGCGCGCAGCAGATCGGTATCCTCAATCGCTCCCGAAAGTTTATTTTGCTGTGCTCTGGCCTCAGCCCGGATCAGATAAACTTCCGCAAGTCTCTGTACAATATAAAATTCAGTAATAGGCGTTGTGGTCCTGACTTTATATTTATAAGGATAGGGATACTGGGTACCACCCACCAAATTGCTCTTGACCCATTTTGTCTTTCGGTTATCGCCTGGCTCAAAAGCATCCATTTGAAAAGCAGATAAAGTGTAGGCTGGTCTGACGCTTGTCGAGGAAGGAACAAATACTGCTCCTTCGGCAGTGTTCCCATTGGACTTGGATATTTGATAAATGGTTTCTTTAGAACCGGAAAGAAAAGCATTATCCAAAGATTCTAAACTGTATTTATTGGAACCGATTACTTCCGAAGCCATTGCTTCCGCCAGGTCCCATTTGCCTTGATACAGGTAAACCCTTGCCAGTAAAGCATCGGCAGCGCCTTTGCTTGGGCGTGTCGTAACGGAAGTACCGTAATTTGGTGCCAGCAATTGCCGCGCTGTTAAAAGGTCGGCAACAATCTGATCATAAACCTTTGTTGTTTCCGTTCTTGGCATTACCGCATTAATCGTATAATCGGTAGCCGTTTCTAAAGGCACGTCACCAAAAAGGTTAAGCATATACCAATAGAATAAGGCCCTGATAAATAACATTTCCCCTTTCAATTGATCTCTTAGGCCAGGGGAAAGCGTTGTTGAGCCATCCAATCCCTCCAAAACGGCATTCGCCTGATAGATACTTTTATAAGGATTGGTCCAGAAGGTGGCCCGTACCGTTGAATTGCTGCTGAGCAGGGAGTTGTTACGGAACGGGTCGGCAACAGAATTGGAAGCGGTATTGATCAGCTCATCGGAATATAGACCGGTATAAAGGGTTATACCGCCGTTACCAATAGACAGACTTCCCGCTACCATTTGATAGTATAAGCCAACCACTGCCGAGTTTGCTGTTTGATCGTCGGAGAAGATCCGGCTTAGTTCCGCCTGGTTTTTGGGTGGATCGACCTCAATGAATTTCTTACAGGAATCCAACAGTAAAAAAGAACCAAGCATTAGGACAAAGTGAATTATTTTTTTCATGCCGTTAAAAATTTAGTTGAACACCTGCCACTATCGTTTTCAATGGAGGCAGCATAATGAAATTTTGATTTTCCGGATCGGCCCCTTTATAACTCGTTATCGTCAGAAGGTTTTGCATTTCAACGTACAGGCGGCAGGCTCCTATATGAAGCCTGTTTAACAGGGAACTGGGCAAACGATAGGAAACCGAAACGTTTTTAAGTTTTATAAAGGAAGCGTCCGTATAAATACCATTGGATTGTGCTAAAGCTGCAATAGCTGTAGGTGCGGGTCCGTCAAACGTCGCTGCAAGCCTTTGAACCTCTGCCTGATCTCCTGGTTTTTGCCATCGGTCCAGGACTAAGGTAGGCTGATTGATCAGGCTTCCCGGCGCAGTGCTGGATAATTGAGCCAGGTAGTTAAGGCCAAGTTGTTTCGTAAACTGAAAAAAGAAGCTCAGATCAAAGTTTTTATAGGAAATATTATTCTGAAGCCCGCCAAAGAATTTCGGATCGGTATTACCGAAAAACTGATAATCGCCGTCATAAATAACACCGTCCTTATTGACATCCTCGAAGGTATACAGGCCGCTTTGAGGATCAACACCCAGGTAATTAAACCCCCTTATAATACTTAGTGATTTTCCTTCTACATATCTGTCCTTGTAACTTGAAGTAGACAATCCGGGAAAAGAAACCAGTCTGTTCTTAGGAATGGTCATGTTGAACGAGGTAGACCAGTTCATGTCTTTTCTATGGATATTCCTGGTCGTCAGGGTAAGCTCAATCCCCGTATTCTGCACCAGTCCCGGAAAGTTTTTGACCACAGAGGGGAAACCGGTTTGCCCAGGGAGAATATAGCGGATCAATTGATTGCTGCACCGGTTATTGTAATACGATGCGGAAAACAAAATATCATCCTTCCATGCGCCTAATTCAAGAGCCGCCTCAAATTTCTTATTGATCTCCCAATTGTAGTCCGGGTTGTACAGACTGGTAGGAAACAATCCCGGAAGCCCGTTATAAGGTTGGGCGGTATTGCTCCAGAGGTTCAGGAATTTGTAATCACCGATCTGGTCATTGCCGGTAGTGCCGTAACTTGTTCTTAGTTTACCAGAGCTAAAAAAGGGAAAGGCGTTTTTGAAAAAGTTTTCCTTGGTAAAAAGCCAGGCCAATCCGACAGCACCAAAATTAGCCCATTGTCTCTTAGGTCCGAATCTGCTGGAACCATCACGCCGGGCCGAGATATTGATTATATAGGTATCCTCCAGGTTGTAATTTATCCGTCCGAAAATTGCGGTATAGCGGTATTTTGTCTCATCATTGGCCGCGCGGATATTTCCAGCGGCTGCAATGGAACTGAGCAACAAATCTGAATTATAATTCGTTCCTTCCATCGAATTTCTTTTGCCCGATTTATCCTGAAGTGTATTTCCGATGATCACATTCAATTTCCCCTTTGTTGTCGCGAGATTATATTCTATCTGAGGTTCTATGATCCAGCTCTTGTTGCTGGCATTGGCAAAAGAAGAGGAAGGAAGCGTCCCGCCGTTTGGGTCCAAAGAAGTACTGGGTCGCAAAGCACTTTCATCGGATCGGAAGCTATTGAATCCAAAATTTGCTTTAATTTTCAGGCCATCCAGTAGGACATAGCTCAAATTGAGGTTGGAGGACAGGTTTTCATTGGTTGACATATACTTTTGTTCCAGGATAGCAAGAGGATTGGTAATATCCCCAAGCGTATTATAAGCTACGCCGCTTTCCTCCCAACTTAATTTACCGGAAGGAGTATATAACTGAAGGTTAGGCGGGAGATTGATGTACCGGGTCAGATCATAAGCCGGTAACTGGTTCCGGTCATTGGCATACATCGCCGAAAGTTGAAGGTTAAATCTCCGATTGGCAGTACTATGATTAAGGTTGACATTCACCGATGCTACCTTATCCGAAAACGGACCCGGATAAACAGTTGTTTCCTGATGATAATTAGTACCAACCCTAAATTGGGTCAATTCACTGCCACCGGATACGGAAGCCTGTACATTGGTTGCATGTGCGGTATTGCCAATCAACAATTTTTTGAAGTTGGTGTAACGTGTAGTATCCCAAAGTTTAAGGTCCGGGGCATAACCGGGATCACCGGCATCCGCACTGGGAACTAATCCGTCGTTTTTAAAGGCTTCCTTGCGCATGTCGATATACTGTTGCGTATTGAGCATTTGCATCGAGTTGCCCACCCGACTAATGCCGGAATATACATTGATATTAAAATTGGTAGCACCGGTTTTTCCCTTTTTGGTGGTAATGATCACCACGCCATTAGCCCCTCGGCTTCCATAGATAGAGGTGGCATCCGCATCTTTGAGAATATCTATGCTTTCAATATCGCCAGGTGCAATCGTATTGAGCGGGCTTAACCCGCCAATGGTGGCGTTTCTGGGATTGTTTGCCGCAGATGGAACCTGGCTTGCCACTGCATTACCGGGTTCAAAAGGGATGCCATCAATAATAAATAAAGGATTGTTTTGAGATAAGGAAAGGTCAAGGGAGCTTCTGCCCCTGATTTGTATATTGAAGGAGGAACCCGGTACACCGCTGGTTTGTGTTATAACCATACCGGGTACCCTGCCTTGCAATGCAGCTAATGGATTGCTCACCGGCTGATTTTCTATATCCCTGGCATTGATAGTCGTAATAGCACTTGTACTCAACCGTCTTGTCGTGGTACCGTAAGCGATCACCTGAACCTGATCCAACAGGGCAACCGCTTCCTTCATGCTTATTGCCAGGAAGCTCATTCCTTTACTGCTTTGTTCCCTGGTTTCATAGCCTACAATGGAAAAGATCAGTACAACGTTGTCGTTTTCCGTTTCTATAACAAATCCCCCGCTCTTATCAGAAAAGGTACGCCCCTCTGTGCCTTTGACCTTTACGGTCACGCCAGACAAGGGTATGCCCTGCTCGTCGGTAACTCTACCGCTGATCCTGCTTTTTAAAGTACCAGCGGGTTTTTCTTTACTGGCTTCGGGTTTTGGTTTGATGATAATGGACTTACTGATGATCTCGTAAGATAAGGGCTGCCCTTCCAAACATTGATCCAGCGCCTCTTTCAGGTTACTGTGTTTTATACTGATCGTTACGGGCCGGGCATTTTCGATGTGTTTGTTGTTATACATGACCTTATAGCCCGACTGTTTGCCGATCTCCTTTAGTACTTCTTTTAAGGGGGCTTTCTGTACGGATATAGTAATGCTTTGCGCTTGGGCGGTTGTCCATGCACCGGAGAGGGTGACGATCAGCAGGAATGCGATAAAGTTGAGCCGCATAATGATCTTTCGTTTTATTGCGGGGTCCGGCTTTTTTAGCCAGGATCGTACCCGCAGTTTTTCTTTGCTACAGGTAGCACCATAGCACATGAAAAATTTCATACTTTTGTTTCGGTTAGGGTTAGTGATATACTGCTTGCTTGTGGAATAATACTGACCCCAAACTTTGCCGGAGGTGTTCTGAACAACACTTCCGGCTTTTTTTTATTTGGGGAATTATTACCTAAATCTAAATTCTGCTTTTACTTCATACAGCCTGGTTTTGGTGAAACATTCGGTTAGTTGTTATGTCGGTTAAGGTTTTATGATCAGTTTCTTGCCTGTTGGTGTTTGCTCCAGGGTAAAATGAATCTGCATCGTGGCAAACATCTTCAGCACCGCCGCCAGGTTTTCCCTGCGGTCCACCGTTCCGCTGATTGTATCATCGGGAATGCGTCCCTGGTATTCAATGTCAAGATCATACCAGCGGGCAATTTGTCGCATAATCTCCTGCACACCCGCATCGTTAAAGACCATTTCGTTTTTGGTCCAGGCCATGGCAGCACTCATATCGGCCTGCCGGACGCTCAGACTATTATTGCCGCCCAGGATACTTTGCTCTCCGGGACGTAGTATCTTCAGCTCCGCTCCTGCCTTCACCTGTACCGAACCTTCTTCTAAGGTCGTTACCGTCTTGCCCTCGTCGCTGTAGCTGTTGATATTAAAATGCGTACCCAGTACTTTTATCGCCTGGTCTTTTGTCTTTACAATAAAAGGATGCGCCTTGTCTTTTGCCACCCGGAAGTAAGCTTCGCCACTCAGCGTTACACTGCGTTCATCACGCCCGTTAAATGAAGCAGGGTATTGTAATGTTGAGGCGGCGTTAAGCCATACTTCGGTGTTATCCGGCAAACGCAACCGGTATTGTCCCCCCTTTGGGGTTTTTATGGTATTGATTTCGGAATGATCGTTGCTGCCGGTTACGGTATAAACAACCTGGCCTTCTGCCGTCTTGCTGATCCGGATACCAGATTGCGCGGCCAGCTCTCCTGCAGCCGCTTCCTGTAAATTGATGGTCCGGCCATCGGCCAGGGTCAGCATCGCTTTATTGCTGCCTGGGGCAACATTGATCGCCGCAGATTGCTGTTGTATGGCATGATCTTCCTTTTGCCTTCTTACATAGCTATAGATAAGGAACCCGATAATGATGAATAGAGAAGCAGCGGCAACAATGCTGATCCAGCGCATCGGCAGTTTGACGGTTTTTGTCGTAGCCGGTACAGCGGATTGCTCGATCCTTTCCCTTAACCGGGCGAGCATCCGCTCCCGGATCACAGCAGGGTCTTTCGCATATCCTTCCGGCAGCTCCAGGTGTTCGTCCTGGTATTGATTGTACCAGGCATCAAAATGCTCTTGCTCTTCAGGGCTGAGGCTTCCCTCCTTCCATTTGTGGGCCAGTAATTGTAAATACGCATCGTCAAATTGCTTTTCCATAGCGGGTGATTTCCCCTATAGTCAGAATTTTTTTGGGATACCCTTAGTGTTGCGTAAAAAATAATTATGGGTATTTTTGAAGATGAAGTCACTCAATTGAAAAGTATGAACACGACCAACACACATAATGAGCGTATGGCGAATTTAACCTTTGCCTCCGTTTATCCTATGTACCTGGCAAAGGTGGAAAGTAAGGGAAGAACCAAAGAAGAGTTGTATCAGGTCATAACCTGGCTGACAGGCTTCGATAAGGAACAACTAAAAGAGCTGATAGCGCAAAAAGTGACTTTTGAAACGTTCTTTCAGAAGGCTTCGCTTAATCCTAATGCATCTCTGATCACTGGAATGATCTGCGGTTACCGTATCGAGGACATTGAAAATCCTTTGACCCGGCAGGTCCGTTATTTGGATAAATTGGTCGATGAATTGGCTAAGGGAAAAAAGATGGAGAAGATACTCCGAAACCCACAAGGTTAAATCATGTCATTACGGTTTTAGCCCCTTTGAAGAGATACATGACAATGGGGCAACAAAGCGTGTTTACAGGTAGAAAACCAGTAAGGCCGGGGCGATGATCCCCAGGTTGGTGCGGATCTCTTTCAGGGCTTTGCTCATATGGGCCTCAACTGTTTTTTCTGCAATATCCAGTTCGGCGGCAATCTGTTTATAGGTCTTGCCTTCTTCCCTGCTCATCCTGAAAATGATCTGGCATTTTTCCGGCAGGCTTTTAACCGTGGCTTCGATACGGAGCCTGAGTTCCTGTTCAAAAAGATACTCTTCAGCAGAAGGTTCGGTAAGTAAGGAGTAATCCGGCAATTGGGCTTCCCGATTCCTTTTGCGGTACAGGTGATCAAGTACATTGATGATCCTGTATTTGACGGCGGCGGCCAGATAAGTAGATAAGGTGAATTTTAATTCCAGGCTATGCCTATGCTGCCATAAGCGAAAAAAAATATCCTGTACCACTTCTTCCGCTTCCAGCGGTTCGTTCAGGCGGTGACAGGCAACGGCAAGCAGTTTGTCCCAATAGCGGTAATAAAGCTCCGTCAAAGCAAGCTGATCATCCTGTTTGAGGAGTTCAACCAATTTTACATCCGAAAGCACTTTATAATCCATTGCCTTATTTTCCGCTACTGTTGCCGGTTTTGCCACCTACTAATATAATAAAAATTCAGCCGATAATAAAAAGGGTGTTATGGAAAATGGCTGTGTTTTTTCGGTAAAAACATTGCCCATTCAAGGCTACGGCCCTTTTCAGGGCCGTATTTTAAAAGTTACTGATAGACAAATCGAAGGTGCAGCCGACCGGTAACTTCATAGGTTCCGTTATCATGGTATTTGTATTTCAAGCCGGATTCTTTTGCCATGAACTTGCTGCCGATCGGGATATCCGGTAATTCGATCTCCAGCGGTATTTTCCGTTCGATGCTGTCCGCAATCTCATGACAGATACTTTGCACGACCTGGGGCGGCATGTTGTTGACAAAGCCGGTTTGCTTATCGTCCAGTTTGAAATTGGACAACATCCAGGTTTTAAAACTGCTGCGGATTTCTTCGGTTTGCTTTCTCTGTTCAGGATCAGCAAGGGTGTACAGCTCCTTTTGCTTGGCATCAATGCCGCTTTTGGTAAACGGTTGTAAACTCATACGGGTATAGGTTAGGTTAAGTAATAATTGGTTACTAATATCGTTTTTTAAAGAAATAAATGATTGAAGTAAAATATGTTTTACATTAGAGAAACATTCTAATTGACAAGACCTTATGCCGCAACATGCCACCTTATACCAAAAAGATGTACCTGTTGAATACAGAGATTTTTATTTACGGTTAGCCGCCTGCCTGATCGCCTCCCATATCCTGGTTGTTTATGGGGAAACCCGGTCCACTTTTGAAATGATGCTGATGCCGGAGTATTATTACGCTGTTGGCGGCAGTACGGTTATCGCCCTTATCCTGTTTACGATCATGCGGGGCATCAATATCAAACTGGACCGGAAATTCGGATGGCGGGATAAAACCGTAGAGCGTGTGGGGATGCAGTTCTTTTGGGGCTTGGCGGTTCCGAGTGTAGTTGCTTTTCTATTGGCCGCCGCTTATTTTTTCTTCAGGGGAGCCAATATTTTGCAGACGAGTTATCTGCGGTATGATTTTCAGGTGGTCCTTATGCAACTGCTGCTGATCAATCTATACTATATCGCCTATTATTTTTACCAGCAATGGACGCATGCGGAAAAGACCATTTCACAACTGGCCTTATTGCGTCACGAACCTGCGGCCAGCCATAAGGAAACGTTTATGGTCAGCAAAGGATCGGGTAATCTTTTGTTGCCCCTGGATACCATAGCCTACTTCTACCGGAACGGGGATAACAACTATGTAAGAACAATAAATGCTGAAGATTATTTTGTCAATACCTCACTGGATGAAATCCAGCAGCAATTACCGGAAGACCGTTTCTTCCGGGCGAACCGGCAAATCCTCACGCACCGGCAAGCGGTAAAAGGTTATGACCTCATGGAGTACGGGAAGCTGGAAGCTAAATTTTCTCCGGCATTATCCATTGACACCGTAATCAGCCAGAAACGGGCAAAGGAGTTTAAACAATGGGTGGATAGTAAATAATAGGGATACTAACGATTACATATAAAATTGCGAAACTACACCATCTGTCAGATCATCATAGGTCATGATTTCCAAATCTCTGTGATCATCCATAATCTCTCTCCATTCCATACTGGAAAAATGCCATCTTCTGCCAACTACTAAAATTCTGCGGGGATACCTTACCGTTAATCCATACTTTTCTTTTATCCATTCTCGATTCTTAGGGTCTTCAAAGTATGTTTGATAAACTCTTGTTTGCGCTATATAAGAATGTATTTCAGCAGAAAAAGTTTCCCTGTTTATTTTACCTACCACTGTATTTGTCTTCAGAGAAGGGAGCTTAAACTCAACAATATCCGCATAGCCATTTGGCTTGACAACAAAGAAATCCGGTTTAATACTATCTTTCTCATCGCTTTGCCATTCACATAACAATTGACTGTGAATTTCCGTTGCCAGAAAACCCATAGTGAGTATAAATTTATTCTCAGGTTTTTCCAAAAAACCGGTCAAATCGGTTTCTGAATGTTTACCTGAACCAATCAGTTCTAAAAACCTATTGATCTGCGGAAGTTTTGAGTATTTATAGTCACTTTTCGGGGGCAAAGGATATTGATAATGTGCATCATTAATGGGTAGTTCCACTAACTGCGTTAAGGATATTTTGAATGCATGATCAGTTTCTGTTTCATTAACAATTTGAAGAGGTAAAAAATCCATCCATTTGATATGCCTGGTTTTAAGACCGGATTCGTCAGCATCATAAAAACGACCATTTACTATCCTGGTGAATTGACCTTCTGGAATTTCAAAAGGTGGCGAATTAAAGCCAAGGATGGCATTCTGTGCATCAAAATTCCATTTAAGCTCTATTAATTTATCTAATCCCCTGTTAGTTGGAAATACCAAATCTTCTGCTAAAGGTGGCATTGGTAAAAACAGCCCAGGCATAGCGGCTGTACTCTCATATTTGAATCCTACTACGTCTTCAAAGAAATAGTTTTCTGAAGCTGTAAAGTCATAATAGGTTAATGCTACGACCTTATCTTCAGGTAGATTTTCTGTAGTTTCATTGCCATAATACTCTACCGCCAGATGTGTTTTACCCAGATAAAATACCACCTGCTCCTGCTCCAATAAAAAAGCCGGAAACGTTTTTATCAGATGGGGATTCTCTCTTAAAAATCTATCAAGAGGGACCCAATATAGTTCAGCAATTTTATTGAGAATCTCAATATAAAATGAATTGATGTTTGTGTAGGGTTGTTGTCCTTTCATAAGCCGAGCGTTAGCGGGAAGAAGCTTCTTAAACTAAAAAACAATAATAAGAGAATTATTAGCCATTTGTGAATTTTAAATAAAGAAAAAGACTTTCCTTTATCCACTTGACAAAATACCTACTGTTCTTATTTTGTTTTTTTGATCAAACTGATATCCCCTTGTATTTCCCTCAATGCTCTAGCTATGCTTTGTAAGTCCGGTTCAATGTCCGGGATTTTGTTTGTCATAAAACGATGGAACTGCCACAGTTCCAGTACTTCAGAAACCGGTACCAGGTAAGGTTTATATGTGGCATTAAGTGATTCCAAAAGCAAACCGTCCGATTGTATCGTCACTTGTTTAAAGACAAAATCTTGCTCTCCTTTCAAGATCACGATACAAAGTGTTTGGGCTTTGATTTGGCTCCAGTCCTGGATAAACTGGCAAATTACATCACAGCCTTCCGGGATCGGCAACATAGAATCTCCCGTAGTAGGAAACATTCTATAGCTGCCTCCTTTTGGTAAATTCGGTAAACTGAATTTCGGCAGGTTGGCGATATAGTCCGGATCGCTATGCCCATCACGGTAACCCGCTTTTGCTTTTACCGGCACATATTCTGTGTTTTCCTTATTGTCCTTGTCTACCGTAATCGCCAGTACCCTGATCTTGCTGCCCATCATGTACACATCATTTCCGGCCTCCAAATCCCTTAGCCTTAGTTCCCCCAATTTGGACAAATCAATTTTAAGCAGGCTGTCTACGCTGATTTTAAAAAATTCTGAAATATTTAAAAAGTCTTCCGGCTGTGGCGCTTTGGTCTGCCCGCTTTCCAGTGCATTCAGCTTGGAACGGGTGATTCCCAATATATTACCCAGGTGTTCCTGGCTTAGTTGCTTGCGTTCCCGCAGGAATTTTAAATTGCCGGGGAAAAAAACTTTTTGTGCGTTCATTTTGTATTGCTATTATTGGAATCATTCATTTGTCACTAATCGTGTCAAATGTAAGAAAATAATTGGAAATAGAATGGAAAGGCAAATTGTGCATTGTGATCTGGATACGTTTTTTGTGTCCGTGGAGCGGCTGCTCAACAGTGATCTGGTGGGTAAGCCTATTTTAATCGGCGGGACCTCTGACCGGGGTGTGGTATCCTCCTGTAGTTATGAAGCGCGGAAGTTTGGCGTACACAGTGCCATGCCGATGCGCCTGGCCCGGCAGCTTTGCCCTGAAGCCGTATTGGTGAAAGGGGATTATGACGAGTATTCCTATTACAGCAAAATGGTCACGGAGATCATTTCCGAGCAAGCGCCAATCGTAGAAAAAGCCTCTATAGATGAACATTACCTGGATATCTCCGGTATGGATAAATTCTTCGGCTGCTGGAAGTGGACCCAGGAACTGCGTCAGCGCATCATCCGGGAAACAGGGCTTCCTATTTCCTTTGGCCTTTCCACCAATAAAACCGTGAGCAAGATTGCCACCGGCCAGGCCAAGCCCTGCGGGGAGCAAAAAGTGAACTTCGGTGCTGAGAAAGGTTTCCTGGCCCCGCTTTCTATCCGCAAAATACCCGGTGCCGGGGAAAAGACCTGTCACCTCTTGCAAAGAATGGGCGTATCCAAAATCATCACCTTGCAGCAAATGGAAGTCTTTACCATGCAGCGGGTCTTGGGAGAGAATGGCGTTTCCCTCTGGAAGAAAGCCAATGGCGTAGACGATTCGCCCGTTACGCCTTACTCCGAGCAGAAGAGCATGAGCAAGGAACATACCTTTCAGCAGGATACGATTGATATGGGTTTTTTACGCAAGATCATGCTGACCTCCGTCGATCAGTTGGCCTTTGACCTGCGCAAAGAAAAAAAGTTGACTTCCTGCTTGACGCTGAAGATCCGATACAGCAATTTTGAAACCTATACCAAACAAGTGAAATTCACTTATACCAGTTCAGAACGGGTCTTGTCGGAAAAAGTCTTAAAGCTCTTTGAACAGCTCTACAGCCGCCGGATGCTGATCCGGCTGATCGGGGTCAAATTCAGCGATTTGATTACGGGCAGTTACCAGGCCGATATTTTCGAGGATTCGATCAAGGATTTAAGCCTGTCCAATGCGATGGATAAGATCAGGCTTAAATACGGGGTCGATAAAATCGGGAGGGGGATCAGTCTTTAATCAGGGAGGGTGTGTGATGTTGTGGAATCTGCATAGTTATTTTAGTTTACGGTACGGGATTTTTTCTATTGAGCAATTGGTCAGTGGATTGGTAAGCCGTGGATATGAAACCGCTGTATTGACCGACATCAATAACAGCACCGGGGTACTGACTTTTATCAAAGCCTGCCGGGAGGCCGGTATCAAGGGGCTTGCGGGCGTAGAGTTCCGCAATGGTGATGAACTGCTCTTTATCGGTATCGCCCGTAATGAAGAAGGTTTCCGGGAAATGAACGAACTGCTGACCACGGCCAACAAAACGAAGAAGCCTTTACCCGCTGTTGCGCCGGATTTTGCCCATGTGTCCGTGATCTATCCCTTTGGCAAGCTACCGGCGCGACCGCTCAGGGCAAATGAATATGTCGGTATCCGGCAGATTCATTTGAACAAGGTGCGCCTTACTCCTGCTGCGGCTTTGGAAAAGTATGTGATCTGGCAGCCCGTAACCTTTACGACAAAGGCCGAGTATGCTTTGCATACGCAGCTCAGGGCCATAAGCCACAATCTTTTGATTTCCCAATTACAGCCCGCCCAGGTTGCCGATGCCTCCGAAGTTTTTCCTTCCCGGCAGCAGTTGATGGATAAGTTCCAAGACTTCCCGGCGCTGGTCCGCAATACGGAATCTTTGCTTGCCGCCTGCTGTTTTAATTTTGACTTTGATACGCACCGCAACAAAAAGACCTTTACCGGCAACCGGTATGATGATAAGCAGCTCTTGCGCACTTATGCCCTCGATGGCTTCCAACGCCGCTATGACTGTAACGATAAGGTTGCCAGGGATCGGGTGCTTAAAGAACTGGATATTATCGACAACCTGAATTTTTCGGCTTACTTCCTGATCACCGATGATATCTGCCGCTATGCCCGCTCCCGTAATTTCCATTATGTGGGCCGGGGCAGCGGTGCCAACTCTATTGTAGCCTATTGCCTGGGCATTACCGATGTCTGCCCTATAGAACTGGATTTGTATTTTGAACGCTTCCTGAATCCCAAGCGGAAGTCACCGCCCGATTTTGACGTGGATTTCAGTTGGCAGGACCGGGACGAAATGTATGAATATATCTTTCACCGCTACCAGAGCGGCAATGTCGCCCTGATGGGCGCTATGAGCACCTTCCGCTCCCGCAGTATCCTCCGGGAACTGGGCAAAATCTATGGTTTGCCCAAAGCCGATATTGACCGGCTTGTCCATGATCCGGCCAGTATCATGAACAAAAACGAGATCACCAAAATGATCCTTTCCGTTTACGACCAGATGGCGGACTTCCCCAACCAGCGCACCATACATGCCAGCGGGGTATTGATCTCAGAAGCGCCATTGACCTATTATTCTGCCCTGGATTACCCGCCTAAAGGTTTGCCAACGGTGCAGTATGATATGTATGTTGCCGAAAACATCGGTTTTGAAAAGTTCGATATTCTTTCGCAACGGGGTATCGGCCATATCAAGGACTGCAAGGAGATCGTGCGGCAAAACCGTGGCCTGGACATTGATACGGGTAACCCAAGGCGTTTTTTCAAAGACCCCAAAATTGCCGATCAACTGCGTTCTGCCAATACCATAGGCTGTTTTTACGTGGAATCGCCGGCCATGCGGCAACTCATCACCAAACTAAAATGCGATGATTACCTGACCCTGGTCGCCGCCTCTTCCATTATCCGCCCTGGGGTAGCTTCTTCGGGAATGATGAAGGCGTACATCGAAAGGCACCATGACCCTTCCAGGATCGAGTACCTGCACCCGGTCATGAAAGAGCAGCTAAAGGAAACCTACGGGGTTATGGTGTACCAGGAAGATGTGATGAAAGTCGGCCACCACTTCGGGGGGCTGGACCTGGCCGATGCTGACGTGCTGCGGCGTATGATGAGCGGTAAGAGCCGGAGTAAAAAACACCTGGACGAAATACAGGATAAGTTTTTTGTGCATTGCGCCGCTTCCGGTTATCCTGAAGACATAGCAAAGGAGATCTGGCGGCAGATGGAAAGCTTTGCCGGTTACTCCTTCAATAAAGCGCATTCCGCTTCCTTTGCCGTGGAAAGCTACCAGAGCCTTTACCTGAAAACCTATTTCCCCCTGGAGTTTATGGTATCTGTACTCAATAACTACGGTGGTTTTTATCAGCGGAAAGTATATGTCAATGAGGCCAGGACAGCCGGGGCAAATATCTGCCTGCCCTGTTTGAACAAAAGTGTTTACAATACCTGTATTTACGGGACCGACATTTACCTGGGCTTTGACTGTCTTCAGAACCTGGAAAACAAACTGGCGCAGCATATACCCGAAGAACGTTTACGCAACGGGGATTATACCAGCCTGGAGAATTTCGTGCTGCGTACCGGTACGGGCCTGGAGCAAGTGATCGTCCTGATCCGTTGCGGCGCCTTCCGCTTTACCGGGATCAGTAAAAAGGAACTGTTATGGGAAGCCCATATCCTGATGAACGGGGTCAAATTTGAAAAAGACAGTAACCTGCTCTTTGAATCTTTTAGCCGTAAGCCGGTCCTGCCCAAACTGGAACACTCCGTACTGGAAGATGTCTATGATGAAATAGAGCTGATCGGCTTTCCCGTATCGGGTACCATGTTCGACCTAGCCAAAACGGAGTTCCGGGGCGATACCGCCGCCGCTGACCTTGCCCGCTTTGAAGGCAAAACGGTACGTATGGTCGGCGATTTCGTATGCGATAAACATGTCAGCACCAAAAACGGCAAGCAAATGAAATTCGGGACCTTCTTTGATGTTAACGGCCAGTTCTTTGATACGGTACACTTCCCTCCTTCTTTAAAGCAATATCCTTTGTATGGCAACGGGCTTTACCTGATCATGGGCAAGGTAGTGCTGGATTTCGGATGCCCGGCTATTGAGGTACAGAAGATAGCCAGGCTACCGTTACATGCTGATCCGAGGAGTGTTTAGATGTTTAGCCATACTATGAAATAGCGCATTGGGCATAGTGGTATAGTAAGACTTCGGTCTATCCATATGCAAGAGATTCTATCTTTTAAAACTGGTGCAGAGATCGATTTATAAAATGAACATGATATTGTAAATATTTTCTATTTTGCTAATCTAAACCAAGAGATAGATGTCAGCTCCAATATCCGGCCCTGAAGGCTATGAATACCAATACTTGATTAGTTCGTACCTAATTCTTCTTTATATTAAGGATGAGCCAATGTTGGAGGCGTATATCGAAGAAAAGGCAAGGGAAGATCTGGCTTTCAATTTTGGTAAGGGCAGATCTGCCGACTTTCAATTTAAGAAGCGTAAAGCAATGTTGGATATTAAGATTTTAGCAAAATGCCTGGTTAAATTTGATCCATATTCCTCCAATTCTAATGTTCTCTCGAAGCTATCATCGGGAAGTATTTCATCTTTTTGTCTTGTTAGTAATGCGCGTGCTGGTGATTTTGCAATAGACTTGGGTGTTTTACTTCAAAGCGGATCAATTACTGATCGGGTCATTAATGAAAGTAAAAATGATCGGCATGATGAATTGTTAAAAGCCTTAGAGGAAGTATTTGCTAACGCTAAGACAAATGCAGAAATAAAACGGAGGGATTTTGTAAGACAACAAGTTAATACGATACGCCAGTTAAATAGCCTGTCTCTTATACACATCT
>NZ_JAELTV010000930.1 GCF_016429005.1 Pedobacter sp. ASV19
ATTGTAGAGTCAGCCATTTTAAAATTATTGAGTGACAAAAAAAGACGGGATTACGCACCTACGAACGCTGAATTAGTTGAAGAATTGAGGGAAATGGTTGGAGATAATCAATATTCAATGCGGCTAGACCATAATTGGTTAGATAGGTTGTCAGACAGAGGTGTAAATCACGAACGTTTTATTGAAATATTATTTAAATTTTGTGAAGAAGAGCATTCTTTTAACGGTTTAATGATATTAGGAAGATGTCTTGAAAAACGCGGTAAAAGAGCTGATCAGTCTCTGCTCGATATGTATATTGTGAAACCGATGACTGTTTTATCCGATCCAAAAACATTAATTGCTGATTATAAGTATAGTATACAACGGACCTTTCTAAGCTGAGGATTATGGATGAATTCGATCTATGTCCATTGATCGGTACTTACTAGCGCTTTCGTTGGTACTTTTGATAAGTATTGGCTTTAAACGCTCTTTACCCTGAGACGTTCCGGTTCAAGCACTTTTTTGAACATGGGATCCTGCTGATAAAGATAATCTGCTACAGATTCAATAATAAAGCGAATATTAAGCAATATGT
>NZ_JAELTV010000931.1 GCF_016429005.1 Pedobacter sp. ASV19
GCTAACGTTCGTCGGCAGCGTCAGATGTGTATAAGAGACAGGGGTATCACTGGATAGCTGTATTTTGTTGGTCGATTTTATGACAACTTCTTTTAACTGATGAACCGTTTTTTTAAGGATCAGTGTCAAAGGCCCGGAACTTATCTGAGAAACGGGCCTGATCACTTGAAGATAGCCTAAGGCTGTTATTTTAATAGATATATTTTCTATTTCGCCTTGAAATTTACAATCGAAAAAGCCCTGTTCATTAGTTTTTGTAAAGGCAATGCCAGCGCCATTTTCGGTTATAAGTGTTACGGACGCAGTTACAACCGGGTTTCCAATGCTATCTTTTACAAATCCATTTACCAATACAATTTTTTGCGCTGATACAATAAGCGTAGAATACAGCAGGATGAAAAACAGAAACAGGCCTTTGATGTACAAACTGATAATCGGTTTAGTTTGTGAGTTCGAGAGGAAAGTTTACAATGAATTTTTTATGCGGAGTAGCTGGTGTATTCCGGCTTACTGTTGCCTTTTCTACTGTGGCGCCCCTGTCTCTTATACACATCT
>NZ_JAELTV010000932.1 GCF_016429005.1 Pedobacter sp. ASV19
CTCTAAATACATCAAACCAATTATTTACTTATTAAAAACAACAAAAATTATGAAACATTTATTCGTAGCATTAATATGCTCTGTTATAGGTTTTGGCGCATATGCCAATGACATAACTCCGGAAAAAAGCCTACCTGCTGTGGCTAAAATTGAAATTAAAGCAACCAAGGGAGAGCAAAAAATAACTGAAAATAAAAACAAAAAAAGCAATTTCTTTAGAAGACAAATGTCCTTCCAATTTCATGACATGTGCGGAAATGTTATGACAGTTTGGGTTTCAGGACCAAGCAGTGCTTCAGATTACGATCTATGGCATACCGGCCTGGAATATTCTTCAAGTCAATTGAGCTGGGGCTGCTATAAATAGAAAAAACGCAATTTAGAGCACAAGAGGATGGTTTACATTCATCAATCATAAAGAAATATGCGTTATTATTTAAGATTTTTTACCGCGTCATGGCTTCTGTGTACTTTTTACGCCTTTAATTATAACAGCAAAAAAGTACCCGAAGCCTCTACCGGCACTGCCTTTTACCATTTTATCCATATTCGTGATACAACAAATACTGGCCGCATTT
>NZ_JAELTV010000933.1 GCF_016429005.1 Pedobacter sp. ASV19
TCAAGCAGAAGACGGGCTGCGAGATAGAGCTGCCTGTCTCGTTGGCTCGGAGATGTGTATAAGAGACAGGCCTACGAAACAGGCTTATCAGGTACCGGGCGTTTATATGATCTATTTATAAAAGTAGAAGGGATGACTCCCGGAGAATATAAAAATGGCGGTGCGGCATTGGTTATTAATTATACTTTTGCCGAGACCCCATTTGGTCCGGTTATCGTAGCCTCTACAAATAAAGGTATTTGCCATATGGCATTCGTAGACGAGGGTGAAAATTATGCCCTGGAGCGTTTGAAACATATTTTTCCAAACGCTACATATAACCAGTTAGCAGATAGAAATCAACAAAATGCCTTGTTCGTATTTAATCAGGACTGGAGCAAGCTGGATGAAATCAAATTGCACCTGAAAGGTACTGATTTTCAGATTAAAGTTTGGGAAACTCTATTGAGTGTGCCAACAGGCGGCTTAACCACGTATGCTGATTTGGCAAAGAAATCCGGATATACCGGAGCATCAAGAGCTGTAGGAACCGCTGTAGGCAAAAATCCTGTCGCCTTTCTGATACCATGTCATAGGG
>NZ_JAELTV010000934.1 GCF_016429005.1 Pedobacter sp. ASV19
GGTATACCTATGCGTGGAGAATTTAAGCCGATGGGTGGTACTTTGCCTTCCTGGTATGGAGGTTTAAGCAATACTTTCCAATATAAGAATTTTAAGCTCTCCGGGCTTATTGATTTTAAATTTGGGAATAAAGTACTTTCGGCCAGTGAAAATTATTCCTACATATACGGTTTAAACAAAGCAACTCTGAAAGGGCGTGAAGGTGGGGTGGTTGCTAATGGGGTTTTGGCAGATGGTTCTATCAATACCATCAATGTACCAGCTTATAATTATTATCCCCAGTTGGTGAGTAATGTATCGGCACTTTCGGTACTTAATGGAAGTTTTATTAAATTCCGTCAATTAAGTTTTGGCTATACTTTTGTGCCTCGGTTTACAAAAGTGTTTAAATCTGTTTCTATAGACCTGATTGGCCGAAACCTGCTTACTATTTTAAAATATACGCACAATATCGATCCTGAATCTCAGTTTGCTCCAAGCCTGGCTTATGCTGGTATAGAAGGTTCTTCTTTGCCGGCTGTTCGCACCTTCGGCATTAATTTAAACTTTAAACTCAGATAAAAGATGAGTAGAAAAT
>NZ_JAELTV010000935.1 GCF_016429005.1 Pedobacter sp. ASV19
AGAGGAAATGAGGATTGATCTGCGTTCTTAAAAAATCGTTTTCCAACAGTATTTGTTTGGTTTCCGCTTCCCTTGCCTTTTTAGCGTTAGCAATGGAAGTTTGGCCGATGTAGTAGAATATACTTGCACCAATAATTAAGACTCCTCTTCCTAAATTTTTTATATAGTCATAACTTTTATATTCATAAGGCGTACGGGGATAATAGATCGCATTGATAAGATCGTTACCATTAATATAAAGTATAGAATGCATTAACAGCTCTAACAGAATTAAAAATATCATTAGAGCATTTAATTTTCTGTTCTGGTTTGAATACGGCAAAGTATAAATGGCATTAAAAAAGAAAAGAAACAAATCAATCGTATAGAATATAACTATGTCCCAAAATTCGGGATGACCACCAAGGCAAAAAGTCAATATTACCTCATAGGCAATGACAAGTGCGATTGCAAGTATGTGATAGAATAGCATTTTGATGTGGCTTAAACTGTTCATATTTTTTGCGCTTATAGGTAAGTCATCATTTGAAAATGATATATAATAAATAGTACTATGTCTGTGGTGTAATATTTTTC
>NZ_JAELTV010000936.1 GCF_016429005.1 Pedobacter sp. ASV19
CGTCTGTAATATTTTTTGCTTCAAGCCCGATATTATAACGTCCTTTCTCTAAGCTATAAACCAGGTTGATATCGTGCGACAGCTGTTTGGGAACTACATATTTACTTCCGTTGGAACTGCTGCCCCCACGGCTTGGCCAATACAACCAGAAAGCATGTACATACAACAGATTATAGCCTATATTCAGATTATTGCCCTTTTTACCCACGTTTTTTAGAGATACAGACACATCACCATTACCAAACAAATATGGAATATTTGGCATTTGATCTAAATATACCGCGCTCTCCGTAGTGTATTTTTCACCTGTATTTGGATTGATCTCATACTTTTGAAGGTTCTGCAAATATTGATAAGTTACCGTCGTCCCTGCCGTAAACCAATCCTTGTAGGAATATCTGATCTCTCCATCCACACCCCAGGTACGAACTCCATCTCTGTTGTCCGCAATCAGTTTAGATTGATTACTGTTCAATCGGTTATAAATAAAATTGTCAGACTTTCTGTAAATAGCATTAGCCGTCACAGAAAAATTGTTAAGCTTATTTATTGAAAAGCTGTAACTCATTCCAAGGT
>NZ_JAELTV010000937.1 GCF_016429005.1 Pedobacter sp. ASV19
AGATGTGTATAAGAGACAGGAAAAATGTACTTCTTGTCACGCTTTAGACCGTGATATGACCGGACCTGCTTTACAAACAATAGTGCCAACGAAAAGTGAGGCATTCTTGTTGAAGTGGATTAACAATGCACCTGCATTTATCGCTTCAGGAGACAAAGAAGCTGTTGAAGCTTCTAAATGGAATCCAAATGCAGAGATGACTGCATTTCCTTCGCTGACTCCGGAGCAAATTAAAAGTATCCTTGCTTATGTAAAAGCAGGTGAGCCTAAAAAAGAAGGTGATAAAGCCGGACCTGCTGTTCAGGAAGAAGTATCTAACTTCTCTCTTGCTGGTGTGGTTGCGGTGATCCTGATTTCTATCGTTGTTCTTGTTGTATTGGGTCGCGCAACTGTCTCTTATACACATCTGACGCTGCCGACGAACGTTAGCCGGTGTAGATCTAGGTGGGCGGCGGAGGATGAAAAAAGGGGGGGGGGGGGGGGGGGG
>NZ_JAELTV010000938.1 GCF_016429005.1 Pedobacter sp. ASV19
GAATCTACCAAAACTAAAAAAACTCGCCTAGTGCTATGCTCAATCAGATTTTACCATTATACGGAATCCTGCCTGTTAAAAGCAACATACAATTATTTGGAGATGGTTTAATCAATCATACCTGGAAAATCACCACAGAAAACGCTGGATACATTCTCCAGAAAGTGAACCAGGCTGTATTTAAAAAACCTCAGGACATCGACCAGAATATATCCCGGCTCAAAGCCTTTTTAAACCAGAAACATCCGGAGTATCTATTTATAAGCCCTATTACCGGTACTACAGGAAAATCACTGATAGAAACATCTGAAGGATATTTCAGACTCTTTCCCTTTGTAGAGGATTCGCATGCTCTAAATGTACTTAGCAAGAAAGAAGAGGCCTATGAAGCTGCCAGACAGTTTGGGAGATTTTCTATGCTCCTGAATGAATTTGATGTTGATCAGCTATACATTACACTTCCAGATTTCCATAATTTGACCTTGCGATATGCGCAGTTCAAAAATGCCGTTTTACACGCATCTCCGGAAAGAAAAGAACGATCTAAAGAATTGATTTCATTTATAGAAGACAATT
>NZ_JAELTV010000939.1 GCF_016429005.1 Pedobacter sp. ASV19
TGTATAAGAGACAGATATATGGGGCAGTAACTTTTGTACGACCTTTGTTCAGCTAAAAGACAATAGCTTTTTTAACAAAGCCAATACCCAGATCCATGGTATGATCAAGGCCAAAGAAAAAGGCAGCAATGGCGAACCTTTTCTTCATCCTTTATCCAAGTGGCATTTGTACAGTACTTTTGAAGGGGGAAAATCTGTGGGTGGAAAAATACAGCAACTGCAGATCTTTTTTATGCTGGCCTTTTGCATACTACTCATCGCCTGTGTGAATTTTATGAACTTATCTACGGCCAGGTCTGAAAAGAGATCTAAGGAAGTCGGAGTACGTAAAGCCATCGGTTCTTCCCGAAAAGATCTGATCCGCCAGTTTTTGATGGAGTCTGTATTACTTTCTTTGATTAGCATGGTATTCGCCTTTATCTTGCTGGAAATTGCATTACCTTATTTTAACGGCCTGCTTGGAATAACTCTTGTGATTGAATACAGTTCCTGGCAGTTCTGGACCTGTCTCTTATACACATCTGACGCTGCCGACGAACGT
>NZ_JAELTV010000093.1 GCF_016429005.1 Pedobacter sp. ASV19
CCCCCCCCCCCCCCCCCCCCCCCCCCCCCCCCCCCCCCCCCCCCCCCCCCCCCACCCTTTTTTACGTTCGTCGGCAGCGTCAGATGTGTATAAGAGACAGGTTAGGCTTAATAAATTCCAGCGCTTTGGCCGCGATGATCTTTTTATGCTCAACATCAACATTTTGTCTGTCCCGGTAATGCATAGGAATGGGAGACCGATGTAGTGCACCTCCTCTAACCGCGCGTAAAAGTCCTTGATCTGACAATTCTTTAATATCCCGCCTTACGGTATCCTCAGATACATTCAGAATTTCACTGAGCTGATCCAACAATACTTTTTTATCCTTTGCTACATATTCCAGGATTAAATTTTGTCTTTCTGCCTTAATCATTCTGCAAATATAGAGATTTATTATTTGCAATATTCTGCAATATTTAATATTTTTATTGCATATATTTGCAATATGAAAACAAAAAAACCAAGCATAGCCATCGATATGGATGGCGTAATAGCAGATACAGAATCTCACTTTATTACCTGGTACCATAAAGATTATGGGGTACGCATCAATCGGGAAGACCTGATTGGAAAACCAGAATCTGAAGCTTTTCCGGATAAACAAGCGGTATGGAAATTTGTAAATTCACCAGGTTTTTTCCGCACGCTACCGGTTATGCCTGGTGCAATAGAAACTGTAAAAGAGTTAATGAATGACTTTGAGGTTTATATCGTATCGGCAGCAATGGAATTTCCACAATCTCTTTTTGAAAAACACCAGTGGCTGCAAGAACATTTTCCATTTATTTCCTGGAAAAACATTGTGCTTTGCGGAGATAAGAGTATCATTGATACGGATTATATGATTGATGACCATTTCAAAAACCTGGATTTCTGTAAAGGAAAAGCCATCTTATTTCATGCTGCGCATAATGCAACAACAGACCGTCATCAACGGGTACACAGCTGGGAAGAAGTTAAGATTTTATTAAAAAGGGAATTGGAAACTGAATCGTTTTGTTAAAAGTGATCATTCTTTTAAAGAAAGAGGTTGTCCAAAAGGTCTTATTCTTTTTTTATGCAAATCGCACCTTTTTCAGACAACCCCTTTAAATATTATTTGAGTACATTTCCTTTCAAAAACTCCCAGTTCATACGGGCTATATTCAGAACAGAAATTCCTTGAGGGCACTCTACTTCGCAAGCTTCTGTATTGGAACAATGTCCAAAATCTTCGGCATCCATCTGCGCCACCATTGTCAATGCCCGCTTACGTGCTTCTTGCTGGCCCTGAGGCAGTTTAGCTAAATGCGAAATCTTTGCAGAAGTAAATAAAGCCGCGCTCGAGTTCTTACAGGTAGCTACGCAGGCCCCACAACCAATACAAGCTGCAGAATCAAATGCGGATTCGGCAATTTCATGGGTGACCGGGATGCTGTTCGCTTCAGGTGCCTGCCCCGTATTGACGGAAACAAAACCTCCAGCCCCGATAATCCGGTCAAAAGCAGAACGGTCTACCTTAAGATCTCTTTTTATAGGGAATCCTTCGGCCCGGAAAGGTTCTATATAAATGGTATCTCCATCTTTAAACGATCTCATATGAAGCTGACAAGTCGTCGTATTTTTTAACGGTCCGTGGGCCCTGCCATTAATCATCATTCCGCATTGTCCGCAAATACCTTCCCTGCAATCGTGATCAAATTCAACCGGATGCTCACCGCTGAGAACCAGTTTCTCGTTCAGGGTATCCATCATCTCCAGAAAGGACATATGCGGGATCACATTATCCATCTCATAATCCACCAGCTTACCGTTACTTTTAGCATCCTTTTGACGCCATATTTTTAAAAAAATCTTCATAAGGCTATGGTTTTATTTATAACTCCGAACCGTCAAGGCTACATTTTCAAAAGTCAGAGGCTCTGGCACAAGCACGGGCTCCTGATCAATTCCTCTCCAATCCCAGGCAGATACAAAGCAGAATTTCTCGTCATTACGAAGTGCTTCACCTTCTGGTGTCTGGTATTCTTCCCTGAAATGTGCTCCACAAGACTCTTCCCTGGTTAAAGCATCGTAACACATCAGTTCAGCAACTTCCAGATAATCTGCCACACGGCCAGCTTTTTCAAGCTCAGCATTCATTTCTTCGGGTGTACCCGGTACGGCCAGATGTGCATAAAAATCTATTCTAAGTTTCTTGATTTCTGCTATGGCAAAACTGAGCCCTTCCCGGTTGCGGGACAATCCACAATAATCATAAAGAAGTTTACCTAATTTTTTATGATAGTAGTCTGCGGTTTTATCTCCCTTTATAGCAACAAGCCTGGCCAGCAATTCTTTCGCTTTCTGTTCTGCTTCTATAAATTCAGGACTGTCTGCAGGCACAGGGCCGGTTTTAATTTCATCTGCAAGGTAATTCGAAACCGTATAGGGCGCCACAAAATATCCATCAACACAAGCCTGAAGTAAAGAATTGGCTCCAAGTCTGTTCGCTCCATGGTCTGCGAAATTGGCTTCACCCAAGGCGAACAAACCAGGAATGGTTGTCATCAATTCATAATCTACCCAAAGTCCGCCCATAGAAAAATGCGCTGCAGGAGAAATCATCATGGGCTCTTTATATGCATCAATATCTGTAATTTTCCGGTACATGCTAAACAGGTTGCCATACTTCTCTTTAATTTTGGCTTCTCCCTGTTCTTTGAGTGCCTTTGAAAAATCCAGGTAAACGGCATTCTTCTGTGCACCAATTCCATATCCTGCATCAATTCTTTCCTTGGCAGCCCTTGATGAAATATCACGGGGTGCCAGGTTGCCAAAGGCAGGATACCTGCGTTCCAGATAATAGTCTCTTTCTGTTTCAGGAATATCATTGGGTTTGCGTGCATCATCCTTTTTTAAAGGCACCCAGATTCGCCCATCGTTTCTCAAAGACTCAGACATCAGGGTCAGTTTACTTTGGTACTCTCCAGATTGCGGAAGAGAGGTTGGATGAATCTGTGTCCAGCTTGGACTTGCCATTAAGGCTCCTTTTTTGTGTGCCCTCCAAATGGCAGATGCGTTACAACCCATAGCTAAGGTAGACAGGTAATAGATTTTACCAAAACCACCCGTAGCCAGAATAACTGCATGAGCACTATGTCTTTCGATCTCCCCGGTATCCAGGTTACGGACAATGATTCCCCTGGCCTTTCCATCTACCACCACCAGATCCAGCATCTCATGCCGGGCATACAAAGTAACGGCTTTTGCACTCACCTGCCGGATAAGTGCCTGATACGCGCCAAGTAATAATTGCTGTCCGGTTTGTCCACGGGAGTAAAATGTCCTGCTCACCTGTACTCCACCAAAAGAACGATTGTTCAAATATCCTCCATATTCCCGTCCAAAAGGTACACCCTGGGCAACAGCCTGATCAATCAAATGAAGAGAACATTCCGCAAGACGATACACATTTGCCTCTCTTGAGCGGAAATCTCCACCCTTAATGGTATCATAAAACATCCGGTAAACACTATCCCCGTCGTTCTTGTAATTTTTCGCTGCGTTTACGCCCCCTTGTGCAGCAACTGAGTGCGCGCGGCGGGCGGAATCCTGGAAGCAAAATGATTTCACTTTATAGCCCATTTCTGCCAATGAAGCCGCTGCAGAACTACCTGCAAGACCGGTTCCTACCACTATGACATCCAGTTTTTTACGGTTAGCTGGATTAACCAGCTTTGCATGGTCTTTATAATAATTCCATTTATCCTTTAAAGGACCTGGCGGGATTTTCGCATTTAATTCCATAGCTAGTAATGAGTAAAATAAATGTATAGAGGTATAGCTGCAAAACCGAAGGTAATGATATAGCTATACCAGGTACCAAAAACTCTGATAAAGGCAACATAGCGGGGATGATAAACACCTATAGTGCGCGCCGCGCTATAAAACCCGTGCAACAGGTGATAACCCAGGGCAAACATAGCCAGTACATAAAAAAGAACGTACCAAAGGTCGCCATATGCCCTGATTACAATCTCATAAAGATCCTTATTACCGGCAGCATCAACCGGCAAGCTTCCAAACTTATACTGGTACCAAAAATCTTTGAAATGAAATACCAGGAAAATCAGGATCACTGTTCCCAATATTCCCATATTCCTTGAGTACCATTTACTCACCGCCCCTCTCTTATCATATTCATATTTCCCTGCCTTTTTACGGTTAAACAAAGTAATCACCAAGGCGTCAATGGAGTGAATAATAATTGAGGCATATAAAATATAAGATACTGCTTTAATAAAAATATTTCCAGAAAGGAGCTTTGAATACCCGTTAAAACTCTCCCTTGCTTGTGCTTCAGGCAAGAAAAGCTGGAAATTACCTGCCAAATGAATGACCAGGAAAAAGCATAAAAACAATCCTGTTAACGCCATCAGGTATTTCCTGGACAGCGTAGATAGCGTTTCTTTTTTCATACGTTTCTGTTTAGTAAATACCAATTGCCTTCCACCATAAACCACCTATACCCATCCAGATCACCAGGAATACAATGCTTAAAATAAATCCTTTTGACCACCAACTCTTTACATCAACAAAACCACTCCCGAAATAAACTGGTGCAGGCCCGTGTCCGTAATGAGTTAGCGTACCATAAATACCACCACAAAAACCAAGGGAAAGTGCTAAAAGCATAGGCGGAATACCCACAGAAATCCCCACCCCCAGTAAGGCCGCATACATAGAGGCCACATGCGCAGTGGCACTGGCAAACATATAATGGCTATAAAAATAAACCAGAATGATAATTGGAAAAGCCATCGTCCAGCTCATCCCACCAATCTGTGCTTTAACCAAGCCGCTAAACCAGGGAATTAAACCTAAAGTGTTCAGGGCACTCCCCATCATCACCAGAGCTGAAAACCAAACAATAGTGTCCCAGGCACCTTTTTCACTTTTTACATCATCCCAGGTCAATACTTGCGAAAGGAGCAGGAATACCAGACCAAGAAAAGCGGTTGTCGTTGCATCAATTTTAAAAATATCACCGGTAATCCATAAGATCAGCAATAAGATAAAAGCCGTTAGCATTAACCACTCATTACGGCTTACAGGTCCCATTTCTTTTAGTTTTTCAGAGGCCATCTGGGTTGCTCCATTGGTTTTTTTCAATTCCGGCGGATAGATCTTGTACAGGATATAGGGTATGGCGATTAAAGATATAATTCCCGGAATGATTGCTGCCCACATCCAGGACATCCAGGTGATGTCAATCCCAAGATCTTTTGCAAACTTCTGACACATCGGGTTACTTGCTGTTCCTGTAAGGAACATAGAGGAGGTGATCAGATTGATATTGTAACAGTTCAGAGTTAGATAAGAGCCTAGTTTCCGGTGCGTTTCGGGTTTATCTGGCATAGAACCGAAGTTAATAGCCATAGACTTCATAATTGGGTAAATAATCCCTCCTCCCCTTGCCGTGTTACTTGGAATAGCCGGGGCAAGTACCAAATCTGCCAAACCTAAGCCATAGCCCAGACCTAAAGAACTCCGTCCAAAAACGCGTATAAAGAGATAAGCAATACGACTGCCCAAACCGGTTTTAATAAACCCTCTTGCAATAAAGAAGGAAATCCCGATCAGCCAGATCACCTTATCACCAAAACTGCTCAGTGCCATCGAAATAGACTTTCCTGGATTGCCTGGTGCTAAAACGCCAGTAACGGCAACCAAAGCGATCGCGATCATGGACATCGTTCCCATGGAAGCTGCTTTTAAAATAATTCCAAGGATTGTACCGAGGAAAATGGCCAGTAAGTGCCAGGCTTCGGGTTTAACGCCTTCCGGAACTGGAATAAACCAAATAATTAACCCAAAAATCAGGGTTACCAACATCATTTTGTAATTAATTTCTTTCATAAAAGGTAGTTTAAATAAGCGATTAAAAACGAGCCTGAACCTGGCAAATTAATCTGTTTCCATTATATTGAGCTGTTCCTGGGACATTATTCTGGTAACGGTCTATAAGATATCCTGCCTGCACCCTAATGGCATAAGATTGCGCGAAAGATGCACTTACCATAGGAACATAACTGTTCCTGGCGTTTCCTTCTCTTTTAAAATCTGAATCCAGGTATTCATACCTGAAAGCAAACTCCACAGACTTTAAACGTGTATTCCTGATCTTACGCACCAAATTGGGTAACACATAAACACCCCTCATCTGATAATTACCAATAGAGCTTGGACTGACTGCTGCAAAAAACATCTGGCTGTTAATTCCCTGTTTATATTCTGAAACCAATTCAAAACTCCAATCTTCATTCAAGGGCTTTTTATAGTCTACATCAAATCCATACGCCCAGATTTCTTTACGGGTATTGCTTCCATAACCACCATTCAGGCCAATCAGCAAACTCTTATCAAACTCCATCACTACTCTGGCGGGAACAATCTTACCATTGTCATTGTCCACCTGGTTCCTGTTGTTGCCATTAAAAACACCTACAGAATAAGTGAAAGGCACGGGACCATTTTTAACCGCTCCGGAAAAAGACGCGCCTAACTGGAAACTCTGCCAGCTGTTGGCTCCAAAAAGATAGTACTGGTTGGAATAGTCAATAGATCTTACAAAATCTACTGGATAATTGTCTTCCTGACCAAACTGAGGGCGAAACTGACCTACCTGAAAATTAACGTAATCATTTACACTGTATTTGATAAATGCATTTTCCAGGACTTTGTTCTGGGGGTTTCCGCTGAAATCTCCAAAGTTAACCAGGATGACTGCATTGATCCTGTCGTTCACTGCCGCATTCAGCTGCATTCTGGCACGTTTTACCAAAAAGGAATTTCCTGAAAATTGCTCGCCCGGCGCATGGTTTACGCCGTTAATGTCATTGTCTTTTGTAAAAGAATAAATGTACTGCGTTTGCAGCATACCTGAAAAGGTAATCTTTGTAACCGGAAGGTTAATACTGATGGTCTTTTTTGTACTGTCTGCAGGGTCATTCTGGCCCCAAAGCAGCGTTGGAAAAGCCAGACAGGAAAGCAAAGCAAAAAAGGTTTTTTTTGATTTTTTGTTGAAGGGATAGATGTTCTTCATGCAGTTGAGAGTTAGGTTACACCAGGTAATCGTAAAGCACTTTGTCACAAAATAACCAATTTAATACAATAAAAAAAGTGATTTCTATCACTATATTATAACCAAAGCTATTTTTAGGAGTGATAAACACAGCCTGGTAAAGAATTCAACCAAGAAAATAATGCTGCATAAACTTCTTCTCTTACAGGTTTCGGGGACAGCACCACGTCATGCAGTGCGCCCTCAATGACAGTGACCTGGCAATCTCCTTGTATACGGGCAGCCTGCCTGTCCATATCTTTAACATTCAGCACAGCGTCTCCGCTAAACATCCTGTCGCTCCACTTCTTTTCGCTGATAGATCTTAAAGAGTGAATGACCAAAAGCGGCTTTTCAATGCAGATGCCGGCCTTCATACGCTTATGTCCAAGATGAATAGCTCTTACCCATCCACAATTGACCCTTGGCGCTACATTAGGTTTCCAAGCCAAATTGTACACCCATTCTCCATGAAAATCTTTATGCAAACTCAGGCCGTACAAAGGAGAAAAACCACCATCTATTTGAACATCCGGATGCCTCTTTCCCCACCAGGACACCAATGGAATTCCTATGCTTTTCTCCAAAAACCCCAAATTCATATCCCAAAACGGGCTATTCAGAAATACAGCATGAAACAATTCACTGCTTATATTTTTGGCCGCATAAAGAGAAGCAATCAATCCGCCGGTTGAATGTCCGCTTAAAAGCACAAAGGTATTTCCTTCTTTCTTAAGAAGAGCTAATGCAAAGTTGATATCTGCATCATATTCTGCAAGATCCCGCACATTATTCATCTTTTGATGTGGAAGAAAGGATCGTCCATATTTTCTGAGATCCAAAGCATAAAAGTTATAACCGTTCTGAATATATTGCCCGGCCATCTCTGTCTGAAAGAAATAATCATTGAAGCCATGTATATAGAGAACAGCCAATGAACTCTTTTGCGGACAGCATTTCCGGATTATTGTTCCCACTACCTTTCCTTCATAATCATCTGGCTGGAGAAAAGTTAACGCTTCAAAACCCTGTCCTAAAACGTCTGGATGATAACCCTGGTCTAAATTCAGATCCATAAAAGAGCTTTTAAAATGAATAAATATTGCAATATATTAACTATTCATAAGATTAAATGGTTCTAAATTTGTTATTTTGAATAACAGAACAATCTACATCGAAAATTAAACTCATATGTCAAAAAACGAGGACAAAGAGATCCAGAACATTCTATCTATAGATATTGGCGGTTCAAACATCAAATCATGTCTCTTAAGCCCTCAGGGTGAGGCACTTTCAGAATACACAAAGTTACCTACCCCTGCAGAATCTACCCCCGAGGCCGTTTTAACAGTGATTAAACAACTGGCTGCCACTATGGGCGCCTTTGGTAAAGTCTCGGTAGGTTTTCCTGGTTATACGAAATCTGGCGTTGTATATACTGCTCCTAATCTGGAAAAAGGCAAATGGGACAAGATAGAATTTGCGCAAATGGTCAGCAATCTTTTAGATAAGCCTGTTCGCCTGATCAACGATGCAGATCAACAGGGTCTTGGTCTTGTAGATGGTAAGGGTTTTGAAATTGTACTCACTTTTGGAACCGGGTTAGGAACAGCCTTGTTATTTGATGGTGAACTACTTCCACACCTGGAACTTTCCCATCTTCCTATTCATAAAGACAAAGATTATGATGACTATGTTGGAGACAAAGCGCTTAAAAAACATGGGGATAAAGAATGGAAAGAACGTGTTCAACGCGTAATTGACATTTACAAGACCGTTTTCAACTACGACAAACTCTACCTTGGCGGTGGAAATGCAAAATTTATAGATCTGAAACTAGATGATAATGTCATTATTGCTTCTAACAGGGAAGGCATAAAAGGCGGCGCAAAGCTTTGGAAAGCTGCAGAAAAATATCAGATCGTTACCGTTAATCCAAATAAATAAGCACCCTACTAAAATATAAACAACAGAACAATGAAACAATTCACTTTAGGAATGATAGGCCTGGGCACAATGGGTCGCAACCTATTACTTAACATGGCCGACAATGGTTTTCAGGTAACCGGATATGATAAGGATCCCAAGATGCTGAAGAAACTTGAAGAGGATGGTAAAGCACATGATCTTAAAGGCTTTGCATCATTAGAAGATTTTATACAAAGCCTGGAGTTGCCAAGAAGGGTGATGTTATTGGTTCCTGCGGGTCCGATTGTTGACAGCGTAATCCAGGAGCTGGTTCCCTTGCTAAGCAAAGGTGATATGATCATTGACAGTGGGAACTCTCACTTTACAGATACCAGCAGAAGAGCGGATGAATTGTCAAAACAAGGTATCCACTTCTTCGGAATGGGAATTTCAGGTGGAGAAGAAGGTGCACGTTTTGGCCCGAGCATGATGCCAGGTGGAGATAAACAAGCCTATAATGCAGTAAAACCTATACTGGAAGCAGTTTCTGCGAAAGTAAACGGCGATCCATGTGTAACTTATATCGGTCCTGGTGCTTCAGGTCACTTTGTTAAAATGGTTCATAATGGTATTGAGTATGCGATGATGCAGGTGCTTGCCGAAACCTATGCTTTGTTAAAACATAGCCTGGGCTACAGCAATGAGCAAATCTATGCCACTTTTGATAAATGGAACAATGGCCGTTTAAAGTCTTTCCTGCTGGAAGTTACAAAAGATATTTTTAAAGTAAAAGATCCTAAAACAGGTAACCTTTTACTGGATATGATCAAGGATGAAGCAAAATCTAAGGGTACTGGTAAATGGACTTCACAGGTATCTATGGACCTGCAACTGCCTATTCCTACCATTAACGAGGCTGTAAGTACAAGAGATCTCTCTAAATTCAAGAGTCTTCGTGTAGCCCTTTCCAAAGCACTTCCGCATCAGGGAGAAGCTATTGATCACAAGGAAGCCTTTGAAGTACAATTAGAGCAGGCCCTGTACTTTGCGATGATCACTTCTTACGCACAGGGGCTGCACTTGTTAGAAGCTGCTTCCGCAGAGTATAAATACGAATTGAACCTGAAAGAAATTTCGCAAATCTGGCGTGGTGGTTGTATTATCCGGGCAGAATTGCTGGAAGATATCTATCAGGCTTATAAAAAGAACCCTGAACTTCCACATCTGTTTTCTGATGAAAGTATTCAGCACAAATTAAAGGAGATCATACCAGGAACAAGACATGTAGTCATTACAGCAATTGCCCATGGCATTGCCATTCCTTGTTATGCGTCTGCATTAACTTATTACGATTCTTCAAGAACGGCCAATTCTCCGCTGAACCTCACTCAGGCACAAAGGGACTTTTTTGGTGCGCATACCTTTGAACGTATAGATGAAGAGGGTATCTTTCATGCAGACTGGAATTCAACTAACTAGCAAAAACAACAAAGATGAAAACAAGCATTAGCCTAAAACCGACCATAGTTGTAATTTTTGGTGGAACTGGTGACTTAAATATGCGCAAACTGGCGCCTGCACTTTACAATCTGTATTTAGACGGTTATATGCCCGAAAAATATGCCATTATAGGAACTGCACGCAGACCACTTACTGATGATAAGTTCAGGGACACCCTGATGGAAGGCATCAATAGTTTTTCCCGTTCAGGAAAAGTAAAGGCAGACAAATGGAATAAATTTGCAGATCATGTTTCCTACACTGCCGTAGATGTGGAAGCTCCTGACACTTTTGGCCACCTTAAAACGGCCATTGAAAAACATCAGAAGGAATTCGGTCCGGAAACACAGGTCCTTTATTACCTGGCTGTTGCCCCTAACTTGTTCCCTCTCATTGCGCAGTGTCTTTCTAAATATAAACTGGCTGGCAATGAAGATACTTGCAGAATCGTTATTGAGAAACCTTTTGGAAGAGACCTGGATACTGCAAAAGAGCTGAATGCTATTTTAACCGGCATCTTTACCGAGAAACAAATCTATCGTATAGATCACTATTTAGGAAAAGAAACGGTGCAGAACATCATGGCTTTCCGCTTTGCCAACTCGTTCCTGGAACCACTCTGGAACCGAACCTATATTGATCACGTTCAAATCTCTGTAACCGAGCAGCTTGGTGTTGGCGACCGTGGTGGATATTATGAAGGAGCAGGTGCGTTAAGAGACATGATCCAAAACCACTTACTTCAATTGTTGTGTTTAATTGGAATGGAAACGCCTGTTAACTTTGACGCAGATGAAATCCGTAATAAAAAAGTAGATGTGTTAAAGGCTATGCGTCCGTTTGGACCGGATGATATCCGTTTCAGTACTGTCCGTGGTCAATATGCCAAAGGCTGGGTGGAAGGAAAAGAAGTTCCTGGATACAGACATGAAAATGGTGTAGCTCCGGATTCTAACACAGAAACTTTTGCTGCCATTAAATTCTTTGTAGACAACTGGCGCTGGCAGGGTATTCCTTTCTATGTAAGGACAGGAAAACGTTTATTTCAGACTTCATCGTTAATTACCATCCAGTTTAAAGATGTACCGCATCACATTTTCCCTTCTGCTGTAACTGAACACTGGCAACAAAACAGGCTGATCATCAGCATTCAGCCTGAAATGAGCATCCGTTTGCAGGTTCAAGCCAAAAGACCAGGCTTAGACATGGTATTAAATCCGGTAGATATGGTATTTGACTACAAAGGTACCTACAGCAGTGAGACTCCTGAGGCTTATGAAACACTGCTACTGGATGTAATGACTGGTGATCAAACCCAGTTCATGCGTGCTGATCAGGTAGAAAGTGCATGGGAATTATTAATGCCGGTGGTTAATGCCTGGGAAAGTAAAAAATCTCTAAGCTTCCCGAATTATACAGCAGATTCATGGGGACCTGAAGATGCCGAAGCCTTAATTGCAAGAGATGGTTTCCATTGGTTTACCCTACCTTTAAATAAAGACTAATGAGCGTACAGATTTATAAAACACAGGAAGAGTTATTTGCAGACCTCGCCAAATATATCATTAACATTGCCAATACTTCTATTGCAGAAAAGGGCCGTTTTGATTTTGTATTAACGGGTGGTAACTCACCAAAAGAGCTTTATCACCAGCTGGCTACGATATACAAATCGGAAATTGACTGGAGTAAGGTATATTTCTTTTTTGGCGACGAACGTAATGTTTTGCCAGATCATGAAAATTACAATGGCTTAATGGCTAAGAAAAGTATTCTGGAGCCATTAAATATTCCGGCAGATCACATTTTTTATGTCAATACGGAGCTTGCACCCGATAAAGCCGCACTTGCTTATAAAGAGGCCATTACCAAACATTTTGATGGTGCAGCACTTTCATTTGATCTGATCCTGCTGGGCATGGGCGATGATGCCCATACAGCTTCTCTTTTTCCGGAGACAGAAATTCTGAAAAACACGAGCGTATCGGTTGATTCTGTGTATGTAGAAAAACTTTCTACATTCAGAATCAGTTTCACCGCACCACTGATCAATCAGGCTAAAAATGTAGCTTTCCTTGTTTTCGGTGAGAGCAAAGCCAATGCTGCAAAGCATGTAATTCAACCAAAGGATAGGAATCCGTTCTTATACCCTTCTCAATTGATTCAACCCACTGACGGAAGCCTGACCTGGTTCTTAGACAGCCAGGCAGCAAGTTTACTGGAGAGTTAAATAATTCAAACCGTCATCAAAGCCGGTGCTTATGGCACCGGCTTTATATTAGGTATAGGTTTTGATTTATCCATAGTATTAAAACCTAATGCTATGACTTATTTAATGCTCGGAGAAGATACTCCAGAAACTCAGGAACTCGATTTCAATCATTATTCTTCCTTCATCAACGAAGACAGGCCGGAACGTGATGACCTGGACTGGATTATTTATGCAGCGAAAGTTCCACGTTACGGGGAATATGCGCAACGTATGCAAGATTCTCTTGCCCAATACAAAGAACAAGCAAAAAAGATACAAGTGCTTTTTAATCAACATCTTTCAAACTTTGGAACGATTCACCTGCCAGCCAATGGATTGGTTATTTGGATAACTCTAAATAAACCACAATCTATGATGAGCAGTATACCTGCTTTAAGGAAGCTCGGCATATTTAAACAAGAAAACAATCCTTTCCTAAAACCTACAGATATTGTTGATGGTATTAGAATTGGCTTTGCTTATCCAAATGCAGAAATTTGGAATGAAGTATTTGCCGTCATGGCCGAGCATTTAAAAGCTGTTTTGAACTAAATTTCAGCTAAAATGCTGGTGTTGTTTTATTGTAAAAAAAACAACACCAGTTCATGATTGCAAGGTATTCTTAAATCGTATTTCTTTAAATTTACGAATCACCAACAGGCGCAGTCCATGAAAACCATCATTGTAGCAACAGACTTTTCTGAAGTAGCCGAAAACGCCGTAGAATATGCTGCAGCCGCAGCCAAACAAAATAATGCCAGACTGGTATTGTTCAATTCTTTTACGATTCCATTCCATGCCGCCAACACCCTGTTACCTGGCGCAAGTATTCAGCGGCTCATGATCGAGAATGAAATCCGACTGATTGAGCGGGCACTTTCTATTTTTTACACCTATGAGATAGAGGTTAGCCACGAATCTTCCTTTCCTTTTTTGGAAGAAGGACTAAGCAGCCTGATCACAAAATACAATGCAGAACTGGTTGTACTGGGTATGACAGCAAAAACGCTGGAGCAAGACCTATGGGGCAATACCACTACTTCAGCTATTAAAAAGCTGAATTTTCCGGTCCTTGCCGTGCCATTGCATGCCAAATTTGAAGGCACAAGAAAAATCCTCTTTGCCTGTGATGTGTTTCATGGCGTTTCCGAACATGTACTGGCTCGCGTAAAAGAGGTGGCGACCAGCCTGAGTCAGTCGGAAGTGGAAATTTTTAATGTAAATGATAAAGTAGAAGAACTGAAAACAGAAACACACGTTTCTACTGCTGTTAATGCCATCAATGAAGGACTGGAAGGCATCACTTATTACTATAAGAATGTCAGATCAAATGAAGTGATTAAAGAAATTGAAAAAGAGATTAAAGATTTTAATGCAGATCTGCTGATTATGGTACCAAAAAAATATGGCTTTTGGTCTTCCATTGTACACCGCAGCAAAACCAGAATTATGGCTTCAGGATTAAATATTCCTTTACTATCTATCCCTGTCTGAAGCGAATAAGCACAAAAAAAGGCCCATCATAATGTGGGCCTTTTCAAACTTAAAGTTTCCTCTGATAACGCTTATATGAAACCACAGCAAGTACAAAAACCATTGCAACGGTAAGATATACCCATGAAGGCACGGGTACTGGATCACCTTTAGCATAGGAATGTAGCCCGGTGAGATAATAATTCACGCCAAAATAGGTCATGATAATAGTCGAGAAACCAACTAATGACAATAAATTAAATAAGTATTTACTCCTTAAACCGGGGATCAGGCGAACATGTAATATAAAAGCATAAACAATCACGGAAATAAAAGCCCAGGTTTCTTTAGGATCCCAGCTCCAGTAACGCCCCCAGCTTTCATTTGCCCATATACCGCCAAGAAATGTCCCTACAGTCAATAAGAATATCCCTACGGTTAAGGACAACTCATTTACAATGGTCAATTCCATTACAGAGCTTTTTACTTTTGCATTAATCTTTTTATTATCAATAATATAAAGTAAGAGAACTACGGTACCGATCAACGCACTCAGACCAAAAAAGCCATAGCTGGAAGTAATAATGGCCACGTGTATCATCAGCCAGTAAGATTTTAAAACAGGAACCAAGGGGGTAATTTGAGGGTTCATTTGAGAGCCTCCATGTGCAAAACCCATTAATATAACGGCAATCAGACAACCAGCCGCCGGAATAAAAGCATTGCTGTTTCTGTACATGAACAAGCCCGCCAAAACACCAATCCAGCTGATAAACAATACAGCTTCATAACCATTACTCCATGGTTCATGTCCGGAGATATACCAGCGTATTCCCAGCCCTATCCCTTGTAAAGTAGCCGCAATGGCAATCAAAAGCAGTACACCGGTTACCACACGGTCCAGCATTTTAGAATTCTTAAATAACTTCAGAAAAGCCAGTGCAAGAATCAATGTACCAAGAAGCGCATAGGTAATCATTAAATTCAGGAATATATTCCAGGAGTTGTAGCTTACCTCCCACTTTATTTTAGCTTCAGATGGCACAACTTCTTTACCGTATTTCTGTTGCGCTGCTTTTAAACCGTTCAGTTCAAAATCTGCCGCAGCCCAGTTACCTGATACTTCGCCTTGATTTACCGCCTTAAAATAGCGGGTAACTGCAGCCAGTGTCGCAGTGCTGTCTGGCTCTCCAACTGTCAAAGCCTTCCAGGTATGGTTGGCATCACCAATCACCGGAGCAACCCGTAAATATTGACCGGAAACCAATTGCCCCATAGCCTGTAACTGGTCGTTAAGTTCGATAAGATCTTTGTCATAACTATTCTGATCGGCCGCTTTTTTAGAAAAGGCCTTTAAATAATCATCCATTAAAATAAATTCAGGCGTACCGTCTGGCTTAAGCCGGATCAGATTGACCATAGAAGCATAGCCTTCGGCGTCTGCATGGACCGCTTTTAGCAAATCCGGGCCTCCTTTACTGCGTACTTTTATCAATGGGACATTTATCCAGTTACCTGGTGTAGTCGAAGCTGAAAGAAAAAACTGATTCGCATTTAAAGAATAAAAACGGTCTTTATGGAACAGCTTTCTCAAAATTTCCAGGGCCATAGTATTGACCGGTTCAATGCGTCCGTCTATATTTTGCACCAGAAGATAACCAAATCTGTCGGCATGTTGCTGGTCTATCTTAACAGACGAGGCAAATTGTTTTGCATCTGCATTTTTAGCCGGTAGCCCACCTTGAACGGTATTAACGTCATGGCTATGATCATGCATCTCATGGCTATGGTCATGCTTGGTTCCATCCGTACCATGCATATCAATTTCCTGACTGAAAGCACTACCCAATGGCAGGAAGAAAAACAACAGCAACAGGGCTTTCGATTTGGAAAGACTCCTCAACTGCTCATTCAGTTTGGAGAAATGCGTTCCCTTCCAGAATAAGGTTACAAACATTCCCAGAAAAAGCAAGGTATACCCAATATAGGTCACATTAGTTCCCCATTCATCGTGGTTTACCGAAAGTACAGTCCCTTGCTCATCTTCGTCAAAGCTGGATTGGAAGAACCTATAACCAGAGTGATCCAATACGTGATTCATAAATATTTTATAAGGCCTTTCGCCTGCTGCGTCCTGTACCATTACATCCGATGAATAAGCAGCAGGGCTGTTACTTCCAGGATATTTTTCCATTTTAAAATGCACCAGTTTAAGAGAAAATGGGGTCTGATAGATCTTAGAACCGTAAGCCAGAGAAATTCTCAGTCCACCTATTTCACTTTGATGCTGGAAATTGGTCATTCCTCTTCCACCATAAAATGAAACCGTGTCTACGGCGCTTGGTGTCCGCACCTCTACCTTAACCAGGTCCAGATCATGTTCATGGGTTCTTTTATCACCTTCATAATACATAATGTGTCCGTTTACCGGTCCTTCTGGAATGACAAAGGCCAGGCCTCCATAGGTATATAAACTTCTAAGATGAAAAGGCTGAGCCACATTGTCTGCAGTTACCGTTTTTCTTTCCTGAGTAGCCATGATCATATAATTACCTTCATAAGGTGAGGAGATTTGAAGTTCTCCATTAGCATCGTTCAGGTTGATAGCACCAGGCGTTTCTTTATTATAACTCACCAACATATTTTGCAGCAGCTGAACCGTTCCCGAAGGGATATATTTATTGGCCCTTTTACCATTTTCCAGTACCACCAGATGGAGCGTTGGTTTACCAGAAGCCTCCCGTACCAGTGAATCCTGAGCCCTGGCATAAAAATCCACAATTTTCATCTTTACCCGCTGGCCCTGATAGTCATATTCTGAAGTAAATGTTTTTTTAAATGGTTTTAAATAGGTTGGTACGTGATTCGAGATTAAAATAGCGGGAACATCGTCATAAGCCAATGCCTGATCATCCTTACCAATCTGAACCTTAAAAAAGGTAGCATCAGAAACCACAGAATTACTCGATTCACCCTGCCGGATATGCATTGATCCTTCAAAACTAATGTACCGGGTAATATAACCTCCTATAAAAATGATAATAAACGCCAGGTGAAAAACCAGTAAAGGCCATTTTTTCCGTTGGGTAAGCTGATACCTCTTAATGTTTCCGATAAAGTTCAGCACCAGGATCAGCATAATCAATTCAAACCACCAGCAGTTATAAATAAGTGCTTTAGCTACAGCAGTTCCGTAGTCATTTTCTACAAATGTGGCCATGGCCATGGAAAAAGCATAAAGCAATAACATTACACCCATTG
>NZ_JAELTV010000940.1 GCF_016429005.1 Pedobacter sp. ASV19
GTTAAATTGACATTGCTTGTCCATTTAAAATCCCTATTTTGAAAATTCGTAGTTGTGATGGAAAATTCCCATCCCGAATTTTCCACTTGATCGGCTAAATTCTGATCTATCGATTCAAAACCTGTGGTCATTGGAAGCACATAAAAACTCAACTGATTGGAAGAGCGGTTCCTATAATAATTTGCATTTAGAAGTATTCTGTCGTTCAGGAATCCCAAATCCAGACCGAACTGCAATTTCCTGGTTTCCTCCCATTCCAGATAAGGATTGGTAAGTTGGTTTGGTTGGTAGGCTACTACTCCTTGGTAAGCCCCCCATTGTTGATCACTAAGAGGATCGTAAAGGCTTAAAAAACGATAATCCCTAATCTGATCACTGCCTGTTGTACCATAACTCATTCTTAGCTTTCCATAACTTAAAAATGATAAATGTTCTTTAAATAATTTTTCATTAGAAAAGATCCAGGCGCCACCAAGAGCCCAAAAATTGTGGAACTGGCTTTTAGGCCCAAACCTTGAGCTCCCATCCCTTCTACCTGTCATGTTCAAAATATACTTGTCTCGCCAGTTATATGT
>NZ_JAELTV010000941.1 GCF_016429005.1 Pedobacter sp. ASV19
ATACAATACAATTCCTTCATCACCCGTTTGCAGGTGTTGTAATGAAGATCATTTTAACATAATAGCTCGCTGACTTTTATGTTTTAATACAGAAAATGGAGGACTTAGGTTTGTGTTCTTTTCATAGCCGTTGATTAGGAATTAAAACAATAGATTATCGTTTGATTATTTAACATTCTTAAATTATTGCCGCATATTTCGTCTCTTCTCTTCCCAAGATGCCCTTTTCCACAACAGGCCTGCAATTACCATTCAGTTTATTAAAGATATTGTCCTTTTCAACAGAAAAAAATAGACTATCGGGTAAAAATAATGGACTAAAATACTTTATGGTCAGCCTGCTTAAGTGATGTACAACGAAGCTGCATTTCAATACTCTTAAGGAAATAAAATCAAAGTATAGTCCATGAGAACAATGGAATAGGCCATTCCATAACACACTGAAAATCTTCATTTTGGATTTACATAGTATAAAAAAATTCAGAAAACACATGAAACTGGTCAAAAAGAAAAAACATGGATTTAATGGAGAGAAGCTCATTACCCCTGTCTCTTATACACATCTGACGCTGCCG
>NZ_JAELTV010000942.1 GCF_016429005.1 Pedobacter sp. ASV19
CTCCCGCTGTGTTGTCGTAAAAATTTGTAAAATAATAAGTATAACCAATTTTATTCTCTCTAATAATGCCACCGTAAAATGGACGGAAACCCTCTATAACATATTCTAAAGAGCCAACTTGATCATGAGTCTTTTTTATTTCATTATTATTCTGATAAAAAAAAGCGACAGAACTAATACTTGAAATCCTACCAATCACTTTTGATTTTATAAAATCATTAAGTTCTTTACTGTCAGATATCTCAATATTCTTAGCAGAATCTCCTTTTCTCAATACCTCTCTATACTCAAATAATTTTGGAAGATATTCAAAAGTCGCAATTATGATTAAACATATTAAAAGTATTTGCTTTAATCTAAACTTAATATATCCATTAGCTATAAACACTAAAAAAAGAAATAGAAAAACGATAATTGAAGCTCTACTTATCGACAGAATTATCAATAGCACAATTACAATTAGTTTGTTGGTACGCGAAAATCGATTAGACATGAGTAGTAGTCCTGAAAAGATATACATGTCTAACTTATTCACGATAACAATAAATGGCTTTATAAAAAAAGGGACTTCATAT
>NZ_JAELTV010000943.1 GCF_016429005.1 Pedobacter sp. ASV19
AATTAAATCTGAAGTTAAAATTTTAGTGATTGATGCAATTTCGAATATGGAATTTTTGTCGATTTCAATTTGACTTTCTGCATCTAAATTACCATAAGCTGTATAATATTCTTCATTGTTTTTAATAAGCCCAACACTGATTCCTACGGTCGGATTTTTCTTGTAATTATCTTTTATGATGGAATCAATTTTTTTGGATATCTCTTGTCCAAAAGAAAAATTGCTTATTAATAACAGCGCTGCCAAAAGTTTTAAAGAGGTTTTCATTGTACCGTGTTTTTAGATTAAAAATTATTTCGATACAAATATGTGGAAGCAACTCAGGCTATGCGACCGAATAAAAATAGTCGAACGCATTTGTTTGAAAAAAAAAGTACGAATAATGATAAAGAAAAGTACGAGTAATTACAAATTACTGTTTTATAGTGCTTTACGGTAGTCGGTAGGTGTAACACCGGTATGTTTTTTAAAAGCGCTGTCTCTTATACACATCT
>NZ_JAELTV010000944.1 GCF_016429005.1 Pedobacter sp. ASV19
AAACTTCTTCAATTAGAGAAAAGGTCGATAAAACATCCGCTTTGCCCTTTTTGACTGCCACCGTGTGTTCAAAATGTGCCGATGGTCTGTTATCCTTACTGGTAACTGTCCAACCATCAGACCAAAATTTAATGTTCGCTGTACCGGCATTAATCATTGGCTCTATGGCAATTACCATTCCCTCCTCTAATTTAATACCACTACCACGTTTACCGTAATTAGGAACCTCTGGCTTTTCATGAAGCTGGACACCAACACCATGACCAACAAGCTCTCTTACCACGCCAAAACCGTTATCTTCAGCAAGCTTTTGAACTGCATAACCTACATCACCAATCCTGGATCCTGCCACGGCCTTCTCTACCCCTGCTACCAGACATTGTTTTGTAACTTCAATAAGCTTCTGCCTTTCAGCATCAATCTCACCAATCGCAAATGTATATGCCGAATCACCAAAGAACTTGTTCTTAATGACCCCGCAGTCCACAGAGACTGTCTCTTATACACATCT
>NZ_JAELTV010000945.1 GCF_016429005.1 Pedobacter sp. ASV19
GTAATAACCCTGGCATTCAATTGATCAAAAGTATATTCGATTACCTTTTTTAGAGCTTCCTCCATTATTCCTTTTCTCCGGAATTCTGGGAGCATTTCATATCCGACCTCTACAATTTCATTTTGGACATCAAAATTCCAGCAACAAACTGTTCCGAGCAAGCGATGGTCTTCCTTTAAAGAAATCACCCAATACATACTTTCGTTTCTTTTTATCATCTGCTCAATCTTTAAGATAAACTCTTCAGTTTGTTTTAAAGACGAAGGCGTTTGTCTGCCAACCATGGCATTCACAGCCTGGTCACAACGCATTTCATGAATAGGTTCCAGATCCTGGACCGAGATATTTCTCAGCAACAACCTTTCTGTTGTCAATTGAGGAAACGGGGAAAAATCTACATTTAACATAATCCATCGGTTTATTTAAAGATAAACAAAGGAAAATCATTTCACTGACACCCCTATGGCAGAGCGAATTATTCTTTAATAAAAAAAGATTTTTATCCCGATATTGCCAAATAAAAGTCAAGATCAAAAGCCAAGTCTTTTCCCTTTCCCGGTACAGCATCTTTT
>NZ_JAELTV010000946.1 GCF_016429005.1 Pedobacter sp. ASV19
GGCAGCGTCAGATGTGTATAAGAGACAGCAAGAAGATAAGTCAAAATGAGAAATCCGGCCTGGTATCATAAAATCTGGCGTAAAAAGCTGCAGCAATTTCCTTTGAACAGGGATGCTGATTCCGCCTGGGCAGAAATGAAATCTATTTTAGACAAGGAACTTCCCGTTGCCCAGCCAGCCACCAGTATTCCATTGAAATCTGCTATTTCTAAATTAATTTCTCCCATACTTACGTATGTTCTACCTGCAGCAGCCATGATTACTGCTTGCGTATACTTTATAATTAAGCCTCCTACGGAGAAAAACGCCATCAAAAAACAAAAAAAACAACCCTGGCATCTACAAACAAAGGACACTTTAAACCTGCCAGCACAACAACCTGTCTTAATCACAGATTCAGCATCAACTGAAGCTATTCTTCATAACATTCCAAAATCTGTTCTTTATAGACCTCAGCCGGCCACTCCTGTTTACCACGATTCGACTCCTCTTGTTGCCCAAAGTCCTGATCAGCTTTCAGATCAGGAAAAGACATACGAAATTCCTTTGCATCAACTCTTAAAAAGCAAAAT
>NZ_JAELTV010000947.1 GCF_016429005.1 Pedobacter sp. ASV19
TGTGTATAAGAGACAGGTATAATCCCAAAACCCGTAAATATTATAGCGGCTGCTTAGTGTAAAAAATATTTTTTTGTGGTAGTACCGCCCGATATTTTTTCCATAGACAATCCTGAAGTTTTTACGGGACTTAATCAGGCCTGCAATAGTAGCCATATCCCAGATAAAGGCATCTGTCCCAAAATAGCGTATGGAGCGATCTGGTATCCAAACCAATATCTGTGCATTCCGGTGATACAAACTTTTAAAGGAAAACCAATTGATATGCCCTGCTATTTTAAAGATCCTGGAGCACCTTTTCATTATTTTGGTGAGTAAATTCATCGTTGGAATTAATTAGGTCAATTTCCCGGATTCCGAAATAGTCAATAGACATGCATGAAACTTCCCTGATCAAGTCATCATACAGCTTCACTTCTCCGTGTTCATGATTATAACTCAGGTCATCAATATAAACTACTGGTATTCCTTTAGAGATCAAATAATTGATATAAAATAACTTAAGGTTTGCTCCAGGTACAAGAATCAGCTCTGAAGCCCTGATCCCACAAGAAAGCAACCACTTGCAGG
>NZ_JAELTV010000948.1 GCF_016429005.1 Pedobacter sp. ASV19
GTTTCGGAGTCAGTTTTTCGTTTTTTCTGAAGATTTTCTCCGCTGTTGCAGTTAATGCAGAAAGACTTCCTGGTTTGATCAGACTATCTAGCGTTATGCTCTTGTCACTGATAGTATTATAGTTATGGAACACGATAGCGTAATTTGGATGTGCACCTCCTGCATAATCGATGAAATCATAGCGTAAGCCCAGGTAGCCTTTTCGCTGTGGGAGAACTTTGATACGAACCTCCTTAAACCAGGTTTGCTGGTCGTCTTTGTTGTCTTTTTTATAGTCATCAAAGCCTTTGATAAATCCTGCAGCAAGCTCGCTGTAGTTTTTGTATTCAGGATCGTCAGGACCGTCTGTTTTCAGGGCAGCTGCCTGAATAAAGGAGTTGATTTTATTGCTGCTGAATACCGGATAAACGATGGTTGCTTTAGTGGTATCCTTACTGTTCGCCGGCAGTGCCAGTTTGCTGTATACTTTAAGTGAGTCGTATTTAAACGTTAAGGTGTCTGTAATGACGGTAACCTCAGCGTTTGTGGAGTCGGCCGTTTGGCCACCTTTTTTTTCACTTTGACAAGCC
>NZ_JAELTV010000949.1 GCF_016429005.1 Pedobacter sp. ASV19
CCTGATTCCGCGCAGGAGTTCATTCCCCCCCTCTTTACACCTCTCGACACCCCATCCATCTGGATAGCAACTAGACTCTGCTTCTGGGCTGTGTGGCTAGATTACCGAGCAGATAAGAAACTAAAAAAACTAAAAGTGAACCCCAAATTAATTAAAACTAAAATGACAGATAACACCCCACAATTCAACCTTGCCGTACAAGCGGAGCAATTAAGAAACCTTCAAAAGGCTATTCATGCACAATACAAAGCCTTCTATACCTCAGGATCTCAGGAAGACTGGAAGATTCTTGGTGAATTTATAGAAACAGAAAGAAAGATCGCCGAATCATTCGACGATAGCGTTGCAAGAGTTATCAATTCAATATAATCAGACTATGATCAAACCTAAAATTTACATATCTGGTGCAATATCCAATACGCCAGATCTGAACCGAACCAAGTTTGCCAATGCAACAAAAACATTTCGTGACATGGGATTTATCGTGGTAAATCCTCACGAAATCTGCCATGATATCCCGGCTAAAGATTGGGATCAGTGCATGAGGCGATGCATCACTGCCTTAATGG
>NZ_JAELTV010000094.1 GCF_016429005.1 Pedobacter sp. ASV19
CCCCCCTTCTTTAACGCCCCGCCGCCCCCCGAGATCTACACCGGCTAACGGTCGTCGGCAGCGTCAGATGTGTATAAGAGACAGCTTTAGTGTTTGTAAGCAGTGTTGTTTCAGGGGTATTAAAGTTTGTTGGTTGATTAAAGGTAGAAGGATCCAGAATATTTACCTGATCGTAATATTTTGTATCTGTACCACTTAAGTTTACTGTTTTCGTATTTGGATTGCTAAAAGCACCAGTAGTGGTGTTGGATTGATCAGCATCTACACCTGCTAGAAAAGTGTGGGCAATTGATCCCGTTTTAAATGACCCATTTAAATTGATCTGCTCATTGTAAGTGAATTCTTTAATATTAGACCGGGTAAGAGAACGGTACCAGATTCCTTTTGCATCAGCAAATGGTCGCTCGGAAGAAAAATAGTTTCTTTCGTATGATTGTAGAGAGGCAATCGCGTTTAACTTCCAGTTGTCATTAAAACGATGATTTAAATTAACCTGTGCTGTAGAAGTATTCGTTTTATTATATGCCCAGTCTGTGTTGATGTATACATTTCTTCCTAGCGGAGACAGTTTGTTTGCAACTGTACCTATACCAAAGTCAGGTGTATAATCACTTTTTAAATAATCTCCCTGAACCAATAATTCTGTATTATCGCTGATTTTATAAAGTAAGGATGGATTAACGTAGATTCTTTTAGAATCTACATGGTCTCTGAAGCTACCAGCCTTTTCATAAGTTCCAATTACACGGAAAGCTAGTTTTTTAGAAATTGGGCCATAGAGATCAACGGTGGGTTTGTATAAATCATAACTTCCAACACGCATAGAAACTTCACCACCATATTCAAATTTAGGCTTTTTAGTCACCATGTTTATAACAGCTCCGCCACTAACTCCTCCATATAATAAGGCTGCGCTTCCTTTTAATACTTCAACAGATTCTAATGTGCTCGCTTCCGGCATACCACCAATAGTTGTTCTTGCGCCATTTTTAAAAACATTATTGGAACCCAAACTATAACCACGGGCAAAAAAATTCTCACCAACAGAGCCACGGTTGGCCCCTAAAGATACACCGTTTACATTCTTTAAAACATCAGCTAAACGGTTGGCCTGCTGATCCTGGATCACCTGACTGCCAATGATCTGTACAGCCTGAGGCAGGTCCCTGGGTGCAATGGCGATCTTACCCAGGTTCACCGGTTTCTGATTTGGCGTTTTGTAAACATTGATGGCTACCTCATCCAATTGAGAAGCGGATTGCGAGATAGAGAAGCTGATCTCTGCAGTTTGCCCGGCAACAACGTTAACAGACTTTTCTTGCGAAGCAATGCCAACAGCCGATATTTTAATCACATAACTTCCTGGCTTCACATTTTTAATGGAAAATGCGCCATCTTCATCCGTTACCGCAGCTTTTCCTGCATTTTTCAGGCCTACGCTTACATATCCGGCAGGTTTGCCATCACTTGTTTTAATGGTACCGACGATTTTACCTGTGTTTTGTGCATAAACAGCAGATTGAAGAGTTAAAAGGATAGCGAGGAAGCTAAATAGTTTGTAAATATCTGGCATATTATTATTAAGATTAATTCTAATTGGCCGCAAATATATAACCTCCTTTGGTTTTAGCAAAATTATTTAGAATTAAAATAAATAAGACTAATAAAAAGTCTGGGTATCAGATATCAACACAATGTCATTTATAATCTGTTTATTGGTATATCGGAAAAAGTCGATATATATTTGTGCCATGAATCATTTAGATGTCTTTAAGGCACTGTCCAATAAAGCAAGGTTACAGATTTTACAATGGCTGAAAGATCCGGAGGTACATTTTCCTGATCAACCTGGATTTGAATCTGGTGTATGTGTTGGACAAATCCAGCAAAAGGCTGGTCTGACACAATCTACCGTTTCCGAGTACCTGTCTATTCTTCAGCGTGCCGGACTTATAGAATCCACAAGGGTGGGACAGTGGACTTATTATAGAAGAAATGAGAAAGCTTTTCTTGAACTCACACAGATTATACAAAAAGACTTATAGAAAATAATATGAATACAGACAGTTTATTTAGGCCATTTAGCCTTAAATCTTTGAATATCAAAAACAGAATTGTCATGGCTCCGATGACGCGTTCCTTTTCTCCTGATGGAGTACCTACACCAGAAGTAGCTGCTTATTACAGGAAAAGAGCAGCCGGTGAAGTTGGGTTGATTTTATCAGAAGGAACGGTTATAGAACGTATTTCTTCTTCCAATGATAAAAATATTCCCCATTTTTATGGAGAGCAGGCGTTAGCAGGGTGGCAGAGTGTGATCCAGAATGTTCACGAAGCAGGCGGACAAATGGGGCCTCAGATCTGGCATATGGGTGTTATGGACAACCATCATTCCGGATGGGTACCCTCTGCACCTTTTGAAGGGCCTTCAGCTTTTAATAAACCAGGTTTTGAGAATGGAAAGGCGATGACAGAATCTGATATCGCAGATACCATTGCTGCTTTTGGACGCGCGGCTGCAGATGCCAAAAGACTAGGTTTTGATTGCGTAGAAATTCATGGTGCTCATGGTTATTTAATTGATCAGTTTTTCTGGACTGGAACCAATGACCGGAAAGATCAGTATGGCGGTAAAACTTTAGCCGAAAGAAGCCGTTTTGCTGTTGAAGTGATCAAAGAAGTAAGAAAACAGGTTGGAGAGGATTTCGCAGTAATCATTCGTCTTTCGCAATGGAAGCCTCAGGATTATACCCACCAGTTGGCCAAGACTCCTGCCGAACTGGAAGCCTGGTTAAATCCAATGGCCGATGCAGGTGTGGATATTTTCCATTGCTCGCAACGTCGTTTCTGGGAACCGGAATTTGAAGGTTCTGATTTGAATTTTGCAGGTTGGGCCAAAAAGATCACCGGGAAATCAACGATAACTGTAGGATCTGTAGGGCTTAACGGTGAGTTTTTAGCTGCTTTTGCAGGAGAAAGTTCGCAACCAAGTTCGTTGGATGAATTGGTGAGAAGGATGGACCGGGGAGATTTTGATCTTGTGGCTGTTGGAAGACCACTGCTGGCAGATCCAAACTGGGTGCAAAAGATTCATCAAAACAAAACAGATGAATTGAAGGGTTTCAGCAGAGAAGCTTTAGCTCAGCTGATTTAAGCATAAAAGGGGATCTGAATACAGGTCCCCTTTCTATTTTATTTAAAATATTATTGCTGATAAACTTTCGGAACCACAATAGCCATTAGCCTGTCGGGATGTTCTAATGGTTTAAATCCAAACTGGGCATACAATCCGTGGGCATCCTGGGTAGCCAGCATATATCTTCTTAAGTCCTGAAGGTCTGGATGAAAAAGCATCAGCGACATCAGTTTTTTAGACAAACCCAAGCCCCGGTGTTCTTCCAGAACATATACATCGGCCAGATAAGCAAAGGTAGTTTTATCTGTGATCCATCTCGCAAAACCAATTTGTTTGGTGTCCTTATAGATTCCAAAGCAAAGGGAATTATCGATGGACTTTTGAACGGTTTCTAAAGGAATTCCCTCCGCCCAGTAAGATTGGGTGCTTAAATAATGGTGTACTGATATTGGATCAATTTTTTGAACATCGTCTGAAAAAATATATCCATTTTCTATAATTTCCATTCTTTGTTTATTGGTTTTTAGGACATTAAACCGTCATTAGTTTCTCATATTGATATATTGCAGCGGCTGACCGAAATCTTCCTTCCTGCATAAAGAAATCACAGCCTGAAGATCGTCAATGCTCTTGCTTTGAACACGTACCTGATCATCCATCATTGAAGCTTGAACTTTCAATCCGCTTGCTTTAATTTTTGCTACGATTTTTTTTGCGGTTTCTTTGTCAATTCCTTCTTTTACAGATATTTCCTTTCTGATCATGTTGCCTGAAGCGTATTGTTCTTTGCCAAAGTCAAGGCTCTTGGCATCCAGATTTTGTTTGATCATCCGGGAGATAATGGCGTCCTGTATGGCTTTTAACCGCATGTCATCTTCTGTTACGATCGTGATCACGTTGGTCTTTTTATCATGGTCTATCGTACTCTTAGAATTGTTGAAATCATAACGGTTCAAAATCTCTTTTTTAGCGTTGTTCATCGCATTGTCGAATGTTTGGGCGTCTACTTTACTTACAATGTCAAAAGTGGGCATGATAATAGCTTTAATATAAAAAATTGTTAAATTAGTTAATAATTGATTATCCATAACTTATACGTTTATTATGAAAACCAAGAAATCAAAAGTGCAAAAAAAAGTTGCTAAAAAGGCAGCAAAAAAAGAATTAGAAAAAACTTTGACTGAAAAGTTCCTGGAAGTGATCAGTCATCTCGGTCATGATGCAGAGAAAATTGCCGCAGACATTACTAAAGCGAGTAAATCGGTAGCCGAAAAGCTTTCTAAAAAATTGCAGGAAGTTAAAGAATCAGTAACCAGTAAGACGGAAGAGGTGGTGAAGAAGAAAGACAAGGTTGCGAAGAAGGCTTCTGCTAAAAAAGCACAGGTTTCTAAAAGTGTTAAAAAAGCGGAAAAAGTAGTGGAAAAGGTTGCTGCCAAGGCGAAACCAGTGGCACAGAGTGTTAAAGTAACAGCAATTGCTACAGAAGAGAAAGTGGCTAAGGCTATTGCAAAACCGGTTGCAGCTGTTAAAAAAGCGGTGGCTGCTCCTAAAAAAGCGCCAGTTGCAAAAGCAGCAAGCCCGGCTAAACCCGTTGCTGCAAAACCTGCGGTTTCTAAACCCGTTGCTGCTAAGCCGGCCGTTGCTAAATCAGCTGCTCCAAAAACCAGTGCTGTGAAAAAAACTGCAGCGGTTAAAACTACGCCTGCAAAACCAGCAACAAGAACAACTGCGGCTAAAACTACGCCTGTTAAAACACCAGCCAAACCAGCTGAACCGGCTTCAACTGCTTCAAAAACAGTTACAGACAGCCCGGCCGTGGTCAAAACCCCTGAGGCTGCTGAAAAGGAAGCCGAAGCAGCTAAATAAGGTTAAATTATTTTTATGTTAATTCCTCGATAATTAACAATGATTTAACATTAGAATTTGCAGTTTTGACTATCCCCGGTCAAACGGGGAATTGATACATATACATGACTAAGAAAAAGGTTCCTTTTTTAAACAGAGAGATTAGCTGGCTATATTTTAATGAGCGGGTTCTGCAGGAAGCCGCCGATGAAAGCGTCCCTCTAATAGAACGAATCAAATTCTTGTCTATATTTTCTTCAAACCTGGAAGAGTTTTACCGCGTCAGGGTTGCAACCATGACGCGGCTTACCAATTTGAATGATAAGACGAAGGCCCTTCTCGGCTTCAATCCCAAAAAGGTACTTAACGAAATCAAAAATATAGTTGTAAAGCAGGAACGTAAGTTCGAACAGCTTTTTCAGGCCACTTTGATAAACGAACTGGCTCAAAACCGTATTTTTATCTTAAATGATACCCAGCTCAATGTGGCAAGAGGTGAATTCGTACGGAATCATTTCAGGGACCGGATCTTATCTAACCTTGTTCCCATCATGATTGATCTGGATAAACCTTTTCCGGAGCTTAAAGACCGTAACCTGTACTTTTTGGTGCGTTTGTCTAAAAAAGGCTCTAAAAAGAACCAGAAATATGCGCTTATTGAATTGCCTAATGACCTTCCCCGGTTCCTGGTCTTACCAGAAACTAACGGATTAAAGTTCATTATCCTGGCAGAAGACATTATCAAGTATTGCCTGGATGATATCTTCTATGTTTTCAATTATGATGAAATAGAGGCCTTTTCGATACAGGTTACCCGCGACGCGGAGCTGGATATAGACAAGAACATCAGCGATAAGTTTATAGAAGAATTAAAGACAAGCCTCGATAAGCGCAAAAAGGGCAAACCCATGCGTTTATTGTATGATACGGAGATGCCCTTCGATATGTTGAGTGTGCTGGTTTCCAAGATGAAAATTGAGGCGGAGAGCCTGATTCCTGGTAACCGTTATCATAGGTTTGGTGATTTTATCCGTTTTCCAAATGTAGGCTCCGCAAGTTTGGAGTATCCGCCAACGGTACCACTTAAGGTTGCTGGTCTGCACCGCACGGAAAGCATTATCAATAAACTTGCAGAACGTGATTATCTCATCAACCTGCCTTATCAGTCTTACGATTACATCATTTTGTTTTTAAGAGAAGCAGCAATAGACCCCAAAGTGACTGAGATCAATATTACCCTTTACCGCTTAGCAGAGAACTCAAGGGTGGTTAATGCCCTGATCAATGCTGCAAAAAATGGTAAAAAGGTAAACTGCCTGGTCGAACTGAAAGCGAGATTTGATGAAACTGCCAATATTTACTGGTCTAACAGGCTGGAAGAGGAAGGCGTTAATGTGAATTATGGTTTAACAGATTATAAGGTGCATTCTAAAATCTGCCTGGTAAAAAGAATGGAGCGTGGACGTGCAGTATATTATGCTAATCTGGCCACGGGCAATTTCAATGAGAAAACTGCCAAACTTTATTGTGATCACAGCATTTTTACTGCTAAAAAAGAGATCACTTCCGATCTTTTGAAACTGTTTACGGCTTTAAATAAAAAAACAGTAACGAAAGGCTTTAAATATCTTATTGTTTCTCCTCTGGAATCCAGAATAAAATTCTACGAATTGATAGACCGGGAGATCCGGCACGCTAAAGCTTCCAAGCCTGCTTATCTGATCCTGAAAGTAAACAGCCTTGCTGATGAGGGTATTGTAGAAAAATTATACGAGGCAAGCAATGCAGGTGTAAAAATAAAGCTGATTGTGAGAGGAATTTGCTGTCTGGTTCCCGGAATGAAGGGCTACAGTGAAAACATCACGGTAGTGAGCATTATAGATAAATTTCTGGAGCATGCGCGGGTATTTATATACGGTAACAATGGTAAAGAAGAAATGTTCCTGTCTTCGGCTGATTTGATGAGCCGGAATTTTGAACACCGTGTAGAAGTTGGTTTTCCAGTGCTTGATCCCGAAGTTCGGCAGGAGATCAGGGATATTATAGAATTTCAACTTCAGGACAATGTTAAAGCCAGGGACATCACCAAACTGAACAATAATAAATACCACAAAAACAGATTAACCACTAAAGTAAGGGCACAGGTTCAGACTTATAACTACTTAAAAAATAAACACCAGTAAATTCATGTTAAGATACGCTGCTATAGATATTGGCTCCAATGCGGTCAGGTTACTGATCGCCGACATTACAAAAGACGAGACCGGATATGGTTTTAAGAAAAACACCTTAGTCAGGGTTCCGTTACGTTTGGGAGACGATGCCTTTCTTGATCAGAAGATATCAGACAGGAAAATTGAAGATTTGTTGAAGACCATGACGGCCTTTAAGAATCTGATGGATGTTTACCATGTTACAGAATACCTTGCCTGTGCAACTTCTGCCATGAGGGAAGCTTCAAATGGAGCAGATATCATAGCCAGAGTAAAAAAACAGACAGGATTGACACTTGAAATCATAGAAGGTCAGCGCGAAGCCAATATTATTTATTCCAATCATATTGAGCAGACGCTGGATGCTAAAAAGAGTTACCTGTATATTGATGTAGGCGGAGGTAGTACAGAACTATCTGTTTTTGTGAATAAAGCGCCTGTGGCTTCCAAATCCTTTGATATTGGTACCATCCGGATACTGGACAACCAGGATAAAGAGGAAACCTGGGAGGACATGCGGATATGGGTGAAAGAGCAAACCCGGAATTATAAAAATCTGGCCGGTATAGGTACAGGGGGGAACATTAATAAGCTCTTTAAAATGTCTAACGAAAAAGAGGGTACACCGCTTACTTTCCTGAAATTAAAGTCGATGTACAACCAATTGAATAGTTATTCTTTAAAAGAACGGATCAATCTGGTGGGTTTAAATCCCGACCGTGCAGATGTGATTATACCAGCTTGTGAGATCTACATCACTTTGCTGAAATGGACCGGCATTAAACAGTTGTATGTACCAAGAGTGGGTATGGCAGACGGGATCATTAACCTGCTGATTGAAGAAAATCTGGGCTAGAGGTAAATAAGAGCGAGATAAACCCCGTGGTGGCTAACGCTGTGCGGGTTCGTGGAAGCATAGTCAGGATATATACCATCTTGATGAAGAGATATTCTAACCTTTATTTCCTGTAGTAAGGATCGCTCTTGGGTGGCCAGTGAATGGATCATCTGTGTATTTAAGGTGCTTTGGGTATAGTACATGCAATTTTCTACCGATACGAAGCCGGTAGAAAAACCGGGGTTAAGTGTTTGTAGGGTAGTTTCCAGAGAAGCAGGGGCATAAACCCTTTGACCTGTTTTTCTGGAATGGATTTTATAGGCAGCTTCTTTCATACTCCAAAACAACCAGACAAGCTGATTGGGATATTCGCTTTCTTCGATCAGCGCTTGTTCTTTTTCAGAACAGATTTTTTGAAGGTAACCTTTTCGCATCCAGTTGCTTTCTGTTGCTGCAAGCTGCAAATCTACAATGTCATTCCCGGCCAGCCTCATGGAGTTTGGTCTCTATAATCTCAACGGCTGCACGTACATTGAGCATTTTTTCCATCGATAAATTGTCAATCTCGATTCCAAATTCTTCTTCCACATCCAGTACTACATCTACCAGATTTGCAGAGTTGATCTTCAGGTCTTTCAGGAAATCGGTGTCTTCGTTAATGCTGTCCAAGGCCTCTTTATTCTGGGTGTAGTTGGAAACAATGACTTTCAAACGGGAGAGCAATTCTTCTTTATTCATGATCTATATTTTTTAAAGATGATACAGGCATTAACGTCGCCAAAGCCAAAACTCGCTTTTGCAAGATATTCAATAGGGTGAGACTGATATTGAAGCGAGATTTTTTGGGGATCTATTTGTGCAGAAATTTCCGGATGGAGGTCTTCGCAGTTGATGTTGGGAAACAGAAAATTTTCTGCTACCTGGAGCACTGAAGCCACACATTCCATACTGCCTGAGGCACTGAGTCCGTGCCCGGTCATGCCTTTTAAAGCATTGATATATGGGAAATTCTCACCTGAACGCCCCAATGCGTTAGACCAGTTGCTGATCTCGGTACTGTCCATCATTGTAGCTGTTAAATGTCCGTTGATGACATCAATCTGGTCTGCATGCAAACCAGTATTTTTTAAGGCGGTACTGATGCAGTTTTGTACAGCTTTGCTGTTGGGTGCAGTCATCGTACCTGTGCCTCTTTGTCCTCCTGAATTGAGATGCCCGCCCAATACTTCTGCATAAATTATTGCCCCCCGTTCAACAGCACTGTCCAGCGATTCCAGCAGCAGGGCACCTGCTCCACATGCCGGCACAAATCCACTGGCAGTGAGGCTCATTGGTCTTGATCCTTTCTCAGGCGTTTCATTGTGCTTATAGGTGCAAACTTTCATCGCATCAAAACCTGCCCATATATAAGGGCCGCCATCGCTGGTGCTTCCGGCAAGCATCCGTTTTGCTTTTCCAGACTGGATCCGCTCAAAGGCCATTAGCACACTTTCTGCACCGGTTGTGCAAGCAGAAGAATTGGTGCTGACCTGATTGCCTAAACCCAGTTTTCCACCTAGGTAAGCACTTACGCCACTGGCCATGGTCTGCATCACTGCATTGCTGCCTAGTCTGCGGACCTGCTTTTCGTCAATTTTATAAATGGCTTCCCTGAATTTTTCTATACCAGAGGTTCCGGCGCCAAAAATAGTACCGCTGTCCCAATCCGGATCCTCCTGTCTTTCCATAGAGAGGCCGGCATTTTTCCAAGCCTCCATTCCTGCAATTACACCGTATAAGATGCCGTCACTGTTAAAGTTCCGAAGTTCAAGTTCTGTGAAACAGGTTGAAATCAGCTCAGTGCTCAGTTCCGGCTGGCCAGCAATCTGGCAGGAAAACTGGAGTTCCTGCAGCAGGTTATGGTGTTTAATCCCGGACTTGCCATTTTTGATGGCCTCCCTGAACATAGGAATGCCTACGCCATTTGGAGCCACAATGCCAAGTCCGGTGACAACAACCCTGTTAGCCATTTAATTTCGTAGTAACCATACCAGACAAGGTCCCTTTACAAACCACTTCACCAGCCTCGTTCTTCATTTCTACTTTGCAATGCAGTTTCTTGAAACGGAAATATACTTTTTCAGAAACCACGGTTACTTTCTCACCAGGGAAAACGGGTTTCATAAAGTCAATAGCCGTAGAAGTCAGCATCACATGACTGGAAGCTCCTGAATCGATATAGCCACTTAGATAGATGCCCAGGCAAACCATTCCGATCTGTGCCATCGTTTCTGTAAGAATTACGCCTGGGGTAACGGGATGGTCTTTAAAATGGCCTTTATAGAAATCCAGATCTTTGTTAAAAGTATAAGTTCCTGTTGCACCATTTTCATCAATAGTAAGCAGATCATCAACAAATAAAAATGGGGCGCTGTAGGGTAATTTTTCTAAAATTTCTTGTTTGTTCATCATATAAATTTTTGTTTTACCACTGTAATAGTATTCTTTGCGCAGAAAATCCAGGACCAAAACTCAGCATTAATCCTTTTTCTCCTTTTGATGGTTTTTTGTCCATAAAACGTTCCAGAACATATAAAACAGTGGCACTCGACATATTTCCATACAAACGTAACACTTCTTTTGTATCCTCTATATTTTTATCTTCAGCCGCAAACAAAGATTCGACCATTTGCACAATTTTTTTTCCTCCAGGATGAAAGATCAAATGGTCAATATCTTTGATACTTAAATGGTTTTTGGCCAGGAAAGGGTGGATGATCTGAGGGAAATGTTCTGCAATAACTTTTGGAACATCAATATCCAGGACCATTTTTAACCCGGTATTGGTTAAAGCAAAGCCCATCATCTGTTCTGCATGGTAAAAATGGTACATCGCTTCGTCCAGAATTTCTGGACCCTGATCAGCTTCGCGGGAAGACATGAGGACACAAGCCACCCCATCTCCAAATATGGCTGCGCTAACGATATTGGCCATGGAAAAATCTTCGAGTTGAAAGGTAGCTGTAGGAGATTCTACGGCCACCACGGCAGCGCGTTTACCAGGATTCGCTTTTAGAAAGTTTTTAGCATAGATCATTCCCGATACCCCGGCAGCACAGCCCATTTCTGTAACCGGGAGGCGGACCACATCTTGCCGCATCTGCAATTTGTTGATCAGATAGGCATCTAAAGAGGGAATCATGATCCCTGTGCAGCTTACGGTAATCAGGAATTCTATATCTTCAGCCTGCCATTTCGCTTTTTCTAAAGCACCTGCAACGCATTGAGCCGATAATCTTATTCCCTCCCTGATATAAATGTTATTGCGCTCTTCAAAGGAGCTGTTGGAAAAAACTTCTTCGGGTGAGAGAAAGGAATAACGTCTGTCTACAGCAGCGTTTTCAAAGATCTTTTTAACCTTTCGGATAAAACGATCTTCTTTTCCCGATAGCCATCCATCCAGAAAGGGCAGAATCTCTGCAGTGTCTCTGGAATGCTCCGGAACTTGTTTGTTAACCGTTATTACTTTAGTGCTCATAAGTCTTAATGATCCATTGGTATCTAAATGCCCATTTCCATTGAATACGGTTATGTTTAAGGTAAAGTTGCCTTGAAAAGTTTTGCAGGTCTCTTTTTTTAAAGCCCTTGAGTATGGAGATCAATCCATCCTCTCTCGACATGTTGTTTAACCTGAAAACAAAACAGATCGCTTTAAACAAATAATAAGCAACTGAACTTCTGTGCAGGTCATTGATCACAACGCCCAGCCGGCTAAGTTTGAAAAAACCACCTACAAGAAACAGAATTTCCTGATCTGTGAAATGATGAAGGGTCAGGGTACACAAGATGATGTCATAACTGTCTTCTTTATTGATCTCCTCAAAGATGTCTGCAGTGCGATAATGAATGTTTTTGTAGCCTTTAGATAATGTTTCTGCGTGCTGTACGGTATAAGGATTGGCGTCTATGCCCAGCAAGTCGAAGGTCAGCCCTTGTTTAATGGCGAAATCTGCCAGTGTTCTAAGCATATCTCCATTTCCACAACCAGCATCCAGTACACGGATAGGTGTTTTGTCTTTAGTTAGGATCAGCTTTTTAACACCCTCTAAGGTCACTTTATTTCCACCCAGTAATTGATTGATTTTTGCGATCTTATCCAGCGCATCTCTCAGGATTGCTCCTTCCATTTCAAAATCATCCATCATTTCTATGGCCTCGCTTCTGCGGCTGGTGTTAATCATGAGAAGGGAGGATAGTTAAAGGTTGACCATGAGTTCTTTTGATCATTTGAGGCAAGATTGAAGGGAAGCGGACCAGCATAGACATGGCTATATCAGACAAAGCCCCATTCAGCAAAAGAGAAGACAATCTTTTACCGAAGGCCATACGTTGTTCAAAATTAGCTTTCCACTGCTTACTGTAGTTTCTTTCCAGTTGCAACTGATCTGAAATTCCATATTGCTCGATAATCAACTCCGCACAGATTTTTGCGCTGTGGATGGCCATTCCCATACCGTTACCGCAAAGCGGATGAATAAGCCCTGCCGCATCTCCAATCATCAGGATATGGTCTTTAACCAACTCCTTCTTTTCAAAGCAGATTTGCGCAATACTGAGGGGGCTTTCAAAAGCCAGTTCTGTATGTTCAAAGAGGTGTTTGAGGTGTTTGTTTCTAAAAAGTACCTGTTGTTGAAAGTCTTCCATGTTCTGGTATTTTTTAAACTGATCGTATGCTGTAAGATAACAAATATTAATCAGATTGGTTTCGACTTTCGATACGCCGCAGTACCCGCCCCTGAAGTTATGAAGGGCCACCAGGTTGTCGTCAAATTCGCCTCTGTAATGTGCCTTTACAGCGAGCCATGGTGATTTCTGATCAATGAAATGGCGGTGAAGCTTTTTGTCCAGTGATGATCTTTTACCAAATGCACCAATAAGCAGTGGCGTTTGGCGGGTTGCTGTATCTGTTTTTAGACTAAAGCCTTGACTGGAATAGGCGATGTCCAGAATCTTTTCGTTCAATATCTTACAGCCCTTTTCCAGAGCTTTGGAATATAAGAAATGATCGAAGGCTGCGCGGCTAAGCCCAAATCCGCCAAGCGGAAGATGGCATTCTATCTGGCTGCCTTTAACTGTAGAGATTTGTAGCCTTGTAATTTCTTTAGGCTGGAGAATTCCTGGATCTGCATCGAGCCATTGCAGGTAGGGGAGCACCTCATTGGAAATGTATTCTCCGCATACCTTATGCTGCGGATAAGTATTTTTTTCAATTACAGTAACCTCGAAACCAGCTTTTCGTAAATGGAGCGCACAGGTTAATCCAGCCAATCCGCCACCTGCTATTATGATATTGTTATTGGCCTGCATATTTAAAAATACGCAAAAAACAGGTCTTAATGTTTCTTGTACAAAAGAAATCGGCTTAATGCCTGCTCATCTTTAGAAATCGTAGCATTTTAAGCCGCGGTCTCTTCTCAGGTTGGGGCGACTGATGTAGAAGCCTACAGAGATTTCATGGCTGCCGTAATTATAATTCCGTAAGCCATTCAGGGAATAGTCGTAGGAATAGCCTATTCTTAAATTAGGTGTCGCGAACAGCTCCAGGATCAATCCCATTGCACTTTCCTTTGGAAGGTCGCTTTGGAGGTTGCTTTTGTTGTAAAGGGTTACGGAGGTTCTGTAAAATGCACCTACCCATATTCTTTCTTTAACCAGGAGGAAGGCATTTAAATCCAGGGATGTAGGACCTTTGACATCATCCTTTAGCAGAACAACAGGCTTTACTCTTAAATCGTCTGAAACCGGAAATTGTGCCCCGGCGGTTAAATAGAAGTGGGGTTGTGGTACCAGGATATTGTTGTTGTTACGTTTTACGGCATATTGTGCCAGTAAATTGGTTGCAGAGAAACCTGCAAAGTAATCATTGTTGGAATAGTAGACACCGAGTCTTGCATCTGGCAGCAGGGTGGTTTGTGAGCTTACCGGAATAGCTCCATCATCGGGAGTTACACCATCCAGTTTATTTCCATCTATGCCGAGCTGCATGAAACCTGCGGCTAAGCCAAAGGAGAGCTTGGAGTTGTCATCGTTACCCAGCTGGAGTTTATAGGCGTAATTAGCGTAGGCCGTCAATGCGCTTTGAGCCCCGATCTGATCATTCTGTATAATCAAGCCTAAGCCAACCCGGCCGTCGTTTACAGCGCCATCGGCAGAAAGGGAAAAAGTTCTGGGTGCACCTTTAACACCTTCCCATTGAGAACGGTACATGGATTGGATGTAGATATCTTCTTTGTACCCTGCATAGGCAGGGTTGATGTGTAGCCCGTTAAATATATACTGTGAAAACTGGCTGTCCTGCTGTGCTTTGCTGCACAGAACGGAAACCATTGCTGTAATGAGTAAGAAGATCCTTTTTATCATTTTTTGAATGCCCTAATTAAGGTGATGTATCCTTTATAAACTTCCCATTTGTCATTGGCAGATTTGACTTTTAGAAGGTAGAAGTATGTTCCTTCGTTCAGGTCACCTCCGTTCCATTCATTTTTGTATCCTTTTTTGTAATAGACTGTGCTTCCCCATCTGTTTACGATGGTGATTTCATTGGCTTCATAGTATTCTAATCCAGGAATCTCAAAGGTGTCGTTCCTGCCGTCACCGTTAGGTGTAAATACATTTGGTATAATGATTCCTGTAATGGCTTTACTGTCTGAAGAACTGTTGTTATTTGGATTCGGATCTGTTTCATTGGCGGTTACTGTAGCCGTATTTCTGATCACACCCGGTTGGGTGGCGATCACTTTTATTTTCAGATCGGCCGTTTGTCCGTTATCCAGCTTAGGCATTTCCCAAAATACGGTGCGGCTAACTGTATTGTAATGTGCCAGTCCCAGGGTAGGGGTGGCCAGTTCCTGGAAGGTCAGTTCGTTAGGAAGTACATCCTGAACCTTTACCATCGTGGCCGCATCTACGCCATTGTTTTTTACTTGTATGGTGTATTCAAAGGCGTCTTTAAGGGTTACTGCCCGGAATTCGGAGTGTTTGGTGACCATCACATCTGCAGATAGCGGTGTTCCTGTACCCAAAGTTACAATAACCGGTGGTGAGATGTCGGAACTACAACCTTCGGTATTGTAACTAACCACGGTGTATTTTCCAGCAAGGAATACGGTGTAGCTGGATTGTGTAGCCTGATCAATAACGTCGCCGTTTCTGAACCATTGATAGCTTGTTGCGTTAACAGAATTTGCCTGCAGGCGGATGGACGATCCTTGTGGGATCGTTACCGTCTGGTCGGTAGATTGCGCAAGGCCTGCTGTTGCGCTTAGCAACAGCAGACTTGACACAAAACTTTTTTTTCTGTTAGACATAAAGCTCTGAGCTTAATATTAATTTGCAGTAATAGTAACTGTCGGTTGACCAGGTTTAGCTGTTACTGTAACTGTCTGAGTTGTTGTAGCGGTAACCTCGCAACCTGTACCCAGAAGGGCATTGGTAAACGTTGCTGCCTGTTTGTATTTTACCTTTCCTGTAATTACATAGACTCCTGGAGTAGTTGTGGTTAAAGTGAATTTTCCAGTAGCTTGGTCAATAGTACCAACAGTTAATCCATCTACAGTGGTTGTTCCATTGTTAACGCTATAAGTGTATTCTAAAACTAGATCTGTCCCACTTACCGAGGGTAAGGCGGCGCCTGTTTGATTAATGTCAGAAGAGTTAACTGTACCGTTGGCCTGGCAATACGCAGGAACTGAAGGTGCATTTAAAGAAAATGCCAATGGAGGTAATACAATTATTGTATTGCTTACAGGGTCAGAAGAACATTGTCCTGAGGCTGCATCTGTACGAGACACAAGGATCACTTCATAACTTCCTGGAGCTGTAAATGAAGTTGGAGCAGTGGCAGAGGGATAGCCGGCAAACTGAGCACCGTCTTTCTTTACATCCCAAAATGCTGAAGTTCCTGTCGGCAAATTTGTTACTCCTAAATTTAGGGCTGTTCCAGAACAGGTATAAAATGTTGCTGCCATTGCAGATGCTGAAGTGAGTAAGAATGAAGCTAGTAAGAAGCTCATTTTTAGGAGTGTAATTTTTGTTTTCATGTCTTTTTGATTTTAAGTTTTACGTTAATTATTATTAATTAGAAGTTATATTTACTTGTGGAAGAGGTGGTTTAGGGTGTATGACCATGCTGAAACTCACAGGCGGGCTTATGCAGCCGTTCGCATTTTTAACTGTTATAGTGCCCGTATATGAGGTTGCATTTGCCGTTGCCGGAACAACAATATTTATAGTAGAAGAAGGTAAAGGAGTATCTGTAGATACATTCGTAAAACCATCTGTTATCGCGGTAGTATCCCAATTGATACTATAGCTTACTGGATTATTTGTTGAGGTATAAGTTAATGTTGCGTTTGTTATACCTTTACAAACGTTTGGATTTGTGACTAAGGTGATGGTTGGCGTTGGATTGATCGTTATGCTGATGGCGTAGGAACTGGTGCAACTGCTTGTTGTATTACGGATGCTAAACGTGCCAGTATACGTGCCAGCAGGTGCATTAGCTGGGATACTCAACTGAATTGGACTCGCTGTCAGATCAACTCCGCTTACATTGGTTAAACTTGTTGTATTCCAAATGATATCATATTTGAGGCTACCGGAAGAGACTGCAGTATAAGGTAAGGAGGCCGTTGTAGATCCGGAACATATTGCCGGAATATTTCCTAAAGTTATAGTTGGAAGTGCAGCTACATTTACAGCGAAGGAAGTTGAATTACTGCAATGTGTAGTCGCGTTGGTAATCGTATATGTGATATTTGCAGTACCAACAGTTACACCTTTTACGAATCCTGTGTTATCCACAGTGGCTACTGCGGTGTTGTCGCTGGCCCAAACACCTGGATCTGCACTTGTATTGGTAAATGTATAACCAACGCCAACACAAATATTAGCATTACCTAAAATTGCTGAAACAGTTGGAAGAGGATTTACAGTAACGGCTGTCTCTTATACACATCTCCGAGCCCACGAGACAGGCAGCTCTATCGCGTATGCCGTCTTCTGCTTGAAAAGGGGGGGGGGGGGGGGGGGGGGGGGGGGGGGGGGGGGGGGGGGGGGGGGGGGGGGGGGGGGGGGGGGGGGGGGGGGGGGGGGGGGGGGGGGGGGGGGGGGGGG
>NZ_JAELTV010000950.1 GCF_016429005.1 Pedobacter sp. ASV19
CTGTATAACATAGATTTTCAGGAGTGCAAACCTCATAAAAAAACAGGTTTCCTTTTTTAATGCTGTCTTTTGCCTGTTGCGTATGGTACAAACGGTAGCAATAATCAGGGTACTCTTCAAATACCATATCCAGCAGTGGCACGTATTCTATTAATGTCCTGGAAGATTTATCGGAAATCAATATGATAAGCTCTGTTAACGGCTTTTCCTGGCTAAGTCTGGTTGTACAGTAAATCTGTTGAGCCATAACCAGATCAACAATTCTGATGATAATTTCATTGATTTGATGGATGTCTCTTATTGGGTTGGATGTTGCTAGTGAGGTTTGCATAATCATTGGTTTTATAATTTGGTTTGATAATAAATATGGCCCCGTTCATTTTTTAAATGGAGCTTTTCTAAGCTGATAAATTCGAATACCACTTGTCTCAATGCTGGAACAAGTAATGGCTGCCAATCCGGGATGACATGGATATGCATATGGCGATAGATGGTCATCGCCGGACTTTTGTTATTGAAATAACCAAAATCAGTCAATCTCGCCAATTCCATCCGGAGTTCATATGAG
>NZ_JAELTV010000951.1 GCF_016429005.1 Pedobacter sp. ASV19
GATCTGTTTTCATCGTTTTGCAAAGATCAATTCCGTTCATTAGTGGCATCATAATATCGCTGACCACAAGTTGAATATTTTCTTTTTGCAGTATATCCAAAATCAGCTAAATGTGTTTTTGTTGTCATTGCCTATTCATCAGGAAACTGAAATAGATTATAAAAGTGCCGGAGAGGTAGATCAGCCTTGGAAAGATGATGATGAAAATACAAACGGAAATGGAAAACCTGCCATACTTCTGGTTGAGGATAATAAAGAGATACTCAATTATATCCATAAAGAACTGAGCTCAAATTACCAGGTCATCAAGGCGCTCAATGGACTGGAAGCTTTGGATATACTGCAAAAAGAAAATATTCAACTTGTGGTCAGCGATATTATGATGCCACTAATGAACGGAATTGATCTTTGCAAAACGATGAAAACAGATCTGCAGTATAGTCACATTCCCATTGTACTGCTTACTGCAAAAAACTCCCTGGATGCCAAGATCGAAGGATTCGAAGTCGGTGCTGATGCCTATATAGAAAAGCCATTTTCATTTGAGCACCTGCTGGCACAGATAAAT
>NZ_JAELTV010000952.1 GCF_016429005.1 Pedobacter sp. ASV19
CCCCCCCCCCTTTCTCCCTCCCCCCCCCCCCCCCACCTCTACACCGGCTAACGTTCGTCGGCAGCGTCAGATGTGTATAAGAGACAGATACAAGCTCTAAAACCCATGCCCTGGCTGTATGACACCGTAGATCTACACTTTATCCGTTTGCAAAGGGCCTTTGAACTCTCCGGTATGGATCCGGCTAAGATTGAAGAAAAGATAAACCCTATCAGAGAACTGGAGTTAAGCCTGGCAAAACAGGCCAGTTGCACTATTACTGTTACCGATGTAGAAAAACAAATCCTCCATGCAAACGGTATAAAAAATGTAGCGGTCATCCCTAATGTACACGAAATACACCTGAATCATCCTGATAATCCAGGTTTTAACGAGCGAAAGGACCTGGTTTTTATCGGGAGTTATGCACACGAACCTAATATTGATGCCGCATTATGGCTGGCAAATGAAATTATGCCCCTGGTATGGAATACAAATCCTCATATCAAGCTCATTTTGCTCGGCAGTAAGCCAAGCCCCTGTCTCTTATACACATCT
>NZ_JAELTV010000953.1 GCF_016429005.1 Pedobacter sp. ASV19
GTTTACTAGACACTTGAATTGGGACCAGGCGCAATGGCACTTTTATCAGCTTACTGCAGGGTATCTATACCAAAAGGTCCTGTATCATTTAAACCAATTGATAAGGCGAAATATCTGGGGAAATGGTACGAAATTGCCCGCCTGGATTTTAAATATGAAAAAAACCTGAATCATGTAACAGCAACTTATACGGAGGAAGAAGAAGGGCTGATTAAAGTAGATAACAGAGGCTTTGATGTCGTAAAAGGGAGATGGAAGAATAGTATTGGAAAGGCCAGACCTGTAAAGGATCCTGAAGAGGGCAGGTTGAAGGTGTCTTTTTTTGGTCCGTTTTATGCCGGCTATAATGTTATTGCAATTGATCCGGATTATCGTTACGCACTTGTAGTGGGGAATAATTTAAAATACATGTGGATTCTTGCAAGAGAGAAAACCATACCAGAAACGGTTAGATTGGCGTATTTGAACAAAGCTAAAGCTTTAGGTTATGATATTGACGCCCTGGTGTGGACGAAACAGGATTAGCGTAACTATATAGAGGTTATGACCCGGATGTAATTTGGCAT
>NZ_JAELTV010000954.1 GCF_016429005.1 Pedobacter sp. ASV19
GTTCTAGTGGACAGTTTATGCCTACAGAGAACCAGATCAATAAGGTGATTGCTCAGTACAGTATGGTGGAATGAGGGTTGTTATTACACCTGAAATAGCGAATATATTGGAGGGAAGAAATCTTGAGTTTGAAAATGGGGTGCTAGGGGTTTATCGATTAGGAAAACCCGAATTTTACAATAAGGAACATACAGGTGTTACTGATGCGGATGGTCACTATTTTGGGAATTCTCAAAATACATATACATTTGTGGCTTTGCAGGGAGTGAATCAAGGGGAAAAAATCTCAAATTGGATAAAAAATCATTTCGAAATTTCAGCAGGATATGAGTTGTCTTTTGGTTTGCAGGTCGGAGGAGGCTTTAAGGAAGTTGCTGCTGCATTTTTGAATGTAATGTCGACTGTTCATTCGGGTTTTTCCTTGGGTAATAAAACTGCGCCTTCAGGAAATCAATATAATCCAGGTGAAAAGATTACCCATGGTATTGGGGGAGCATACTATTTAGGTGTTGACTATAAAAGGGAATCGTATAATGGGCAAACCGTTAATACTGCTTCAATTGGTG
>NZ_JAELTV010000955.1 GCF_016429005.1 Pedobacter sp. ASV19
TGGAGGGATCTTGGGCCAGTCCAATTTGAGAGATGGCATTTTTAAGAGCGTTTCCATCGTGGCTTGAGTTTTCCATAAACATCTATTTTAATTTTAATGATTAATTTGTCACTGTTTATTTAACTGTAATCTTAAATTAATTAGAGGCGCTCATTACAATTCTTCTTTAAATTAAGAAAATAAGCCTATAAGACGAAAATCCATTTTGTTCATTTTAAATACATTGGCTATTCATTATGACGGAATAATGAACAAAGATCTATTTATTGTTAGACACTTAAACTTTACAATACTTTAACATATGTGGTCAAAACCTTTTTGACATCTTAACTGTTGTAAAAATATATTAAGAAAAAACAGTATAACTTACACTCACATTGCAAATTAAACGTATTATTTAGTTACATTTGTGGAAATTTTTAGACATTAATGAAGATATTTATTACAGGCCTTCCTTTAGAAGTAGGGGAAGATGAATTAACAGCCGTTTTTGGTGATTTCGGTCAAGTAAAATCACTTAGGATTATCAAAGATCGCGAAACTGGTCAGAGTCGTGGTTTTGGCT
>NZ_JAELTV010000956.1 GCF_016429005.1 Pedobacter sp. ASV19
CCCCCCCCCCCCCCCCCCCCCCCCCCCCCCCCCCCCTTCTTACTGACCCGCCGACCCCCGAGATCTACACCGGCTAACGTTCGTCGGCAGCGTCAGATGTGTATAAGAGACAGGCTAAATGGATTGGGGCTTAAACTAGAAAGTCTTTACTACTCTGCTGGAAAGAAAATCCAAAGGGAGAATGGGAACTATTTACACGTGCATAAGACAAATAGGCTCGCTGCGATTTGCAAGCGAAACACAATAAACTGTCTAAATAAAATGCACTTAATTTTTCCATTGAATCATAAAAGCGGCTATAACAAATAGTACCGCATTTTAATAAAGATAGGGTAAATTAATAGAAAAACAAAACCATGGCCGTCGGCCGTGGCTTAGAAGTATTTAAAGTTTGTTCAGGATCTTTGAAACCTCTATCTCTCCAGAATTATTAAATTTCAGCTTTTTATCGGTAGAGTACAAGTACTGTCTCTAATACACATCTGACGCTGCCGACGAAAGTTAGCCGGTGTATATGGCGCGTGTCGCGGTGGCGGGGAAGGCGGGGGGGGGGGGGGGGGGGGGG
>NZ_JAELTV010000957.1 GCF_016429005.1 Pedobacter sp. ASV19
GAATCTGATTCTGAGGCCTTTATATTTAGCTCGTAATTTTAAACAGAAATCTGTTAAATACTGAGATTTCCCTTATACTCCTCCTGCAATTCAAAAAGGCATTTGGCACATAAACAGCCATCATACAGTTCGCTTATATACTGTACCTCATTTAAATCCAGCTGAACAACACTGCATTGACACTTTGTGTAGGCATTTGCCTTACATTCAATAGGTGTGCCGCAGCGTTCACAGGGTATGATCTCGTGTTTAGTCATTTTAACAAAGATACATGATGCGGTACAAATGCCTGTTCTGCAAAAAGAAAATGACAAATTAAAGATTGTGCCTTAAGCATAAAAAAGGAGTAAGAAATACATCTTACTCCTGATTGTATAATTGAAAATTTATATAAACTATCCTGAACAGCTAATGCAGCCTTCTTCCATAGTACATACCGGCCCTTCAATAATCTCCTCAGCACTTGTTTCAATATGTGCAGGAATAACAGGCTCCATGTTTTTACCAGCCTGATTTTCTACTGTAAATTTAACAGCTTGAGAAGCAGCCTGTGTACGCAGGTAA
>NZ_JAELTV010000958.1 GCF_016429005.1 Pedobacter sp. ASV19
CCATAAAGGTGCTCACCATTTATGCTAGCGTCACTCATCGGTTGCGGTTTAACAAACCAAGACATGAAAAAGATATGTATTTTTCCAAAAGATGCAGCCCAGCTCATTGGAATCAGTGAAAGAGAGGCACAACGATTATTCCAGGAAATGCGATTGGCCTACAACAAAAAGAAACATCAATATATTACAGTAAAAGAGTTTTGCAGATACACGGGCATCACTGAAGAAGAAATAGATTTTCGATGATTGCTTACGAAAATTTATTTATATTTGATATTCAGCGCTTTAATTAAAGCGCTGAATTAAATTAACTCAGCTACCTCACTTATTATTCCAAGCTCTCATGGATGATATCGATTTACTTTTAGACTACCTAACAACCATATTTCCTATTTCTGACCAATTCAGGAAAGACCTACGCTCCATTCTTAAATTAAGGATCTTCAAGAAAAACACCGTACTCATCAAGATCAATAAAAAAGCAAAAAAAGCCTGGTGGCTTCTATCCGGTTATGTGAGTGCTTCGATAATAAGCCCTAATGGACAAGAAACGGTTACCAGGAT
>NZ_JAELTV010000959.1 GCF_016429005.1 Pedobacter sp. ASV19
GTTCAGGGTTGGGAATTAATTTTGAATTCTTATCCAATGCTGCCTTTGGTATTTGTAATATATATCCTAGATCATGATCTTGAAGTACATAGCTCAATGCCTGCGATGCATTTTCATGAAAAATATGTGTAATGGAAGGCATACCATGCCGGCGAAGATCAAACCAACGTTGATATTCTTCCCCAAAAAATTCCCTGCGCTTTTCATCGTAACATTTCTTTAACAAGTCATCAGCGCTTGTGCCCACCAAATCCCGATAAGTATCTGGTGTAAACCTTTTCTTTCTTAACTGATTTAAATCGTTTAGTGCCAACTGTGCATTTGCAGTTTGCCCTAGTTTGTTCAACTGTGCATAAGCCTCTGCTCTGTTTAATAAGGCTTCAGATGTTCTAAATGATTGTCCTATTATAGTCGGGTTAGTATAAAGATTAGTGGCAAATTTATTGGTTTTTTTGTCTTTAATATAAATACTGGTTCTCAAATCACCATTTTCGTAGCTACTCATCAAATCGTTAGAAAGTGTATAATCTGTCTCTTATACACATCTGACGCTGCCGACGAACG
>NZ_JAELTV010000095.1 GCF_016429005.1 Pedobacter sp. ASV19
CCCCCCCCCCCCCCCCCCCCCCCCCCCCCCCCCCCCCCCCCCCCCCCCCCCCCCCCCCCCCCCCCCCCCCCTCTACTCACCCGCCCACCACCGAGATCTACACCGGCTAACGTTCGTCGGCAGCGTCAGATGTGTATAAGAGACAGGACACTTAAAATTGTAAATATAACCAATTTTACCTAAGTTTGTACCCCGCATATTTTATGTGGTTAATAGCGTATCATGATCAAAAACAACAACAGGAACAGTCGGGATGACAAGTCCAAGCCGGGAAACCGAAGCACAGCTGGAAAGAGCAGAAGTGGAGAAGAAAGTACTTACAAGGGCAAGAGCAAATTCGGAGACAAAGATAGTAAGGAAGGAAAAGGAGATTTTAAACCAAGAACACCAAGAGAGGGGGATTCTAAATCCTTCAGGCCGGGAGCGCGCCGAGAAGGAGATTTTAATTCAAAAGCAACACGTGATGGAGACGGCAAATCTTTCAGATCGAAAGATGGCGGATCCAAAGGGTTCTCTGGAAGAACTACGGGTGATAAAGATTTCAAACCGAGAACTTCGAGAGATGGCGATAGTCGCTCATTTAAACCAAGAGAGGGAGACAACAAATCTTTTAAACCGAGAACGGGTGACGAAAAGGAATCCAAAGGAAGAGGTTATATTAAGAAAGACAGCTTCAGCAAAGAGGAAAAACCTTACCGTAAATTTGACGACAAGAAAAGTCAGAGTCCAAGGAGCACAGACAGCCGCCCTTTTAGAAAAAGAGAAGATGAAGGTGGTGCAAGACCGAATTTCAGGTCTAATCCTGCAGACCGTGGTGAAAAACAATCTGTTCTTCGCGGAAGAAAAACACCAGTAGTCAAAGATGACGGCCTGATCCGTTTGAACCGTTATATTGCAAATTCAGGAATATGTTCCCGCCGTAAGGCAGATGAACTGATTGCAGCAGGTGTAGTAACAGTGAACAATGAAGTGGTTTCTGAACTGGGCCATAAAGTAGATCCTGCAAAAGATGCAATCCGTTACAACGGAGAATTGCTGAAACGCGAAAAAAGGGTTTATGTATTGCTGAACAAGCCAAAAGACTATATTACAACAACAGACGATCCTCAGGAAAGACGTACAGTGATGCAACTGGTAGAAAAAGCCAGCAGAGAACGCATCTATCCTGTTGGACGTTTAGATAGAAATACAACGGGTTTATTGCTGATGACCAATGATGGTGATCTTGCAGATAAACTTGCTCATCCTAAAAACGGCATCACTAAGATCTATCATGTAGAACTAAGCCGGGCCTTAAGTCAGGGAGATCTGAACAAAATTCAGTTTGGATTGGAACTGGAGGATGGAATTATAAAACCAGACAGTGTATCTTACGTTGCCGGTGGTAGTAAGCGTGAAGTTGGTATCCAGATTCACAGCGGAAAGAACAGAATTGTTCGCCGGATTTTTGAACACCTGGGTTACGATGTGGTAAAACTGGATCGCGTGGTTTACGGGAACCTGACCAAGAAAGATCTTCCACGCGGAAGATGGCGTTACCTGGAAGAGCATGAGCTGATCCAAATCAAACACTTGATCAAATAATTTAAATTATAATCTATGAAGAAGATCCTTTCCCTGTTGTCTGTACTTTTGTTCACTTTTCATGTCCAGGCCCAAAAAGCAAACTACAACCTTTTGGTTGGAACATATACAAATACAGCAGGCAAGAGTGAGGGGATCTATACTTATAATTTTCATACTTTTAGTGGAACAACCCGACTTAAAAGTGTTACTAAAGGCGTTGTAAATCCCAGCTATCTGACGGTTGCCCCAGACAGAAAGTTTATATACAGCGTAAATGAAACCGGAGCAGCCAGTTCAGTAAGTGCCTTTGGTTTCAATTCTTACTCTGGTAAACTTACTTTCTTAAACAAACAGGACAGCCACGGTGCAGATCCATGCTATATAACTGCTGACAATAAAAATGTAGTGGTTGCCAATTATAGTGGAGGAAGCCTCGCCGTATTTGGAAGAAATGCAAATGGTACTTTAACCGGCCCGAAGCAGATTATCCAACATACAGGTAAAAGCATAGATCCTGAAAAAAGGCAGGAAAGTGCCCATGTTCATATGGTTCAGTTTACGCCTGATAAAAAATACCTGATCTGCAACGACCTTGGAGAAGACCAGATTTATGTGTATAGTTACAATCCAGACTCTAAAGATCGCTTGTTATCGATCAAAACTGTATTGAAAACCAATGCCGGAAGTGGACCAAGACATTTGACTTTCAGTCCAAATGGAAGATTTGCTTACCTGACACATGAGTTTAATGGCAGCATTACCGCATTTGTGTACAGCAATGGAAACCTGAATAAGATTCAGGAGATCGGAACAACAGATCCGGAATTTAAAGGCAGGGTTGATGGTGCAGATATTCACGTATCCCCTGATGGCAAATTTTTATACCAGAGCAACCGTGGGGATGCCAACAGCATTTCTGTTTTTTCTATTCTGTCTACCGGAAAACTGAATTTTGTTTCCAGGATCAGTACAGAAGGTAAAGGCCCCCGCAACTTTGCCATAGATCCAAGCGGTAATTATTTATTGGTTGGCCATCAGTACACCAATAACATTGTTATTTTTAAAAGGAATAAAGCAACGGGAGAACTTAAAGATACAGGTAAACGTATTGAAGTAGGCTCACCGGTTTGCCTGGTGTTTACACCAATAAACTAATTCTATTCTTATAAAGAAGAAGGCCGGTTCAAATATTGAGCCGGCCTTCTTCTTTATAAGAATTCATAAGAGGTTATTTACAAAACAACCGGCTTGTGCTGCTTTTCTATAATAGCGTTGTAATAATCTATATATATCGGCAAGATTTTTTTCAAATCAAAATCCTGCGCCCGTCTAAAAGCATTTTCCTTAAACTGGTTTAGAACGGTATCATTTTCCAGGATCTTGATGGCATTGGCAGCCATATCTTCCACATCGCCAACATTGCTCATATACCCGCAGAAGCCATCCACATTAAGCTCCGGTAAACCTCCCGAGTTGGATGTAATGATAGGCACTTTGCAGGCCATCGCTTCCAGAGCGGCCAGCCCAAAGCTTTCAGATTCTGAAGGCATAAGGAAAAGGTCAGATACAGAAAGGATTTCTTCTACAGCATCTTGCTTACCCAGGAAACGAACATGATCACAAATCCCCAGATTCCTGCACAATTGTTCATTATAAACGCGTTCGGGACCATCTCCAACCATCAATAATTTTGATGGGATCTTCTCCTGGATCTTTTGGAACATGAGAATCACGTCTCCGGTTCTTTTCACCTTTCTGAAATTGGAGGTATGAATCAGGATGCGCTCATTATTTGGCGCAATAGCTTTCTTAAAATGATCTTTTGGCTTTAAACTGAAGCGTTCAAAATCTATGAAATTTGGAATCACCTTAATCTCGCCTGTGATGTCGAAATGTTTCAGTGTATCCTCCTTTAAATCCTGTGAAACAGTTGTAATGCCGTCCGATTGATTAATAGAAAAAGTAACTACGGGCTTATAGGTTGGATCTTTACCAACCAGTGTGATGTCTGTACCATGGAGGGTAGTTACAAAGGGAATATTGATCCCATAGGTAGCCAGAATCTGCTTGGCCATAAAGGCGGCAGAAGCATGCGGTATGGCATAATGTACATGCAGGATATCCAGCTTCTCAAACCTGACCACGTCTACCAGCTTACTGGCCAGTGCGGACTCATATGGTGCATAGTCAAATAAAGGATAATCCCTTACAGATACTTCATGGTAAAATAAATTAGCAGAGAAAAAATCTAAACGCGCAGGCTGGCTGTAGGTAATGAAGTGAACCTGGTGCCCTTCATCGGCCAGGGCCTTACCAAGCTCAGTGGCTACGACACCGCTACCGCCAAAAGTTGGGTAACAAACTATACCTATCTTCATTTGTATATAATTGTTTTATAGTTAGCCTTCTGCCCTGATTTTACATCTGAAAAAACAGGTACAGAATGGGTTTTGTTTTGAACTGCAAAGTACAATACTTAAACTGAGCTTTGTGTTAAACAATTGCAATTATTTTGTATAGGTTGAATTATCCTCTCATCTCTTCCTGAATGACCAGGTACATTTCGTTGGGCCTTTGCGTGCCGATATAGTACTCCAGTCCATCACGGTCCGTGAGCACAATGGCATCTTTTCCGGAAGAATAAAAACGAATGCTACCCTTGCGGTGTAAATTATAGACCGGGTTATTGAACAGGTAATTGCTATAGGTATCTTTACGTACTTTAACAATACTGTTCAGATCGATCTTCACTTTTTTAGCCGTCCAAAGCCCATCAATAACAATACTTTTATTGTTAATGACTGTTTTATACTGGATGAGAAAAAGCAAAATAATGGAGATACCAATAATACCAAAGCCTACAATCAGGAAAAGATCTTGAGTATTATCCCGGTCCCTCTCGTAAACATAGGCTGCAAAGCAAAATGCCGCCATCACCAGCCGGATACAGATCCTGATGTAATCCCTGCCTATATACTGCTTTTCCAGAAATGCGTACCTGTTTCCCATTAGCTTATTTTCAATTCGAATATAGCTACTTTTTTTGTAGCAGTGGTTAATTTATATCTATTGTCTTGTCTCATTCCTGCAATCCAGATCAGCTCTCCATTCCCATTGACCAGTACCGGGATCTGATCTTTTAATGGCAGCGGTACTTTTTCATCAATAAAAAAATCGCTTATTTTTTTAAGAGTCTTCATCCCAAGCGGCATAAAGCGGTCACCGTGCTCCCACTTCCTAAGGATCAGGGGGTAAATGAGTTTACCAGTATCGGCAAAAGCTTTCAGCTTATCTTTTTCAAAATTGACGTTATCTGTATAGGTGATCTCGATCACCTGATTTGCCATGATGGCCTTTTGATCATGTGGATGGATCAGAACAGCTTCCTGAACCATTGCAGCTATGTGTGCTGTAATCATCAGTTTTCCTCTGTCCAGTGTCGCCCTATGGCTTGTACTGTAAAACGAACGGCCACTCTGGTGATCAAGAGATTGTAAAATATCATCTGTTACAATTTCAGTGAACTGATAAGCTCTCAATATTTCAAAGAAAAGCAATCTTTGCGGTACCAGATTCCTAACCTTTTCCAGATCGATCAGCACTGTTGGTCCTTCTGCTTTACAGATTTCTTTTTGAACTTGCAGTACCATTTGTTGCAAGACCATCTCCGTTTCTGCAAAACGCCTGATGTTGTGTTCAAAGGTTTCTTCCAGGTTTGGATTTATCGCCTTTAATTGTGGAATAACCTTTTGCCTGATTTTGTTTCTGGCATATTTATCTGAAGCATTAGAGCTGTCTTCCACATAAGAGAGATGATTTAGCGCAATCGCTTCCTCAATTTCTTCGCTGGAAAGGCAAAGCATTGGCCGGATCAGGAAACCTCTTCTGGGCAAAATACCATGAAGCCCAGCAATACCTGTCCCCCGGGTAAGATTGAGTAATACGGTTTCAACCGCATCATTCTGGTGATGTGCCACAGCAATTAGCTGATAATGCTCCTGAACCCTCAGCTTTTCAAACCACGTGTACCTTAGCTCCCTGGCAGCCATCTGTGTCGATATCTTATGCTCTTCAGCGTAAACTTTTGTCTCAAAATGGACTACATAAAAGGGAACTTCCAGCTGCAATGCCAGCATTCTGACAAAGGCCTCGTCCCTTTGTGATTCCTGTCCGCGTAAATTAAAATTACAGTGGGCAATACCAAAATCATAACCCGAGAGTTTAAACAAATGTGCCATAAGCACAGAGTCTTTTCCTCCGCTAACCGTTAGCAATACTTTTTCATTGCCAGACAGTAGGGAATTTTGGACGATATAGTCCTGAAATTTTTGCAGAGGAAACATCTTTCAAAAATATTAATTTATATGGTAAGCAAACAACTAACTTTGTAAAGTGCGGAAATTACTTTTTTTCATTCTACTGATTGCCCTTTTACCTGTGTCTTTGCTTGCCCAGCAAAAGACCAAGATCTATCTAGACCGTTCTGAACGTGCCACGGTTATGCAGAAAACAAAAATCTCTTATCTGAGAAAACCTGTTTTCAGACAGGACAACGCCATCCTGACCTGTGACAGTGCTGTTTTTTACGAGGAAAAAAACGTCTTCGAGGCCTACAACAACGTCCATATCAATCAGGCCGATACTGTGAATATCTATTCTGATTTTCTGACGTATGACGGAAATACCAAAATGGCCCACCTGACCAGCAATGTTCGCCTGCTGGACCGGGAATCTGTACTGACCACCAACATACTGGATTATAATATGGCTACAAAGGTTGGAACCTATGTAACCGGCGGAAAGATTGTAAACAAGGATGTTACCCTGACCAGTAAAAACGGTTACTATTTTGCGGGCAGCCGGGACGCCTATTTTAGGTACAATGTGGTGGCAGTTACACCACAGACGACCATTAAGTCAGATACGCTCCGCTACAATACACTGACCAACTGGACTTATTTTTATGGTCCCACAAATATCCTTGGGAAAGACGATAACCTGTATACTGAGAATGGTGCTTACAATACTAAAACCCAATATGCCTATTTTGGCAAGAAAAACCTCTATACTTCCGGAAGCAGATCCCTTAAGGGAGATAGTCTTTATTATGATGGTGCAGCAGGTTATGGCAAAGCCGTCAGAAATATTGTTTTCAGGGATACGACAGATAAAACGGTGATGTATGGCCAGCTGGGCTATTATTATAAAATTGATCAGCGTACCCTGGTCACCAAAAATGCTTATGTAGGTCTTGGCACCAGTGATTCCATCACCGTAAAAAACATCAAAAGACCAGACAGCTTATGGATGGGTGCCGATACACTGGAAACTCAGGTTGTATTGCGTCAACTCTTAAAATTACTCCCCTTACCCATCATCAAAAAAGACAATGAAGTTGGGGAGGAGAAGCCAAAAAATAAAGCCCCCACTGAAAAGGGTGCCGCAGGTTTGCCTTCCACTGCCAGAAGTGGCCAATCCGTGGCGGTACAAAAGAAGAGTCCTCCCAAAAAAGGAGATGTTAAACTTTACAAGTCTACTGAACAGACCATTGAACAGGTGGAAAGGCTTTCCGGACTGCTGGTCTTTAAAAGTACGGCCAGCCTCAAAAAAGCGGCATTGAAAAAAGATTCTGTACATACCGACGGAAAGAAGCCGGGGCTACCCAAGGTCATTACCAATGGACAGAAAACTGCAATAAAGGCCGTTGCGCTTAAAGACACCATAAAAATAAACCCTTTGGATACGGTAAAAGCCCGTATCATCAAGGCTTATCATAAAGTAAGGGTATTTAAGACCAATATGCAGGCTAAGGCCGATTCCCTATTTTATACCAGTGCGGATTCTACTTTAAGGTGGTACTACCACCCTATCCTGTGGTCTGACGGCTCCCAGCAAACCGGCGACACCTTATATGTACATATGAGGAATAAGAAAATAAACGCTGTACAAGTACTCCAAAATGCATTTACCGTGAATGTATATAAGGATTCAACGAAGTTCAACCAGATTAAAGGGCGGCTGATGACCGGCTTTTTTAAAGATGGGAAGCTGAATACCATGTATGTAGACGGAAACGCAGAAAGTGCTTATTTTACAAAGACAGACAAGGGAGATTACGATAAGATGAACCGAACCATCAGCAGTCGGATCAAGATCATCTTTAAGGAGAATGAAATCTATGAAATTGTACCGATAAAGGATGTAGAAGGAACTACAACACCTGTTGCAGATGTTAAAGAAGAGGTTCTGCTGACCGGTTTTATATGGAAACCTGAACTTCGCCCGCTTTCAAAAGCTGACATCATACGTCCCATTGCCCGGAAACCAAAAGCACCAGACCCAAAGAAAACGAGCATTAAGGATAAAGTCATTAGTGAAGTTACCAAACAGGCAGGCAAAGTTCCTGAAAGTGTAAAAAAGGACGTAAAAGAGACGGTTAAGAAAGTTTTATCTGACAGCACCCTGAAAGTGCCGGCGGTGATCCCCCCGCTACAGGTTAAGCCGGATTCTACAGCTAAGCCTGCTCCTTTAAAAAAGCAATAAGTTTTTTCATCGCCTGGGCACGGTGACTGATCTCATTCTTTTCTGCCATACTCATTTCTGCAAAGGTAATGTTGTAGCCATTGGGCTCAAAGATCGGATCATATCCAAATCCTTGTGCGCCTGAGGCCTCTTCCCGAAGTGTCCCTTCTATAATCCCTTCAAACAGGTATTTGGATTGGTTTTGGACCAGAGAGATCACTGTTCTGAAGCGCGCCTTTCTATTGCTTTGCCCTTCCATTTTTTGAAGGACAAGCCGGAGATTTTCTGCATCACCACGTTGCCCTGCATATCTGGCAGAATAAATTCCAGGCTCCTGATTCAACGCTTCTACTTCCAGGCCGCTGTCATCTGCAAAGCAATCGAGCTGATAATGTTCCACGACATATGCTGTTTTTAGTTCCGCATTTTCAGCAAATGTATGACCGGTTTCGGGGATGTCAGTTGTACAGCCGATATCGGACAAGTTTAAAACGGTATACTGACCTTCTAACAGGCGCCTGACTTCTTCTGTTTTATGTTGATTATTGGTTGCAAAGACAAGTTCTCTCATGAAATATTAAGTTGTTTTAGGCTCCCCCAAAGTCTTTTTTTACCATTCATATCCTCTGACAGGGCCTGCAGTTCGGCAGAAAAGACCAGCGTTATACCTTTGTGTTTCACTATGCTATTTTGTGGTTGAGCAGCAAGCCCGATTGCTTCCGGCAACACACCAAAAGAGAGCATCAAACTTGGTTTAAAATAGGTTTGTAATTCCTCAAAATCAGCATCTGCATAGGCCGAACAATTGACCAGTGCAAAATCTGCGGCAGAAAGATCTATGGCTTTTACAATTTTACGGAGCAACTCCCGGCCCTCTTCTGTACTCACCTGGTTTACAGGATCAGAAACCAGGATCAGAATATTTTTCGCATTTTTCCCCAGATAATTAAAATCACGCTTCTGCTTTTTTACCGGTTGAACTTCAGCCGCAGCAGAAACCGCTTCTTGTTTTATAGGCTGCGTAGGCGTAGGCAGGCTTTCCACCGGAGCGGTTTCGGAAACCTTTATTTCTTCATTGGTGATCAGGTAAACATCGTCTGTAAAAAATAGTCTGAGTGCTTCGTTATTGCTTGTAAGTTGCTCTGCCATTACTGGTCCTTTTTTGGGGGAATCATTTTTCTGTTAAAATTAGTTAAATATCTCATTATAGTGCCTTTATTTATTACTTTTATAGCTTTAAAAAAGATCTGTCTACTGGAGCGTGCAATAAAAAGGAAAGCCTAACTAGCTGAATTTTAAATGGTATTGTTCCTGTTAACAGCTTTGCAAACGCGTAATAATTGAATTGAAAAAATAGAATGAAGAAAATTTTATTGATGGCAGGCGGATTACTCTGTTTGTTTTTAAATGTACAGGCACAGAAAAAGAACATAGATAAGGTTGTTGCTGTACTTGGCGGCAACATTATCCTGCTATCTGAATTGAACCAGCAATATGCCCAGTATCTGAACTCAGGTAATCCAAATGGAGATGGAGTGAAATGCTATATTCTGCAGCAAATGCTTGTTCAAAAGTTGTTGAAACAACAGGCAGAGATTGACTCTGTAATGGTGGATGACAAACAGGTGGATGATGAGGTTGACAGAAGGATGCGCTCCAGTATCCAGCGTGCTGGCGGACAGGATCGTTTAGAGCAATTCCTGAACAAGTCTGTACTGCAATACAAAGATGAGATCAGACCAGACATCAAAGATGCCCTGATTGCAAACAAGATGCAGCAAAAGATTACAGAAAATGTCAATGTAACGCCATTGGAAGTAAAAAAATATTTTGATACTTATAAAACAGACAGCTTACCAGACATCAACACGGAATATGAAATCGGTGAGATTGTCCTCCACCCGGAACTGACAAAAGTGGAGAAACAAAAGTATTATGATAAACTGGATGCCATCAGACTAAGGGTGAAGAGTGGTGAAGATTTTGGCTTCCTGGCAAAAACATATTCTGAGGATCCCGGATCAGCACCGGAAGGTGGTGATCTGGGCTTTTTTGACCGGACAATGATGGCAAAAGAATTTACGGCATGGGCCTTTAAATTAAAGGCCGGAGAAGTTTCCCCTGTATTTGAAACGGAATTCGGATACCACATTTTACAGGTCCTGGAACGCAGAGGTGAACAGGTACATGCCAGACATATTCTGATCCGTCCGCAGACCACTCCTGCAAGTTTGGATCGGGTTAAACTTCATGCAGATAGTATCTACAATAATATTGTAACCAAAAAACTTCCTTTTTCTGCCGCTGCTTCTTTATACTCAGACAACAAAGAAACCAAGTATAACGGAGGTATGATGCTATACGCAGATAACGTAACTGCGAGAACTACTTTTATCCCTGCAGAAAAAGTAGATCCAAAAGTCTTTCTGGTAATCGATACCATGAAGGTTGGTGAAGTATCCAAGCCGAATTTCTTTTCGGGAGCTGATGGCAAGGATGGCTATAAAATCCTGCTTCTTAAATCTAAGATTCCGCCGCATAAGGGAAACTTAGATCAGGATTATGTGAAGTTTAAGGAAAAGGCACAAGAGGTAAAGACCAACAAGGTCTTAAGCGAATGGTTTGAAAAACGCAGAGAAACGACTTATATAAAAATCGATCCGGAATATAGTACTTGCGACGAATTAAAACTCTGGACCAAGAACGAAAAGAAATAAACGCTCATGCACTACAACAATGATATTGAAGCCGTAAATGCGCTTCACCTTTCCTATAAATCCGTCAAAAATGAGATCGGAAAAGTAGTTATAGGACAGGATGAGGTGGTTAAATCTGTATTGATTTCCATTTTCAGCAACGGTCATTGTTTACTGGTTGGCGTACCCGGTCTGGCCAAAACTTTATTGGTACAGACGGTGGCAAATGTACTGGATCTGAATTTCAACAGGATTCAGTTCACCCCGGATTTGATGCCAAGTGACATCATTGGTACAGAAATTTTAGGAGAAGACAGGCACTTTAAGTTTATCAGAGGGCCAGTCTTCTCCAATATTATCCTTGCGGACGAGATCAACAGGACGCCGCCTAAAACCCAGGCTGCATTACTGGAAGCGATGCAGGAAAAATCTGTTACGGCTGCCGGACAAAAACACATCTTGCCCAAACCTTTTTTTGTACTGGCAACACAGAATCCTATAGAGCAGGAAGGTACTTACCCTCTTCCTGAAGCTCAGCTTGATCGCTTTATGTTTAATGTGCAGCTTCAATATCCGTCGTTTACAGATGAGCTGACCATTGTAAAGAACACCACCAGCAACCAGGAACTTTCCCTTAAAAAATTACTTAATGCGGATCAGATCCAGTATTTTCAAAAACTGATCCGAAGTATTCCGGTTACAGACAATGTATTGGAATATGCGGTTAAACTGGCGGCTAAAACCCGCCCTGATACTGCCTTAGCTACAGAGGAAGTGAACAAATATGTAAACTGGGGTGCTGGTCCACGCGCTTCTCAATTCCTCGTACTTGGCGCTAAATGCCATGCAGCTATTTCGGGTAAATTCTCTCCGGACATAGAAGATGTGCAGGCTGTTGCCGAGGCAATTTTAAGACACCGGATTGTAAGAAACTACCGGGCAGAAGCAGAAGGCCTTAGTGTGGAGCGTATCATCAAAAATCTATTTTAAACTGCCCTGCAATAGATTAGGATAATCGGTAACGACTCCATCTATCCCCAGGTTCAGCAGGTAATCTAATTCTTTTGTTGAATTCACTGTCCATGGAATAATCTTTACTCCTGCAGCATGGCAACGGTCAACGAGCCCCTTACCCACCAAAACATAATAGGGGCTGTAATAGTCTGGTGTAAATCCAAGGCCTTGTATAGCCTCCTCAAAATCCACCTTCTCATCAATCATAAGCGACGTTTTCATGGCTGGATATTTCTCATGAAGATATTGTAGTGTACGTATATCCAGAGATTGAATGATTACTCTTTTTGTGATTTTTTTCTCCTTTAAAACCTCCATAATCCGTTCAATAAAGACTGAAGCATCTGGTTGAAATTCCCCATCTCCTTTCCGGATCAATGCGGTTTCAATATTATAAAGCGGTTTGGGCAATTTATTCAACTTCACATAGGCTTCTACAGAGTCTATGACCTCAGAGAGTAAGGGCTTATAGGCTTTGATCTTCATTTGCCCAGGGAAGCGGCTATGCACCTTACTGCCAACATCAAACTTTTTAATTTCTTCATAGTTCATCTTGAACATATTGTATTTCTTCTCTTCTTTAAAAGAAATCTCTTTCCCGTCTGGCCTTAAGCTGATCTCATTATTGAAATATGGCTCGTGAGATAGTACGGCTTTCTCATCTTTTGAGATCACAACGTCCATATCCAGGACATTAACACCCAGGTCTAATGCTTTGATCATACCAGGTATCGTATTCTCTGGCATGATGCCTCTAGCCCCTTGATGTCCAAGCAGCATAAACTTCTTCTGGGCTTGTACAGTATGAATGGAGAGCAAAAAAAAAGTAATAGCGATGAGTTTATTCATGAAAAATAGGTAAAGAAAGACCAGATTTATACCTGGGCCCGGCAAAATAGTGCTTTGTAACGAAAAAGAAAAGGCCCCTTAAATAAAATTTTAAGGGGCCTTTTCTTTTTCTTAGTTGATTAACGTTCTGCAGGTGTAAATACCTGTGCAATGATGCTCCAGTTATGGTCTGCCTGGCGTTCGTAAATAAAAACATAATTAAAGCTTTCTCTTAAATCGGCCTTGTAATCTATAGTGGCAATACCATAAGTATAGGCAAGATCTCCGCCCAATGCTCTGTCCGCTTTTGTCGTTTTTAAAGATATCTTACTCACCATGCTATTATAGAAAGCCATGATATTGTTTTTTCCTATGATGGGTTCATTTCCCGGAAAGAGCAACCTGGCACCTTCTGTTAAGAAACCAGAAAATGCAGCAACATTATAAGATTTCAGTGTTGCATTCAACGTCTTTTCTGTAGTCAGTATAATTTCGTTTCCGGCAGCAATCTGCTTATTATTAATGAACTTCGGCTTATAAAAATTAGATGGTTCCACAAAGTCCTCTTTACCTTTATGCAATGGTTTATTGTGTGAAGTCCCCAGATCTAAAGCGAGTTCCCATTTATCATTGACTACTTTCCAAACAGATAAATAGTCTCCATAAGTTTTCTCGGCACCCCCCATCACATAATTTCCTGTGGTAAAACCCCAGTCCCCGCTCTTTGATACTCTCGCATATACAGGAGACCAGCTCAGATTTTTACTATCTTCTTGCCCCGTATAAAAAGTTTTAGCGTTTACGGGGTTTGGCCTGAAAACCAATGCATCTGCTCCAGAAAAATCCAGAAAAGCTGTTTTAACACCTTGTTTAGCTGCGCGCTCAGCAAAACTTCTTTCAGCATTTACCAGGGATTTGGTTGTTCCGTCAGATTTTTGTGCGTAGGCACCCAGCGTAAGTGATGTCGCAATGCAGGTATAAATAAGTTTGTTGATCATCATAATTCAAATATGGTTACGAATATAAGGTTTGATATAGGTTTAATGGTCAAAAGTAATTAACAAATGCACATTAGGCTGCTGGTGATTCCCGATAAATTGTTTCCAGGACAGTCTGGCCAACCGCATGTAGTGTGTTTTTATCAATGTTGTTCAAATTATCAAGCTGCGTATGCCAGTTCATGTAGAAACCGGAAGCATCTGTGAAATGTATAATGTCTATTGCAGGAATCCCGGCCTGATTAATCCAAAAATGATCATCTATAAGATTTCCAGAGGGAATGTTAAGAAAATAAGATCCGTAACCAATTTCATCTGCAATACTCCATACCTTCGCGGCAACATTTGAGGCATATTTTCTGGATACTTCATCCTGTGTAAATTGGGCATTAGCCCCACCAACCATATCCAGATTAATGGCATACAGCGGTTTAACCTCAGCTGCAGGCTGGTGTTTAACCCAGTATTGAGATCCTGTACACCAGGTCTGTTCATTTGGTGTTTCATCATTAGCCTTACCATAATCTTCAATATCCCAAAGAATAAAATCGACTCCCGTAGCAGGTTCTTTCTTTTGCAGTTGCCTGGCCATCTCCAGGATAACTGCTACGCCACTGGCACCGTCATTGGCTGCATCAAAAGCTTTATCCTTCTTATCCGGATCGGGGTCCTGATCTGAAAAAGGACGAGCATCCCAATGCGCTGTAACTAAAATTCTTTGTTTTTTCTCAGGATAACAGGAAACTAAAATATTTTTAAGCTGATGGCTTTTCCCATCATATGTTTTTACGGTAGCTTCCTGCACCGTAACTTTTCCTCCGAAAGATTTCAGTTTATTCACCAGGTAAAGTGCACATTTTTCATGGGCACTGGTGGAGGGAATTCTCGGGCCAAAATCAACCTGGGTTTTGGTATAGCTATAAGCGCTATCTGCATTAAACTCTGGTGAAACTAGTTTTACAGCTTCCGTAGCCTGGGTAGCAGTTGCAGTTTTATTTTTGTCAGAATGGCAAGCCTGAAAAACAAGCATAGCCAGAGCTGCGAGTCTTATATATTTCTTCATCCGTATTTATATTTTGCTCCAGGTTGTTCCTTCTTTGCTGTCTTTAAGCTGTATGCCAATCTGCTGAAGTCCAACACGAATTTTATCGGAGGTCGCATAGTCTTTGTTCTCTTTGGCCGATTTACGGATATCAATAACCATATCCAAAACAGAATTGAGTTCTGTATTAGAACTATCCTCATCTTTTAATCCAAAAATATCAAATACAAAATCGCTGACCAGTTGTTTCAATTTGCCCAGGTCAGCTTCATTCAGCTGCGCCTTGCCATCATAAACACTGTTGATGATCCTTGCAGCTTCAAACAGTTCAGCAATAACAACAGGACTGTTAAAGTCATCATTCATAGCTTTTATGCAATTCAACCTGATGTTCTCGATATCAAAATCACTTTTCTCTGAAGGTACAAGTTTATCCAGTAAAGCGGTCGCATTCATGAGTCTCCGGAAACCTTTTTCAGATGCATCCAATGCTTCGTTAGAAAAATCAAGTGTACTGCGATAGTGGGCCTGCAGCATAAAGAACTTTACAGTCATAGGACTATAACCACGTTCCAGCAAAGGATGTGCTCCCGTAAAAAGTTCTAATGGAAGAAAACCATTGCCTGCAGATTTTGACATTCTTGCACCATTTACGGTCAGCATATTGGTGTGCATCCAATATCTGGCAGGCTGCACATGGCTGCATGCTTCAGACTGCGCAATCTCATTGGTATGGTGTGTTGCTGCAAGGTCCATTCCTCCACCATGGATGTCAAATTCCTGCCCGAGGTACTTTGCACTCATAGCAGAGCATTCAATATGCCAGCCCGGAAAACCTACACCCCATGGCGAAGCCCATTTCATTAAAGTTTCTGGTTTAGCCTTGATCCAAAGTGCAAAGTCCAGACGACCGTGTTTTTCATCCTGACCACCAAGTTCACGGGTATTGGCTAGCATATCTTCCAGGTTACGATTGGTCAGTATGGTGTAGTTGTATGTTTTACTGTATTTTTCTACATCAAAATAAACTGTTCCATTTTCTTCATAGGCATAACCGTTAGCTATAATCTCCTTGATCATTTCGATCTGCTCAATAATATGGCCAGTGGCAGTAGGCTCTATACTTGGTGGAAGTGTATTGAACATCCTTAATACATCATGAAAACCCAATGTATACTTTTGTACAATTTCCATGGGTTCCAGTTGCTCCAGTTTTGCTCTTTTTGCAAATTTATCATCCCCTTCGTCACGATCCCCTTCCAGGTGACCGGCATCCGTAATGTTCCTGACATAACGCACCTTATAACCACTGTATTTTAAATACCTGAATATTAAGTCAAAAGAGATAAAAGTTCGGCAATTACCCAAGTGGACATCACTATAAACTGTTGGTCCGCAAACATACATTCCGACATTCGGAGCGTTGAGGGGTTCAAAGATCTCTTTCTTTCTTGTTAAGGTATTGTATAGCTGTAAGCCGGTTTTCATCAGTATCTATTTAATTCTTGTGTTCAAGAGCTCGCAAGTTCGGTTCATTTGATTTTTGGAGTACAAACTCATGATGTTTCCTATGTCCTGAATTGCGGATTAATTATTTGTGCAAAGTTAAAAAAATTAGGGGCTTAATCTCAAATCGCTTCTAACCGGGAAGTGATCAGATAAACGAGCCTCAATGATCTTATGGTTGATGACCTCAATATCTTTGGTCACTGCAATATAATCGATCTGAAAATTAGGAAACTTTCCATTATAGGTCCGTCCAAGACCTCTTCCTTTCTTTTCAAATGTTTTGTTGAGTGAGGCCGTCAACTGAGTCACAGCATACGACGCAGGAGTATCATTGAAATCCCCGGCAATTAAGAAGGGGATTTTACAGGTTTTCATACTGGATTTCATGATGTCTACCTGAGCACTTCTCTTCAGAAAGGCTGTATTTAGCATACTCAAGATTCTTTTTGAAGGAACAATTTCCGCATCCATCTTCTTGGTTACTTTATCCAGGTACTGATAGTCCTGCTTATCGAATGAAATAGATTGCAGGTGCAC
>NZ_JAELTV010000960.1 GCF_016429005.1 Pedobacter sp. ASV19
ATCGTGGGCTCGGAGATGTGTATAAGAGACAGGTTTTCTACAACACCCAGCCGGATATTCTCTTTAACAATTCCCTTATAATTATTCAGGCGTTTGTAGATTTCAAGTGCTTCCAGGTAATGTTGTCTCGAGGATTCTGCATCACCAGAGTTATCATCAATCATGCCCATCTGATTGAGCATCCTCGCTACACCTTCTTCATCTTTAGTTCTTTTTGCAAGATCCATCCCAAGCCTGACAAAAAACAGGGCTGAATCAGGTTTATTATAGCGATAATGAACGATTAACTTTTCATAGGCATTAATATCCAGCGCAGAAGGCCTTGACTTTACAGGTTTTTGGAAACCATAAAGTGTATGAAAACAGCATGGGATAAAAAAACAGATAAGGAAAGTACGCAAAAATGACATAGCAGGATGACCAGGGCAAGGTTAGCGCCAAAGATAATAGTTTGCTGTTAAAAGCAATGGTTTGATAGGTGTGAAAATAAGATTTATGGAACCTACCTTACAGCTTGTTAAATATATCCCGTTCCTGTCTCTTATACACATCTCCGAGCCC
>NZ_JAELTV010000961.1 GCF_016429005.1 Pedobacter sp. ASV19
ATGTGTATAAGAGACAGCCATCAGTTTGGGTCTCTTAGTTGGGATTGCTGGCTTCCATGGGTGATGTTCCTCCCGTCCTTCTCATTAAAGTCCAGGCTCCCCAAGGTTGGCGGCACACGTCTATCCATTCTTGCGCATAAATCTGTGTTAGAGCATTGCTTGGATTAGAAGAATCGAAACGTACTGCTGAATTTTGCTGATAAGTTGTAATAGCTGCTGAACTTGGCAGGCTAGTTGGTTTATTGACCACCCATACCAATGAATTCATGGCCTGTTGTGTCCAGAAATTTAGGGAAGCTGCAATCCCTGCATTATATTCTGTTTGGGCTGTGGAAGGATTTATTCCAACGCCTGCAATACCACGAATATAAACTTCCGCTTTTAAGAAATGGACTTCGGCAGCCGTCATAAATAATTCAGGAATGTTTTTGTCCCGACCCCAGTAATAATTGAAATCTGCATAGTTGTTTACTGTTGGGGGTGTACCATTGCCATTTTTATTTGCCCAGTCTTTATCTCTTATGCCTTTGTTGTACGGATCTCCGCCATCGGTAATTGAAC
>NZ_JAELTV010000962.1 GCF_016429005.1 Pedobacter sp. ASV19
GCGCAGATATTCATATTGATTGTCATTTCACTTTCCCATATTATTTTGACCTGAACAGAGTTCATAAAGAGATTTCTGCTATCGATAAACTGGTCAATGGCAGTGGAGAGCGAAGTACAGAATTGTTTATTCATGCAGATCCTTGTTTGCCTGAATGCTGCCATTATTGTAAGGTGAAAGAATGCCCGGTGAGACAGCAGGATTATGCAGGTGAGATTAAGTGGACCATAGAGAATGCAACCAAGAACAAAAAACACTTTGACCAGAAATGAGCTATTTTAATGTAAGAGTATATGGTTTACTGATTGATCCGGATAAAGGTCTGCTGATCAGCGATGAGTATTCAGAGCGCAAGAGTTTCAGTAAGTTTCCCGGTGGTGGACTTGAACTGGGGGAAGGCTTAAAGGATGCGCTGAAACGTGAGTTTATGGAAGAATGCAATGTGGAGATCGAGGTGCTGGAACATGTCTATACCACTGATTTTTATGAACAGTCTTCCTTTAACGATAGCCAGATCTTAAGCATTTATTATTTTGTCAAATCTTTGAATCCGCTTGAAA
>NZ_JAELTV010000963.1 GCF_016429005.1 Pedobacter sp. ASV19
AATCTGCCCCCCCCTCCACCGGCACGGGTTATCGTTCGTCGGCAGCGTCTGATGTGTATAAGAGACAGCAGTACTATCTATTGCCTGGATTGTCATTGTCGCGATGTACATCAATTCCAGGTATTTTGGACGATTAAAGCTTAGTTTTATTTTATTTAGCGCTGGAACAGCTGTCCTGCTGGTGTTTAATTACTTTATCAATTCAGGAATACATGGTCCTACCTTAATACTTTTCCTCCTCTCCCTGGTTTTTACCTTGTCTGTAATGCCCACCCGGCAGTATATATTTTGGATACTGATCAATGTAGCTTTCGTTAGCGGATTATTGCTGGTTGAGTATTACAACACCGACTATGTTAAAGTCACCTATGCAAAGCGCAGCGATTTATTTCTGGACATAGCAACAACCTATTTATCCGTGGTTGTATGTATAGGTGCGGTACTATCTTACCTCATCAACAGTTATCAGCGGGAAAAGAACAATGCATTAACAGCTTCTCTGGCCTTAAAAGAAGCCAACGACTCCAAGACCCGGCTGTTATCTATTTTATCTCATGACC
>NZ_JAELTV010000964.1 GCF_016429005.1 Pedobacter sp. ASV19
CCATACCACAGACCAGTTTTACGGCGTAGCAAAAGGGTTTTTAGCCCAGTTAAACAATCAACCAGAAATTCAATATGCTTCAACTTCCTTTAACCCAAATTTCCCTCAATATCAAATGAGTGTGAATGTGGCGAAATGCAAAGATGCAGGGGTTTCTGTTTCAGATGTATTGAGTGCCATGCAGGCTTTTTATGGCAGTTCATATACGTCCAACTTCAATGAATTTGGCCAGCAATATAGGGTGATTATCCAGGCAGATACAAATTACAGGGCAAATCCACAAGGTCTTAACCGGATTGGAATTAAAACCAGCAGTGGCTTAATGACACCAATTACTGAATTCATTACCCTCAAAAGAGTTTACGGACCAGAAAATGTGACCCGGTTTAACCTGTTTAGTTCTATGTCTGTAAGCGGGTCGCCAAATGACAACTACAGTACCGGACAGGCGTTACAAGCCATTCAAAGAACGGCAGATAAATATTTACCTGCTGGCTATGGCTTCGAATATTCAGGCATTAGCCGGGAGGAACAAAATGCCGGTTCACAAACGCTGTATA
>NZ_JAELTV010000965.1 GCF_016429005.1 Pedobacter sp. ASV19
TGTATAAGAGACAGATATGATCATTATTTAGATTAATTCTTCAGAACATCTAAAAGTCAAAATAAACTACTAACTCTATAGTATTAATTTTTTCAATATCTTTGCCGCCATTAAATCACACATTACATTATTTATTTGATGAAATATCTATACTGCATTCTACTGGCATTCTTGATGTCAGGATTTTCAATTTGCGCTGCTCAGACTACCGGAAGTATTTCCGGAAAGATTACGTTGATAGATGGAAGTCCATTTAGCTCTGTTTCTGTAACGCTTATTGAAAATCATAAAGCTACATTAACAGATGCAGATGGGAATTATAACTTCAAGGGGCTGATTCCGGGAAAATATACAGTAAGAATTCAAATTCTTGGAGCTAAAGAAAAAGACCTTGATGTTGTTGTTAATGCAGATAAGGTGACTGAGGCCAATTACCATCTAACAAAAGAAAATGTTCAGGCTTTACAGGAAGTAACCATTACGAGTGCGGCGAATAAGTTCTCGAAAAAAGAGAGTGTATATGCTGCACGTCTTCCGCTCAAGAACCTGGAAAATCAACA
>NZ_JAELTV010000966.1 GCF_016429005.1 Pedobacter sp. ASV19
CATCCAAAAGACACATTATAAAATCCTTAACCATTATTGGCGAAGCAACACTTTTCAACCCAACAGCTTTAAAAGCCGACAACTCGGTAAAAGAACGAAAGATTTTATGCTTACCATTTAGTCCCTCTTTAAATATATCATAGGATTTAGTACCATCCGGATTAGAAGTAGCGACAACAAAAAGCTTATAGGTCAGTTCTTCAAGCTTCCCATCCAGAATTTCCGGTAGTGTACAATTAAAAATATGTAGCAGATAATTAGTATCTCTGGCCTTATACCGTTTACTATGCAACGGATTTTCTACATCCCTCACATACAACGGGTGGTATCCCAATAAGAATGACAATTCCCGGTCTGAAAATCCTTTGGCAATGCGCATATCCATTGTCTTATAGCTTTTTTCAAAGTCTATGGAGGATACGGTAAAATAATGTGCCGTTTGGTTTTCCAGAAGCTCAGGCTTATTCATAATTCAAAATACGTTAATTATTTGGTTTTTATTTATAGTCGAAAATGGATTAATTCTTCCATAACCTTCTCACTGTCTCTTATACACAT
>NZ_JAELTV010000967.1 GCF_016429005.1 Pedobacter sp. ASV19
GCTATGGGAGATGGGGTCAGAAAATTCGATATCTTTTAATCCACCTGAATTTACTTCAGCCAGAAGATAGTTTTTATTAAGAACCGGAATAGCCATTGGGTTATCTTCCAGTTGCTGTTTACTTTTTGCTTTGATGGCAGCAGAGGTACCAGAGTTACCAGCACCCATGGTATAAATTTTTATGGGATTGAAATCTACTTTTGCATAATACCAAAAGCTTGTACCACCTTCGTTTTTTACTTCATATTCCACAGCATTATATCCACACATAGTTTTCGTTTTTCCGGTTGGCTTAGCTGATATTTTATCTTTTGTGTTGGTTGGTTTTATCGCTTTATGACTTATTTTTTCAGCATCATTGAACATTAATGTGGAACCATCAATGTTGTAAACCATTTAGCTCAACTGGGAATCGTCTTTTGCATCGGCTTTCATGGCAGCATAGTCTCCGTTTTCACTAAAGTAGTAGGTCATGGTTCTCTTTCCCTCTTCTCCATTAACTGATCGCAGATCATGGCAAGACCTAAGTAATTCAGAGAATTTCCCCTGATAGCAAC
>NZ_JAELTV010000968.1 GCF_016429005.1 Pedobacter sp. ASV19
CCTATATGGGGCTCTATTTACTTACAGACCGCCAAACAGACACATTTAAACCGGCAGCCTTCGCCGGTTTGTATCACCCACTCCTTAGTAATGAAATCCTAAGTGTTTTTGAGGATGATAAAGGTTCATTATGGGTTGGAACAAATAAAGGTCTTCTTTATTTCCGCAAAGGAGAAGAACCAATAGTCTTTACCAGAGACAGCCACCCAGGTAGTATAAGTGATAATGCCGTAACCGCTATTGCAGAAGACAATCTAAAAAAGCTCTGGTTCGGCACAGAAACAGGAGGAGTAAATCTTTATAATTATGCTTCCAGGACTTTTAAAACCTTCCGACACAAACCTCAACCGGAAAACGGACCGGTACACAATGCAATTCGTAAGATCGTCAAAATAAAAACCGGAGAACTCTGGATCGGAACCCAGGAAGGCCTAAGCGTACTTAATACCGGTACACAATCTTTCACGTCCTATCAACATAGAAAGTCAAATAACCAGAGTTTGAACCAGAACTCCATTTATAGCATCTACCAGGATAGAAATGGCTCAATCTGGAT
>NZ_JAELTV010000969.1 GCF_016429005.1 Pedobacter sp. ASV19
ACGTTCGTCGGCAGCGTCAGATGTGTATAAGAGACAGCCAGTACTGCAGGCACAAATCCAGACTTTTATAATTTCATTTTCAGATTTACCTGAAACGATATCAGGCAGCACTTTGTTTTCCAGTATATCAAAAGCCTGTGGATCTCTGAAAAATTTTGTTACCCCAATCAAAAAATCTTTTCCAAGTATTTCGGTTTCCGCTGCATCTTTCTTTAAGAAGTCAACATAATCACTCAATGCTTGTATGCCATTTTCCGTCATCCTGCGGGCAATACGCCTCACGATGGTTGGTGTTTTATAGAAGCTAAAATCATTACCGCTTTGTTCATAAACTAAAACAAAGATCTGATCCAGTAAATCTCCATCAATATAGCCATTTTCCAAAATTCTGACCGGGAGTTCATCGGCATAATTGAAAAGCTCCTTTGGCATGTCCTTAGGGGAAAGAACATAACCTGCATTTCCCGAAGCAATTGCACTATTAGGCATGCCATCAAATTTTGCTGTGGAAGGA
>NZ_JAELTV010000096.1 GCF_016429005.1 Pedobacter sp. ASV19
CAATGGATCTGTAGCATAGATTTTAAGTTGACTTCCGTCAATAGTGTAACGTAAATCTGCAAGGCTGCTCAGGGTAACCAGACCACTAAGATCCTGAGCGACATTCAGAGGTTCTGAAAACTGGATCGGCAGTGAATTAATTTTCAGATCATTTTCATTAAAGATCAGGTCCAGGGAATTTGTATTGATCTTCGTCAGCAGTTTAGCATTGATCTTTTTGTGAACCAGATAAGCCTCCTTATTATAATACAGATCCAATGTATCAATCACGGCATTACTTTTCAAGTCAAAGACCGCCTTGCTCAAATCTCCTTTTCCCGAATAATTCAAGCCTGTAGCCTTTACCATCATTGGAATAGACAAATCATCATAAATCAGGTTACTTTTATTGATAAATATCCCTTCAATCTTTACCGCTGTAGAACTGGTGTCCTGCACTTTAGCAGAAGTATCTGCTTTGCTTTTAAAAACATTGTAGTTCGCATTGCCCTTTTCATCCACTTTTACATGAATATCGGCCTGGTCTAAAAAGATCTGGTCAATCTTGATCTCGCTGGACAAAAGAGAGCCTAGATTTACCCGGAACGACAATTCTTTTGCATAAAGAAGTGTATCCTTTTGAAAAGGCGCCGCACCTTTCAACGTAAAATCATTTAAGCTTAAGGTTAAGGAAGGAAAATGCTTAAAAAAGGAAAGGTTGCTTTCGCCGAATTTCACCTCGCCCTGTATGTTTTTATTTATCCATTTCTGCGCTTCCTTAGAAATGGTATCAGGTAAGAGGTAAGGCGTTAAAAACGCAAGTAATATGATCGTGATCAGGCCTATGCCTGTAATTTTAAGAACTTTTTTCAATCTGAGGAGTCTGTAAATATAGACGGCGCAAAGTTAATTGTTTTCCTCAAAAAAACACGCTGCCATAGGGCTGTCAGTGCCGCTTATTTACTTTGTGTTGTAAAACAAAACAAAATGATGGAACTGATAAAAATGTACCTGGAAGAACTGGACCAGGAAGCCCCAACTTCAAGAAAAATGCTGGAAAGAATTCCGGAAGATAAATTTGGCTGGAAACCACATGAAAAAAGCATGAACATTAAAAGCCTTGCTACTCACCTGGCAGATCTGCACAGCTGGATTGGGTTGGTACTGAGCACAGATGAACTGGATTTTTCCGATATGCCCTACCAGGTTGACGATGTGAACACACCTCAGGAACTACTTTCCCTTCTTGAGAAAAGCCTGGCTAAATCCAGAGCTCAGCTGGTGCCTGAGAATGAAACCAAACTCCAGGAGAAATGGACGCTTAGAAATGGGGATCAGATCTATGACGTATCGCCTAAATATGCCGTGATCCGGATGTCATTGAACCAAATTGTGCACCATAGAGCCCAATTAGGGGTTTATCTTCGTCTTTTGGACATCCCGATCCCGGGAAGTTATGGCCCAAGTGCCGATGAAAACACCTTCTAAAATCCTATTATAAAAACATTTTGATAGTATATATGGGTTTAAATTGATTCCTTTGCAAAAGGAAATCAATTTAAACCCTTCCCCATGTCAGATTCTACTACAAGATTAAATAAATACATTAGTGAAAGCGGTTTGTGCTCCAGACGGGCGGCAGACAGATATATAGAACAGGGCAATGTATATATTAACGGCAGAAAGGCCAAGGTTGGCGATAAAGTATTTTTTGGAGACGTTGTTGTTGTTAACGGCCAGACGATAGAGCCTAAAGCTGCAGAAAATTCCATTTTACTGGCTTTTAATAAACCTACCGGTATTACCAGTACAACAGAAGCTGGTGTTAAAAGCAATATAGTAGACTATGTAAACCATAGTGAACGTGTTTTTCCAATTGGCAGATTGGATAAAGATTCCCAGGGCCTGATTTTCCTCACCAATAACGGCGACCTTGTCAACAAGATATTAAGAGCCGGAAATAACCATGAAAAGGAATACATTGTAACGGTCAATAAACCGATCACCGATCGTTTTATAGAAGGTATGTCTAAAGGCGTTCCTGTACTGGGCGTGATGACCAAAAAATGTAAAGTCACCAAAGAAGCTCCGCAAGTCTTTAAAATTGTTTTAATCCAGGGCCTGAACAGACAGATCAGAAGGATGTGTGAACATTTTGGGTATGAAGTCACCAAACTGGAGCGGGTAAGGATCATGAACATTAGCCTGAAAGGCCTGCCTTTAGGAGAATGGAGGGAACTTACACCTGAAGAACAGGATGGGATCTATAAAATGGTGGCCAAATCGAGCTCTGAAAAATCGGCTGCGCCTAAAAGAATTACTAAAAAAGGTGCTGAAGCACCCGAAGCTCCGACATCCAAACGTGCAACATCTTCAAGACCAAAGCCCGCAGCTTCCTCCCGTGCGGGAAAACCGAAGGCAGACAGCAGAAATGCCTCTTCTTCTAAAAGAACGACAAACGCTGCAGGCGTAACCGACTGGCATAAATCCAATGGCCCCAGTAAAAGACCTGTAAGACCATCCAAAGGAAGACCAGGTGCACCGGCTGCTAAGACCAGAAGCCCAAAGCGTTAACTAGGTGAATTGATTAGTAAGTCCTTATGACAAATAATCACGTTTTTTTAGGTAACTTTGCAGCCAAATGGCTATCACTAAAAAAACAGACATTCGTGCGCTAGACCTGAATCAGTTACAGCAGCATTTTATTTCGATCCAGGAACCTTCTTACCGCGCCAAACAGGTGTATCAGTGGTTATGGGAAAAATCTGCCCGCACTTTTGAACAGATGAGCAACTTATCCAAAGACTTGCGTAAAAAACTGGATGAGAACTTTGCAATTAATGTAGTAGAAGTGAACAACTCCCAGTTCAGCAATGACCATACGATAAAAAACACCTTTAAACTTTATGATGGAAACATTGTGGAAGGTGTTTTAATTCCTATGGAAGAGCGAATGACTGCTTGTGTAAGTTCGCAGGTAGGTTGCAGTTTAACCTGTAAATTCTGTGCTACGGGTTATATGGACCGCAAAAGAAACCTGAACGCAGATGAAATCTATGATCAGGTGGTACTTATTGACCAGCAGGCCAAACAAAATTACAATGCCCCTTTAACCAATATCGTATATATGGGTATGGGAGAACCTCTGCTGAATTACGCCAATGTGTTAAAGTCTATCGAAAGGATCACGGCTCCTGACGGTTTAAACATGTCTTATAAACGGATTACCGTTTCTACTGCCGGCATAGCCAAAATGATTAAGAAACTAGGTGATGATGGTGTTAAGTTCAACCTTGCACTTTCACTTCATGCGGCGAACGATAAAAAGCGCAATGAAATCATGCCTATTAATGAACAAAACTCGTTAAAAGCACTGGAAGAGGCCTTAAAGTATTATTTTTCAAAAACCAAAAACCCGATCACGTACGAGTATATTGTTTTCAACAATTTCAACGATGAAATTGAAGACGCCATGGATCTGGCCAAGTTTTGTAAACATGTGCCTTGTAAAGTGAATCTGATTGAATACAACCCTATTCAGTTTGCTGATTTTATCAATGCGGAAGGCGATAAAATTGATGCTTTTTCAAATTACCTGAAAAGCCAGGGTATTAACACCAATATCAGACGCAGTCGTGGAAAAGATATCGATGCGGCTTGTGGTCAGCTGGCAGTAAAAGATCAGGCAAAATAAATTCCGTTTTAATAGTTAGTCTTCCTGGAAAGAAATCTACATTGGCCATATGTGGTCAATAATCAATTTATTTCATGATCTGGCGGGCCTGCTTTTTCCAAGGTTATGTTCTTCTTGCAGCCGGCCTCTGCTCCAGGCAGAACGGGTAATTTGTCTAAAATGCGGATATGATCTTCCCTATACAGATTTCCACCTTTTTGTTGATAACCCATTGGCCAGACAATTCTGGGGAAGGGTACCGATACATGGCGCTACAGCCCTTCTTTATTTTAATAAGGGAGGTAAGACACAAAAAATGATACATAACCTAAAGTACGGACAGCAAACCGAAATAGGCCTGTTCCTGGGGAGAAAGATGGCTGAACGCTTATTATGTACAGAATATTATCAGGATATTGATTTGATTATCCCCGTTCCCTTACATCCCCGTAAAATGCGGAAAAGAGGTTATAACCAGAGCCAGTTTCTTGCAGAGGGCATTGCAGAAATACTAGGCATACAGATCAACAATAAAACCTTAATCCGAAAAACAGCGACGCAAAGCCAGACCAAAAAGGATCGGTACACCAGATTTCAAAACCTACAACACGTCTTTAAGGTGGTGAACAAGAATGCCATTCAGGGCAAACATATTTTGCTCGTAGACGACGTGGTAACCACCGGGGCTACATTGGAATCATGCGCAGCCGAACTTCAAAAACACGATGTAAAAAGACTAAGCATAGCAGCAGCAGCATATGTGAGCTAAATATTTCAAATTAAATGATGTAGAATAAAAAAATTTTTGTTTCTTTGTTTCCGAGAGCGTTAATTTAAGGGTCGATAATTCCTTCGGAAGACATCGGCCCTTTATCTTTTTAAAGGCTCCCCCAACTTACAAGCTAACCGATTTTTTTTTAGGCATCGTTTCCATGGCAAAACTCAGCCTGATGACTTTTGCGCGAAATAAAAAAGCAGCAGCCATTTATATAGCTACTGCTTTTTAAGAAAGTTCTGCCTGGCCATTATGCAATAGCCAGGTTATAAATGATTTCCCGTTTATTTATACAAAGGAAACTTGCTGATCAAGGCCAAAACTTGTTTTTTAATATTTGCAAGACTGGCTTCATCTTCAGGATTAACCAATACCTGATCAATCAGGTCTACGATGGTTTCCATATCCTGCTCTTTTAGTCCGCGGCTGGTTACAGCTGCAGTACCAACACGAATTCCTGAGGTTACAAACGGCGACTTATCATCGAAAGGAACCATGTTCTTGTTGACCGTAATATCAGCTTTACCCAAAGCAGCTTCAGCCACTTTTCCGTTAATGTTTTTATTGCGAAGATCGATCAGCATCAGGTGATTATCTGTACCACCAGAGATGATTCCATAACCTTTTGCCACCAATGCTTTCGCCATTGCCTGTGCATTCGATTTTACCTGTTTGATGTACTCCAGGTATTCATCACTTAAGGCTTCGCCAAAAGCAATCGCTTTTGCTGCAATGATATGCTCCAAAGGACCACCCTGGGTTCCCGGAAAAACAGCCATATCTAATACTGAAGACATCATTCTAACTTCTCCTTTTGGCGTTTTTAATCCAAACGGGTTTTCAAAATCTTTGCCCATCATGATCATACCACCACGCGGACCACGTAAAGTTTTGTGTGTAGTCGTGGTTACGATATGACAGTGCGGTAGTGGGTTGGCCAGTAATCCACGTGCAATCATACCTGCAGGATGAGAAATATCTGCAAGAACCAAAGCTCCGATTTTATCTGCAACACTGCGGATAAATGCATAATCCCACTCTCTTGAATACGCCGATGCACCGCAGATAATCAACTTTGGACGCTCAGCCAGAGCAACCTCTTCCAACTTAGCATAGTCAATTAAACCGTCTTCTTTTTTAACTCCATAAAATAACGGATGATACAATTTACCAGAAAAATTAACCGGCGATCCGTGTGTCAGGTGTCCACCATGAGAAAGGTCAAAACCTAGTATCTTATCTCCCGGCTGTATAACGGCAAGCATTACTGCTGCATTGGCCTGAGCACCTGAATGTGGTTGTACATTTACCCATTCTGCACCGAATAATTTTTTAGCACGTTCAATCGCTATATTTTCAATTTCATCTACAACTTCACAACCGCCATAGTAACGTTTTCCGGGCAGGCCTTCAGCATATTTATTGGTTAAAACCGAACCTGCAGCTTCCATGACCTGCTTGCTTACAAAATTTTCAGAAGCAATCAGCTCAAGTCCATTTTCCTGACGATCTAATTCCTTGTCAATCAAATCAAAAATTAAAGTATCACGTTTCATTTATATGTTTTGTTTTTATTTATTACGCATGAATAAAGCCTACAAAGAACGCTTCTGTACAGCCCTGTCTTTACTGCGGTAAAAATAATGATTTCTGGCGGAGTTTGGTTAGTAAAATGTTGTTAACCAAAATCTATTCATCGAAATCTGGACTTGCAGCCTTTTAACAGGGAATATTTATGCTGATTATATTAAACAAAATCCCTTACTTTGTAAATTCTATTAAGACCTATATGGAAGACAGTAAGCGTCCATTATTACCAAACATTAATTATCCTGCTGACCTAAAGCAGTATAAAGAAGAAGACCTGGAGCAAATCAGCCAGGAACTCCGTCAGTATATTATTGACACTGTGAGTGTAAACGGAGGCCATTTTGCTGCCAGTCTTGGTGTAGTAGAATTAACCGTAGCCTTGCATTATGTACTCAATACCCCTTATGACAAGCTCGTATGGGATGTCGGGCACCAGGCTTATGGCCATAAGATATTAACAGGAAGAAAATCCGTATTCCATACCAACCGTATGCTTCATGGCATCAGCGGCTTCCCTAATATCGCGGAGAGCGAGTACGACACCTTTGGCGTTGGTCACTCTTCCACTTCCATTTCTGCCGCTTTGGGCATGGCAGTAGCCTCGCACTACAAAGGAGAAACAGACAGACAGCATGTCGCTGTAATTGGAGACGGAGCAATGACCGCTGGTCTGGCTTTTGAAGGCCTCAATCATGCTGGAATCGAAAACTCGAATCTTTTGGTGATACTGAATGACAACTGTATGTCCATTGACCCCAACGTAGGTGCATTAAAAGAATATCTGACCAGCATTACGACGTCAAAATCATACAATCGTTTCAGAGATGACATCTCAAACGTGCTCATCAAGCTTTCTGAACTTGGACCAAATGCGCACAAGTTTGTGAAGAAAATAGAAAAAAGCATTAAAGGCACCCTGCTGAAGCAGAGCAATTTATTTGAAGCCTTAAATTTCAGATATTTTGGCCCCGTAGACGGACATGATGTAAAAAAACTAGCCGCGGTTATACGCGATCTGAAAGATATTCCTGGTCCAAAACTATTGCATTGCGTAACCTTAAAAGGAAAGGGCTTCGCTCTTGCAGAAAAAGATCAAACCAAATGGCATGCGCCAGGTCTGTTTGACAAGATTACAGGAGAAATTAAAAAAAGTGTAAGTGACAAACCTCAGCCTCCAAAATATCAGGATGTATTTGGCCATACACTTGTAGAACTTGCAGAAGCTAATAAAAATATTGTTGGGATCACACCAGCAATGCCATCAGGATCTTCTATGAACATCATGATGAAGGCTATGCCTGACAGGGCATTTGATGTTGGGATAGCAGAACAACATGCAGTAACTTTTTCTGCAGGTCTGGCTACTCAGGGCTTAGTACCATTTTGCAACATCTACTCCAGCTTTATGCAGAGGGCTTATGACCAGGTGATCCACGATGTTGCCATTCAAAACCTGAATGTTGTATTCTGCCTGGACCGCGCTGGTGTAGCAGGTGCAGATGGAGCAACACACCATGGTGCCTATGATCTTGCTTATATGCGCTGCATTCCAAATATGACCGTTGCAGCTCCAATGAACGAAGAGGAACTCCGCAACCTGATGTATACTGCTCAGAAGGAAAATAAAGGACCTTTTTCTATCCGCTACCCAAGAGGAAATGGAGTTATGCCAGATTGGAAGCGGCCATTAAAAGAACTTGAAGTAGGCAAGGGTAGAAAGATCTGTGATGGCGAAGATGTGGCTATACTTACTATAGGACATGTAGGAAATTTTGCTGTCGAAGCTTGTAAAGAGTTAAACAGTGAAGGTATCCATCCTGCTCACTATGATCTCCGTTTCGTAAAACCTCTGGATGAAGCACTGCTCCATGATGTTTTCAGCCGCTATAAAAATGTAATTACAGTAGAAGATGGTTGCTTGCAGGGTGGAATGGGCTCGGCAGTGCTGGAATTCATGGCAGATCATGACTATAACTCAAAAGTTGTACGACTTGGAATGCCCGATGAATTGGTAGAACATGGTGAACAACCTGAATTATGGGCCTTATGCGGTTATGATACAGCAGCCATCATTAGAACGGTTAAAACCATGGCAGTCAGAAGAACCACAGAAACCATCGCATCGTAACGGAAAAGCGCATCAAGCTGTGGAGTTTCTCTACAGCACTTTGCTGAACATAAAAACATAAATATCTATTTATCAGCTTGTTAAAAACAATTTAGTTTATGGCATCATTATGTAACCTAACTAATCATATTAACAAGAATAATTAAATTTAAAAATAAATAGTTATGAAAAAGTTCATTTTATCAGCAGCATTTTTAGCATTCGCAGGAGTAGCATCAGTTCAGGCAAACGACATTAAAGCTCCTGTAGCTATTACCGCACAACAAGACAGTACTACAAAAGTTCCTGTTAAACTGGAAGAATTGCCTGATGCAGTTAAAGCAACATTGCAATCAGATAAATATAAAGAATGGGTACCTCAAACTGCCTTCCTGATTACCGCAGCAGATAAAACTTCATGGTATCAGATCGATGTTAAAAAAGGAGAACAAACTGCTTCTTTAAAAGTTGGAAAAGATGGTAAAGTTGTAGAATAAACCACAAATTAAACAAATAACACTAACAAAAGCCGGATATCGTTCCGGCTTTTGTATTTTTGCTATATCATGAAAAACGACCCTATGGCAAAAATACTGATTATTGAAGATGATCTTACGTTCTCTCAGTTGTTAGAAGGCTTTCTTAAAAAGCATCAATATGAGCCACTAGCAGTTCACGATGTGAAAGCAAGCCTGAAGATCATCAATCAACAGGAATTCGACCTGTTCCTGGTAGACTACCGTTTACCTGATGGGACGGGTCTTGATGTATTGTCTCATTTACGGGAAAAAGGATCCTCTGTTCCTGTGGTGATCATGACCAGCTTTAACGATGTGAGGACAGCAGTAAAGTCCATCCGGCTGGGGGCTTTTGATTACATCACCAAGCCTGTAAATCCGGATGAGCTGCTGATGATCGTAAAAAGTGCACTGGACAAAAATGATCCGGCTGAACCTGTAACCCAGGAGCAACATGCAGACACCATCAAAGGAAAAAGTTCTACTTCAGATAAACTATATGAGCATATTAGTCTGGTAGCCCCTACCGACATGTCTGTGGTCATCCAGGGCGAAAGTGGTACAGGAAAGGAATATGCTGCCAGAACCCTTCATTTACAAAGCAAACGCAGCAACAAACCTTTTGTAGCCATAGATTGTGGTGCCCTATCCAAAGACCTTGCAGCAAGTGAATTATTTGGACATGTTAAAGGCGCTTTTACCGGCGCCCTGAATGATAAAAAAGGACAGTTCGAAGCTGCAGATGGTGGCACATTGTTTCTGGATGAAGTAGGAAACCTGAGTTATGAAGTACAGGTCAAACTACTCAGAGCCTTACAGGAAAGAGTGATACAACCTATAGGCAGTACCAAGACCATTGCTGTAGACGTAAGGATTATTGCCGCAACCAACGATGACCTGAACAACAGCGTCAGCAAAGGGACTTTCAGAGAAGACCTTTACCACCGTCTAAATGAATTCAAAATCCAGCTCCCTGCCTTGCGCGACCGGGGAAAAGATATCGACTTATTTATTAACCACTTTATTGAAATTTCTAATGCAGAACTGGGCCGTAATGTAAAATACATCTCAGACGCAGCAAAAGAACTGTTATATAAATACGACTGGCCGGGAAACCTTAGGGAACTAAAAAATGTCATCAAAAGAATGGTCTTGCTAACCGCCGGAGAAACTGCAGAAGCCGCTTCCCTCCCGGATGAAATGATCATTTCTGTAAATCAAAGTCCTAAACCCAATACATCAGACCTTAAAGCCATTAATGAGGTGAACGAAAAGTCTTTGATTATTGAAACCCTGATCAAAGTAAAATACAATAAATCTCAGGCTGCAAGACTGCTTAATATAGACAGGAAAACGCTATATAGTAAAATGGAACGCTATGAGATCGAGTAATGCTCAATCTCATAGATTAACCTTTTCAAGTTTCCCAGCAGCATTCTTACTTGTTTAACTTGAGCAGGGGTTATTTCTGTTGATTCATTCAGTTCAATTTCTATTTTTCTAAAAGCAGCTGCGAGGTCCCTGTTCCCCATCTGTGCGATACGGCCCGCAAGACGGTGAGTAACCAAAGAAACATGCTCAACATCTTCATCAGCCACAGCGTCTTCTATTTCCCCTTCGTCCTGTACGCAGTCTTGTACAAAACGGTTCATGATCTTATCGAACTGTTCCTGGTCACCAAAGGTCATTTTTTCTATATAAGAAGGATCAAAAACGATCTCCGGCTCCGTATCCAAAGGAATAGGTAATTCATTTCTCAGTACAGACAATAAATCCAGCTCTTTAAAAGGTTTCATAATCAGCCCATCAAATCCACCGGCCAGAAGCCCTGCACGCTCCTCTGGCATAACCTGGGCCGTCATGGCGTAAATCTTCACTTCTTTTCCAATCTTTTCCCTCATAAGGCGGCAAAGTTCAGTTCCTGGAATTTCCGGCATCCGGATGTCCATAAAAATAAACTGCACTTCAGAATCCCATTCCGCATTCAACATATCGCCTGGCTTATTAAAACAGGTATAGTTGATCTGATGGTTTTTGAAGATCAAACTGCAAAGGTCCAGAATCAGCTGATCATCGTCAATCACCCAGACTTTATTTCCTCCAGATGGAAAAGGCAGCCCCTCTTTTACAGCATCCGCTACCGGCTCTTCTGCCACAGCAAACTGTAAATAAACCGTAAAACTACTCCCCAGCCCCTTTTTACTTTTCACATAGATTCTTCCACCCTGGTTCTCTACCAGAGATTTAACAATGGTTAATCCAAGACCCGCTCCAGTTTGGTTCAAAATAGATTTCTCCGGGGCTTCGGCCTGTTCAAATTCATTAAAAATATATTTAGTTTCCTCCTCAGACAAACCAATTCCCGTATCTTTTACCAGGAAAGTAAAGTGGAGCAAATCTCCCTGTCTCTTATAGAACACCGAAAAAAGCACCTCGCCTTCTACCGTAAATTTAATGGCATTGCTTAATAAATTAAACAGGATCTGCTTCAGCCGGAAGGGGTCTCCCTGTATGTATTCTATGCCATTAAGATCAAAATTAACAACCAGACTTAAAGCCTTTCGGTCGGCCTGCTGTTTCACAATAAGCACAACCTCATCAAGCAGTTCCCTGATGTTAAAAACCTTATTCGTAAACGTAAACTTCCCGGAAATCAACCGGTTATAGTCTAAAATTTCATTCACGATCTGCAATAAATGCTCTGAAGAATGATAAATGGCATCAATGTATTTCCGGCCAGGATTTTCCTGCTGTTTGATCAGCTCCGCATAACCAATAATGGATTGAAGGGGTGTACGGATCTCATGGCTCATATTAGACAGGAAACGTTGCTTTGCCTTTCCATGATATTCAGCTTCTTCTGTAGCGGCCTCCATTTCCTTCCGGTATTTGTTGCTCCGGGTAATATCGGTTAGAATCAGGTAAAGTAACAATACCATAAGGAGAAAGAAAACCACCATAATAATACTGATCCGGTTGATACCCGTATTAACTACCTTTTTTGCCTGGATGCCGTTCTGCTCTATCTGTGCAACGGCTTCACTTTCCACTTTTTTAAGAATGCCCAGCATCTGACTGATGAGCAAACTATTGGCATTGGCCAGAACAGCCTCTTTGTTCAAAAAGCGCTGACTTTTGATTTTTTGCTCTTTTTCTATGGCCCGAAGAGATTCTTCCATTCCCTTCACAATCTTTCTTTCGTTAGATAAAGCGATGGTGTCTCTTTTTACCTTTTCTTCATTAACAATCTTAAAGGCTTTATCTTCTTCGCCTTCCGTCTTTTTCTTTCCAAATATTTTACTGAAAAAGCTTCTCGGCTTGTCTTCTGAAGGAATAACTGTAGTGGTAGAGGTCCTTTTTTCAGAAGTCACCACAGTACTGTCTGCCTCTGCCGAATTTTTATTGACCAGATCATTGAACTTCTGTACCTGCGTAGAGAAAGACTTGTTATTAATCAGTTTCTCGCGGACTTTTAAATAATTGATAAATTGTTTATCTCTAACCGTCAAAAGGCCATCAATAGAGGCAATCCTCCGGAGTTGAACAGAATCGCCCGCATATAAGCCTGCAAGTGTATCCAGCAACGTTCTCAATTGCTTGGAATCTTTAAAAAACTTATTATAATTACCCGGGTCATTCAGGGCTTGTTTTTTCTGTACCTGGTCAAGAGCAGAAATTCTCCGCGACAATTCGTTAACCACACGAAGCTTCTCATTTGGCGAGGAGATGTTCTCCACCGTATTCATCATTTCCCGAAAAGCAACCTTACTCACCAGCCAGGCCATAAAAAGGGCAAAGCAGGCCAAGACAAGTGCTAAAATCACTTTACCTCTTATAGCATGAATAAAACCTTCCTTAGAAACACGCATCATATACATTTATTACAGGAAAAATGATGCCAAGCTCTGAGATCTGTGTTAATCCAGCCAAATTAGCGGATATTTTACCGGGAGATTTCTGATGATTTCTTCTCCTTTTGGATCGTGATCCAGCTTTACCCAGGTGGCCAGCCACTCTTTATTCTGATAAGCCGCCGCCCCCAGCACTAAAGAGGGCTGTGCAACAGGCCATTCCTCCCAGTGCATCACATCCGGCTTCAACTTCCATAAGGATTTATCAGCAATATAAGGGAACATGTATTGAATTCCCTTCTTAATGGATCGCCCGTCTGGTGTAGAATAATTCCACAGGTTGTTTTCGGGCGTAGACAATACCTGGCATAAGGTGGTCATCACATCCAGGTTAAAAAGCGAATATCCATAGGGCTTGGTTCTGGCCAGCTCAAGCGGAAAGCTTCCATCAGCCGCCATCTGGTTTGGCAGAAGTACATTTTTATACCGGTCAATGCAGAATTTTTGCAATGCCGTATTATGAGTCAGCCTGGAAAAAGCAGCAATCTGTAACACAAAACACGTCCCATGATTGTTTTTTGCATTCATTTCTGCCTTACCATTGGGATGTTCCATAAGCCAGGTGGTATAATCAGCAAACCATTGTTTAATTTTCTGCAGTTCCTCGCTCTGCATCTGGCTGTGCATCACATGAATCCCCATCACCACATCCAGCAAGTGAATGGTATCGATAATTCCAATACCCCGACCTGTATACAGTCCCTTTATGGCCTGTGCATACAAAAGATTAGGGTTCATCCGGGTTTCTTCATCTATAAACCAGGCCCTTAAATGTTTCTCCGCAGCGTGAACATACTTCGCATTCCCTGTAATTTTGTAGGCAGAAGCCAATGCACCAATAATCCGGCTGAAGCGGATCATGGCTAATCTGTGTGCAGTAAAGTTTTCCGGATTGGTCATACCATCCCTTTGAATGTATGGCCCGTTTGGATTTTTGGGGTCTGGCCACCAATAATCACCCTCAGAGAAGAAATCATGTTTCCCTCCTGCACTTCTTGGAGAAGAGGCCGCAGTTACAGTGATCGGATCGGCCTTCAGAGCAGCATCGGCTTCCCGTAATACCTGTTCCTTGAGTATAGATTCAACGGTTTTATATACATTTTTATCAAGCGCATGTTCTTTGCTCTGGGCAGAGGCCAGAGAATGAGATACCGCTAACAACAAAACAAAGGCGTACAATCTTTTCATAATAAAATAAATGATTAAGATAACATACCAAAATCGTATTAAAAAATCGTAACGTTAATTATACAGACCACCCACAAAAAAGCCAGGCAACATTGTACCCGGCTTTCTGTTAATTCAACCGTTATTTCAATATAAGGAGGAAAAGACAATTATTCTACGGTAACTGATTTGGCAAGATTTCTTGGCTGATCTACATTACAGCCTCTCAACACAGCAATGTGATAAGAAAGCAGCTGCAAAGGAATCGTTGCCAGCAGCGGCAGAAATGCTTCGCTCGCATCAGGTATTTCAATACAATAATCGGCCATTTTTTTCACCTCGGTATCACCCTCAGTAACAATGGCTACCACCACACCCTTTCTTGCTTTCACTTCCTGGATGTTACTGATTACCTTTTCATATGAGGAATTTTTGGTTGCAATTACAACAACCGGCATTTCCTCATCAATTAAAGCAATCGGACCATGCTTCATCTCCGCAGCCGGATAACCTTCGGCATGGATATAAGAGATTTCTTTTAGCTTCAATGCACCTTCAAGTGCCACAGGGAAACCGCTTCCTCTACCAAGGAAAAGACAGTTTCTGGAATTCTTAAACTTTTCTGCGATTTCTCTGATCAGGACATCTGATTTTAAGGCAACTTCAATTTTCTGCGGAATATTATCCAGCTCGGTTAATAACTCCACCAGTTTGGAATTAGTTACCGTACCTTTTTGCTGGGCCATATAAAATGCCATCAGCGTCAATACCGTCACCTGTGCTGTAAATGCCTTGGTTGAAGCCACCCCAATCTCCGGGCCTGCATGCGTATATACACCTGCATGCGTAATACGTGGAATAGAAGCCCCCACCACATTACATACACCAAATATAGTTGCTCCCTTTTCTTTGGCCATTTCAATAGCCGCCATAGTATCTGCCGTTTCGCCCGACTGTGAAATTGCGATAACCACATCTTTCTCCGTAATGATCGGGTTTCTGTATCTGAATTCAGAAGCATATTCTACTTCAACAGGAATACGTGCATATTCCTCAATCAGGTACTCTCCAACCAGACCCGCATGCCAGGAAGTACCACAGGCTACAATAATGATCCGGTCTATATTTTTAAGTTTCTCTGCGTATTCCTTAATTCCACCCAACTGTACTTTACCTTCAGAAGGATAGATCCTGCCCCTCATACAATCCCGGATGGAACGTGGTTGTTCATAGATCTCTTTTAGCATAAAGTGATCATAGCCCCCTTTTTCAAGCATCTCCAGTTTCAGTTCCAGTTCCTGAACATATGGTGTCTGAACAACATTATCCAGACGCTTGATCACCAATTCATCGCGTTTTAAAAACGCAATTTCATTGTCATTCAGATAGATTACATTTTTGGTATATTCTACAATAGGTGTAGCATCAGAAGCAATAAAATACTCACCGGCACCAACACCGATCACCATCGGGCTCCCTTTTCTTGCTGCAATCAACTGATCAGGCTGATCCTCATCCATAATCACAATGGCATAAGCGCCGCTCACTTCGTTAAGCGCAAGCCTTACGGCTTCCAGAAGATCTACATCCTCAGACTTATAAATATCTTCCACCAGATGGATCAGTACTTCCGTATCCGTATCACTCTTAAATACATGCCCTCTGCTCTCCAGTTCTTCTTTAAGTGTGGCGTAATTTTCTATAATTCCATTGTGGATGATACTCAGTTTACCATCATTTGAAGTATGAGGATGTGAATTCCGGTCAGATGGTGCACCATGTGTAGCCCACCTGGTATGTCCTATTCCAATCGTACCCGAAAGGTTCTTTCCTTCTGCAAAATTCTCCAGTTCAATCACCTTACCCGCTTTTTTGAAGATATTCATCCCCTCATCGTTGATCAGCGCGATTCCAGCACTATCATATCCCCTGTATTCCAGTCTTTTTAATCCTTTTATAACAATTGGCCAGGCTTCCCTGTAACCAATATAGCCTACTATTCCACACATATAGTTCTTTTATATAATTTATATGAATTAATTTTAAATTAAATGATGCTGTAAATTTATATAAATTACTTAACATCAGCAATGTACATCCGCTCATTTTTTCACCAGCCACAGAATCAAATGGTCATCGGAGCTCTGACTTAAACATCTTAAAAAAGAGGAATTGCAGCCAGCGGCTAATCTAGAAAATAAGTGATTTCCCAATCGAAAAAAAAACTTCATTTCATTAACATTTTAACACACTTCATTACATAAACTTGCAATAATAGCGAGAGATACTTTGAATCATTTAGATTTGCTGTTAAAATACAACCATGCAAAAGATCATTATAGTTGAGGACGAACCAGAATTAGCCAGCAATATTGCAGAGCTAACTTCATTGCTTGGTTATAATGTTTCAGGCATATTTAACAATTCCACAAGCTGCCTTGAATTTTTAGCCACCCATAAAGTAGATCTGATACTCCTGGATATCTTGATAAAGGGGGATGTCAATGGTATTGTTCTAGCTGAGTCCATAAAAAAACAATACGATACACCTATCATTTTCTGTTCTGCTTATACCGATGATGTGATGCTCCAACAGGTCAAACAAGTTAATCCGCAAGGTTATATTGTAAAACCTTTCAATAGAGACATCTTAAAAACGACAATGTTTCTTGCATTAAACAATCATTCACAGAAAAAAGAAGAACAACATACCTGTCTCTTATACACATCTGACGCTGCCGACGAACGTTAGCCGGTGTAGAGGGCGGGGGGGGCGGGGGGGGGGG
>NZ_JAELTV010000970.1 GCF_016429005.1 Pedobacter sp. ASV19
GTGTAAGTGGGGTACGGATCTCATGTGCTACATTTGTAAAGAATTCTATTTTGGCCTGATAGATCTCCTTTTCCTTTTTATGCTCAAATTATCTAAAGAAGTGCACTCCGATCCAATAGAAAAAAATCTGAGGATCATGGACAGAAATACAGAACGTTTACTTAACCTTACCAATCAATTGCTGGATTTCAGGAAAACAGAAATTTCAGGCTTTTCGCTCAATTTTGTGAAAGCCAATATCTCAGATTTACTTCGCGACGTCAACTTACAGTTCCAGTTTGCTGCTGAACAGAAACGGCTCCATTACGAAATGGTTCTTCCAGAAAAGGATTTGTTTGCCTATATAGATCTGGAAGCTTTCTATAAGATTATGAGTAACCTGATAGACAATGCTATTAAATACGGAAAATCTATTGTAGAGGTTAAACTAATTGTTCAGGAACATAACGATGAGTTTACCATTCTGATTAAGAACGATGGAAGTAAAATCGCTGCCGAATTAAAAGATAAGATCTTTGAACCTTTTTTCAGGGCCAGAGAAACCGAAATGAAAC
>NZ_JAELTV010000971.1 GCF_016429005.1 Pedobacter sp. ASV19
GTAATCCTAAATCTTTCGGCACCTGAAGTATATACTCTTGTGTCACCTGCAGATGAATAAAGAATAAGATCATTTGCATCAGAATTTCCAGACGCTTGTTTATAAAACATAGTCTGGCTGCCATTGTCATTTTCAAGTGTAACCCCTGCCCTAGCTGCTATATGGTTCGCCGTATTTTTTAAAATTAAAGTTGAGGCATAGCTCGTATTTGCATTTTGAACCTGCAATGTTGTTGCGGGGGTTGTTGTTCCAACCCCTATGTTTCCGTTTGCCATAAAGGTCATCATAGGGTTACCAAAACCCTGGCCTATATAACCGTAAGTAAATCCGCTAACCCCATTTACAACGTTACCAAGAGCCCCAAATCCGAAGAAATCGACACTTGCATCCTGATTCTATTCAACATGATAAAAAGAAAAATTATTACTGTTTTGTTTTTGGGTTTTGCAACCGGAGTTGTACAAGCTCAAGATAGCAATGTTCTTGTTGGCATAAATGCGCCTGTCTCTTATACACATCTGACGCTGCCGACGAACGTTAGCCGGTGTAGTTGT
>NZ_JAELTV010000972.1 GCF_016429005.1 Pedobacter sp. ASV19
GTATTCACTATTCATTTTAATAAATTGTATGAAAGCATTAACAAACCAAATCGCAATTGTTACCGGAGCTGGATCTGGAATAGGAAAAGCGATCGCGAGGCTTTTCGCCCAGGAAGGTGCAAAAATCATCTTATCTGATATCAGGCATGAAAACATAGAAGCCGTTGCTGAGGAAATCAAAGCCGATGGTGGAACTGCGTTTTGCTATCCAGCCGATGTGTCGAGAAAAAAAGATGTTGATTTATTAATAGATCATACAATTAAGACCTGTGGCGTTCTGAACATACTCGTTAACAATGCTGGTATTATGGACAATTTTGCCCCAGTTGCAGAAGTTACAGATGAGCTATGGGACAATGTTATCGGCATAAACCTTACCGGTGCCTTTTATACCTCCCGTGCGGTAACAAAGGTATTCCTGGAGCAAAAGCATGGCAATATCATCAACATTGCTTCTATAGCAGGATTAACCGGAGGAAGGGCGGGATGTACCTATACTGCTGTCTCTTATACACATCTGACGCTGCCGACGAACGTTAGCCGGTGTAGATCT
>NZ_JAELTV010000973.1 GCF_016429005.1 Pedobacter sp. ASV19
GCCAAAAAAGGAGTATTTTAAAGAGATTTTTCCTCAATTAGATGCAGATTTATTCTGGCGAAAATATTTTCCGATGGCCAAAAAGCAACTTGAGGTCAATGAAATTGCTGAGGGCTTTTACAAGCAGTCGCCTTATTATAAATTTGCGAGGATAGGTGAGAAAGAGGCTCAAAAAGCTGGATTTAAAGTGGTTAAAGTGCCAAATGTATATAGTTTTAAATACATGGAACAGGAGCAGGCGGGAAAGGTTCCTAAATCTGCGTTGGCAAAGGAAGTAATCTACGGCAATAATCATGGTAAGCAAAGTTTAGACAAAACGTATCTGTATAAAGCAAGACAAACCGGACTATTGACTATACTTGATTTGCATCAGGCAGTTTCTATTGAAAGACTCAATTCTGGTCAATATGAGGTAAGGGTAGAAGTGACAGATACGGATGGAACAGTGATTGAAAAGAAAAGGATCTGCTGCAAAAAGCTCTTTCTTAACGCCGGAAGTGTTGGTTCAACCAAACTGTTACTCAAATCTGCTCATCTTGGATTGTTACCGGG
>NZ_JAELTV010000974.1 GCF_016429005.1 Pedobacter sp. ASV19
GTATCTGACTGCCCAGTTTGATCTGTTACAGAAACAGGCACGGGAGAATGGGGTGGAATACCAGATTTATTACAATACCGAAGCAACCGATATAACCGATTACCCTGAGCAAGCGATGGTCGTGATAGAAATCAACGGCGGGGAAAAATTTGAATTTGATCAGGTCATCATCTGTACAGGTCATTATTGGCCGAAACGATACGAAGGAAAAGTTCGAGGCTATTTTGATTCTCCTTATCCACCGGTTAAACTGGGCTTAAAGTTAGATCATCCTGTTGCTATCAAAGGATCTTCCTTGACCGCTGTTGACGCGATAAGAACGCTTGCCCGTCATAACGGAACTTTTAACAAACACCCTGAAGGACATCTGTTTTACCAATTACACGAGCAAAGTCCTAACTTTAAGCTGGTATTGCATACCCGGAACGGAATGCTACCCGCAGTCAGGTTTCATTTAGAAGATTCTCACTTGTCTAACGATGAGTTATTGAGCAATGAAGAAATTGCTAAGCACATTGCCGAAAATGAAGGCTTCTTATCCTTGGATTATGT
>NZ_JAELTV010000975.1 GCF_016429005.1 Pedobacter sp. ASV19
ACGTTCGTCGGCAGCGTCAGATGTGTATAAGAGACAGACCTAAGAGTGTGTATGATTTTACCATTAAAACCATTGATGGGAAAGAGGTTAAATTGTCTAAATTTAAAGGCAAAAAAATCCTTATTGTAAACACGGCTTCCAAATGTGGATTTACACCGCAATATGAAGCTTTGGAAAAATTGCATAAAGAATATGGAGATAAAGTTGTCCTGATTGGGTTTCCGGCAGGAAATTTTGGAGGACAGGAATTGGCCACCAATGCTGCTATCCAGGATTTCTGCAAAAAGAATTTTGGGGTTACATTTTTATTGAGCGAGAAAGTAAGTGTTAAAGGGGCAGATATTAATCCTTTATTCCAGTATTTAACTACCCAAAGTAATCCGGATTTTACTGGCGATATCAATTGGAATTTTGAAAAATTCCTGATTAATGAAAAAGGGGAGCTGGTACATCGTTTCAGATCTAAAGTTACCCCATTAGATCCGCAAATCACAAAGAATTTTTAAACGAATTTCGTTTTAATCACTTAATTAAGAGGAGGGTATTCATGAG
>NZ_JAELTV010000976.1 GCF_016429005.1 Pedobacter sp. ASV19
ACCTAAACTGAGCAAGTAGTTCACCTTTACTGTTAATGTTCAGTTTCTTATATGTCCTTTTGATATACTGCCTTACAGTATCCAGGGAGATCCCATATTTATACCCGATCAGTTTGTAGCTCAAACCGTTTCTGAGGCCTTCTACAATCTGTCGCTCCCTTAAACTCAGATTGTTCTGATGATCTACAGCTTGCTGTACTTGCTGAATGAAGTTTCTTGAAATTGAAGGGCTAAAAACAGACCCGCCGTTATAAGTGGTCACAATTGTGGAAATGACTTCACTTAAGCAGGTGTCCTTTGTGAGATACCCCATTGCCCCTGCCTTTACACAAGATATTACGGTGTTATGATCCTGGATATTACTGTAGACAACCACATTGGTATTGGGAAATTTGCGATAGATCTCAATAATGACATCAATGCCGTTATCTTCAATATCCACTAAGGTAACATTAGGCTCCTGGGCAGCAATGATGTTTTTACATTCGACCATCTGTCTCTTATACACATCT
>NZ_JAELTV010000977.1 GCF_016429005.1 Pedobacter sp. ASV19
CCTAACTTTAGTATGTCTTCCATGCTTATTTCTCTTAAAGCCTGCCCTCTCTTTAAAAGAGGTTTTTCTGGTTTTTATTTTAGCGAACTCTATCGTAATTAATGCTTGTCTTCAGCAAATTTTTCTCTATTTAGAACTCCATATATATAACTGCTTTCTAAGTATTTCATATGCGTTCTTCAACCTTCTATTTGTATTCTTCCTAATTAATGATGAAGGAGGACTAAAAATTTCATATACATTAGCCTATGTGTTTTCGACACTAGGATTTATATTTGTTTTATATAAATTTAATCTTTCACTTAGAATCTTCCCCTTAAGACGTTATTTTGATATGTTTAAGGAATCTAAACATTATCCTAAGTATATATTTCCCGGGGCAGTTTTGTCAATTCTCCTGTCCTATGCACATCCTATAATTATAAATTATCAGTATCAAGAGAGATTTGTGGGATTATTTTCTATCTCATTAAGAATTTTAATGTTGCCAACTATATTGGTTGGCTCCGTAGTTTCAGGATTATTTAGGTCTAAAATATCTAATTTGTTCT
>NZ_JAELTV010000978.1 GCF_016429005.1 Pedobacter sp. ASV19
GTTTCATCAAACTGTAGCAAATCATTATATGTGATGGGGAGCCTGGATTCCCGCTGGTAGGTCCTGAGGTATTTTTGTAACGCAGGAGATACCGGAAAAATAGGTTTTTTTAAGGCTATTTTTACATCATTCAGTTCCATCAGAAGCAATTTGCCACCAATTTAGTGTTTTCTGTAATTAATACAACAAATCAATCAGTCGGGTCTCTTCATTTTCTTGAATGGAATTGGCCTTTTTGAGATAGGTATTGTCTTTATAATATGTACCCGCTAAAACGAGGATTTTGTACATTTCTGTTTTGTCGTAAGGGCTAATTTGCTGGTGTTCCTTCTTTTTATCTTCTAGCGTATATGGGATCAACCAGTCTAATGCTTTTTGTAAATTTGCGCCATTTGGAGTTTTGTAGGTCCAGACATCGAGGCCAACCTGTTCTCCAAGCAGGGCAATATTAAACCAGTTACTTAGATTTAGTGTACTATAGCCATAGGCATTTGTTCTTTCCAGCTCCAAAGGTTGCTGGCCATCGGGTTCCAGCTGGATAGATAGTCTT
>NZ_JAELTV010000979.1 GCF_016429005.1 Pedobacter sp. ASV19
GGCGGTTTCTTACGTCGCGAAGCAAGATTATCAGATTACGAGGTATTGATCTCTCGTTTGGTAGACCGTGCTTTGCGTCCAATGTTCCCTGAAGATTACCACTCTGATACCCAGGTGATGATCACTTTGATCTCGTCTGATAAAAATATAATGCCAGATTGTTTGGCTGGTTTGGCGGCTTCTGCTGCTATCGCAGTTTCAGATATTCCTTTTAACGGACCAATCTCGGAAGTACGTGTGGCCAGAATTGATGGCAAATTGGTGATCAACCCTTATGTAAGTGATTTAGAGCGTGCAACTATTGATTTCCTGGTTGCAGGTACTGAAAAAGATATCGTGATGGTGGAAGGTGAAGCTGATGAGATTTCTGAAATCGAAATGGTTGAAGCTATTGAATTTGCTCACAAAGCAATCATCGTTCAGGTTCAGGCACAAAAAGAATTGGCTGAACTGGTGGGTAAAACAGTTAAGCGTGAGTATTCTCATGAAGACAGCAATCCTGAGTTAAAAGATCAGGTATATGCTGCTACTTATGATAAAGTATATGCTG
>NZ_JAELTV010000097.1 GCF_016429005.1 Pedobacter sp. ASV19
CCCCCCCCCCCCCCCCCCCCCCCCCCCCCCCCCCCCCCCCCCCCCCCCCCCATTTTAGATGTGTATAAGAGACAGCTTTATTGGTATTATAACCGATATTTCCTCCGATAGAATAAGTCAGACCGCCGGCAGTCTTGTCATTCCAGGAAGCAGAAAATTCAAAACCTTTGTTTTGGATGTCAGCCTGATTCCCTAAGATCTCATTAGTTACCGTTCCAAGAGAGCCTAAAATAGGAAGATTGAATATTGCCCTTGACGTTTTTCTATTGTAATAATCTGCTTCTACACTTAATCTGTGTGTTAGAAAACTAGCCTCTACACCTACGTCTGTACCGATGCCTTTTTCCCAAACGATAGGACTCGGAGGAAGGGAGTTGATACTTGTTCCAGGAAGAGGAATGTTGTTGCTTCCATAAAACGCGGTAAGATCTGCAGTTTGGGCAACTACAATTTGAGTTGGATTAATAGGAACGCTTGCATTACCGATCATACCCCAGCTGCCTCTTAATTTTAAAGAGCTAAAAACGGTCTGGTCTTTCATGAAATCTTCATTGCTGATCACCCAGCCAGCACCTACAGAAGGGAAATAACCCCAGGTTTGCTGGCCTCCAAAGAATTGGGATGCTCCATCTGCACGAATAGAAGCATTCAGCATATACTTGTTTTTGAAAGCATAGTTGGCTCTGGCAAAATAGGACGAAAATGTGATTCTGGAACCTGCATCACTTACCGTTCTGGAACCTGGGTCACCTAAAGCAAGGTATAAATCTGCCTGGGTGTTAAAAGGTACATTCTGAGCTGAAGCATTTAAAGTATAAGACTTATTGCTTTGTGCAGATTGTCCTAATAATACAGTTAAGTTGTGGTCTTCATTAAAAGTATTCTGATAGGTCAGGGTATTTTCTATGATCCAGTTCCTGGTATCTATGCGTACAATATCCAGTTCACTCGCATCGCTTTTTTGCGCATAGGTTGCATAGTATTTCGGGCTGTATTTTCTGTTTTCAAACTGACCAAATTCTCCGCCAACACTGGTTTTAAATGTAAAATGTTTGGCAAAGTTCAATTCCGCAAAAATATTACCTGTAACGTTATATTGCTTAGTAACCTGGTTGTTGAAATCAATTGTAGCCTGAGGGTTGAAATTGGCTCCATCACCTAAATTCTGCGATCTTGGATCTCCGTAGCTGCCGTCTGGATTGAATACCGGAATAGATGGTGCAGCAGCATAGAGCTGATGATAAATCGTAGTCGGTACGTCATTTGATTTACCCATTACACCAGTAATGTTGTAGCCAACTTTTAAATTTTTATAGATCTGGATATCGTTAGAAACCCGGGCAGTATATCTTTTATAGTTATTAGTTTTTATAAGACCGTCCTGATCTAAATAACCTAAGGAAATGTTATAGGTAGATTTTTCGGTACCGCCGTTAACAGATATGTTGTGATTGGTTACAAAAGCATCTCTTAAGATTTGGTTATACCAGTTGGTACCTGCACCTAAATTGGTGTTGGCAAATACAGGTGCACCGCCATTTAACACCGATAGTTCGTTGGTGAACTGTGCATATTCAGAGGCATTGGCCATTTTAACCTGATTGGTTACTTTTTGAAAACCAGCATAAGCATCATAGTTTACTGTAGTTGGAGTACCAAGTTTACCTTTTTTGGTGGTAATCAAAACTACACCGTTTGCAGCGCGGATACCATAAATGGACTGAGCAGAAGCGTCTTTTAAAACACTCATGTTCTCAATGTCACCAGGATTTAAAAAGTTAATGTCGCTGTACCAAACACCATCTACAACATACAAAGGTGCCTGATTACCATAGATGGTACCCAGACCTCTGATCCGGATTTGCGGTGTAGTACCAGGTGTTCCCGTATTGGTAATAGATACACCGGCAACTTTACCCTGTAATGCAGCTACAGGGTTAGTGGAAGCTTGCTTGGAGATTTCATCTCCTTTTAAGCTTGCAACTGCTCCTGTTACATCAATTTTGCGTTGAGTTCCGTATCCCACAACCACAACCTGGTCCAGTTGCTGTGAAGCAGAAGCCAGGGCAACGTTGATAGTGGTTTGACCGGCAACGGCAACCTCTTTAGTGACGTAGCCAATGTAAGTAAACACCAGCGTACTGTTGGCCGGTACGCTAATGCTATAGCGGCCGGCAGCGTCTGTCTGTGCTCCGGTTGTTGTACCTTTTACCATGACACTTACGGAAGGGATCGTTGATTTGTCCGAACCATCAGTAACCACACCTTTCACAGTAATGTTCTGCGCAAAGGCGGCGTTGATAAAAAGCAAACAAAGAAAAGTTAAAACAGAAAATTTTGTAAAGATTCTTTTCATGCTCGTATTATGTTTTGTTTAATTGTTTGTTAAATCTCGATTAGTTAATTTGCTATTACAAGCCTGTGTACCTCAACATTAATACATCAAGAGCAGATTTTGCACTATCTCAAACGAATGTGCAATCGTTGTTTTCAGTACAAAAACGACGTTTTTATGAGTGAAATCCAAATTTAAGCACTACATCAGCATGCCTTTTAAAAATTTTTATCCGGATGGATATTTTTGAGTTATGAGAGGTAATGTAGTAGTGCTTACAGCTCCATCAGGAACTCTACCAGGTTTTTGTCGTGGGGTACATTGAGTTTTTTCCTTAATCTGTACCTCCTGATTTCGACACCCCGGAGGGAGATGTTTAATAAAGAAGCCATCTCTTTACTGCTCATATTCATGTGCAGGTAAGCACAAAGTTTCAGGTCATTTGGAACCAGATCCGGATGGTTGGCTTTTAATTTTTTGAAGAAGCTTTCATGCGCTTCGTTGAAACTGCTTTCAAACAAATTCCAATCGCGCTCATCATTCATACCTTCATCAATCACTTTCTGTATTTTCCTCAACTGATCTTCCGAGAGTTTTTTGCCGTTTTCATCTTTCAGCTTCAGCATTTCTTCACTGATCTTTTGCAGGAGCTCATTTTTGTAGACCAGGCTCATGGCCGAATTCGCGAGTTCCCTGTTTTTGCCCGCCAGTTCAGCGTGTAGTTTTTCCGTCTGAAGTTTAATGATCTGTTTTTCTGTAGCTTCTGCTTCCTTTTTTAAGAAGGCTTCCTTTTCTGCTTGCAGTTTTTCCGTAATCGCCAGCTGGTCTTTCAGAAGCTTCTTTTCATAGAGTTTTTTGCCCATGAGCAGCAGCACAACAATCAGGATCACATAAAGCAGAAGGGCCCAGTTACTGGCATAAAAAGGGGGGAGTATGGTGAATTCGAATGAGGTGACTTCCGTAACCGTTTGGTCATTGATCTTAGCCCTTACCAGGAATTTATAGGTTCCCCACCCAAGGTTGGTGAAATCTTTTTGAGAGGCCGTACTCCAGTCTGACCAGATCTTGGAATAACCTTCCAGGTAATACTGGAATTTAATTTTCGCTTGCCTGTAATAGGGAAGGGTATACGAAATCCGGATATTGTTCCGGCTAAATGGAATGTCGATTTCCGACTCGCTATTGCCCACTTCGCTGATGGTTGAATAGATGTCTGTAATGTCATCTACTTTTCTGATGAGCACTGCTGGCAGGATGGTCTTTTTCCTATTTTGTGTATCCTGGGCATTATAGATTACGAATCCGTCGTCTACACTAATCAAATAGATCTGATTGCTGATCTTGCTGATGTTTTCATAATACTGCACCATCCTTCCGTCAAGAACACTGAAACGGTTAGAATCGATCTCAATTTTACCCGGCTGGCCAAAATTGATCAGGGCCATCTTGCCATGATTGATAAACCAGTACTTCTTGTTGTCGGCACTAATGATCTTATTCGACGTGGAAAAGGAGCCCAAAACCTTATTTAAGGTCTCGTACTTGCTGAAGCGGTTGCTGATCTCATCAAAGGTGAGAAAGCCTTCATCTGAAGAATACAGCAATTTATCTTCCAGTGTAAACAGGTTGATGTTGTAACTGCTGGGCAGGCCGTTCCGTTCATCATAATATTTTGTAGTGACTACCCTTTTAAAATCGGGGCTGAGCGTGAGTTTATACAGGCCTTTATAGGCATGGCTAACCCAAATGTCCCCTTTGGAGTCCTTTTCCACATATCTGGAAGGTTCACCAAAGTTCTCAATCTTGTAAAAGTATTTCCATTGCCCCGAGGGGTCTCTTTTAAAGAGCACAAGGCCGTTGTAAGCCCCCTGAATCAGGTAGTCGTCATTTAATTTCTTTATGGTCCAGCCCCCGCTGATACCGGATATCTTCTCAATGGAGCCGCCGGTTACGTTAAATGTACCATCATTATGGCCGCAAAGCAACTGTCCGTCAATCTGGCTGAGGTCCCAAACCTGGCCCTGCGAGCCTGGAATGAGTTTAAAATTAAACATATTAAAGGACTGGCCTTTGTTCCCGGTCCAGGGGCTGTAAAATAAGCCCTGATTGGTGCCCAAATAGATATTATTCTTGTAGATCAGACTGGAGTATACCGTTCCAAACAATCCGGTCTTATCAAAATAGAAATAAAGCGGCGAGTTCAGTTCAATCCGGTCAATTCCATTGTCCAGTCCGGTCCACAGGTTTTGCTCGTCGTCTGCATATATGCTTAACACGGTATTGTTCTGTAAACCGCTTGATTTATTAATTTGCTGTATAATACGGCCTTCCTCATCAATAATGATCAATCCATTCAGAATGGTGCCATAAGCATAATACTTACCCAGCACTTTTACCCCGTTATTGAGTTGGTAGGTTTGCAAAAAGGCATTAGCAGGCGTATTGAAAGGCGTATACCGCTGTCCGTCATAAAGGAAGAGCCCGTTTTTACTGGTTCCGATCAGTAAATTTCCATTTTTATAGGGGAGGATAGAGAGTATGCTTTGCGGCAGGGGCGGCCCCTCATTTTTTAAAGGGACCAGCTGATTGCCCTTCAGTTCATAGAGCCCTTTTCCAAGTGATTCAACGATGAAACGCTTGTCTACTTTATACAGGAACAAAAAGAAAGCAGGGCCTTTAATGACGCTGATCTTATTGTTCTCATAGATATATATGCTGGTAAAGGACTGAAAGATGATTCTTTTTCCATCAATGTAAATCTTCCAGATCTCGTCTGTGATCTTGTTCTTTTTAGGAATAAGCGGGATGAGTGAGGTATACTTCAGGTGCTTGTTTTCGATTTTCCAGTAACCGAACTCACCAAAACTGCCCGTGTAGATCCTGCCATCGGTATCTGCCACCACAGAGCGCACAATTTGCCGGTTTGGCATTTTATACTGCTGCCAGTATTTGCCGTCAAAGCTGAGCAAGCCCTGTGCATTTCCAAAATACATTACCCCGTTTTTATCTTTTGCGACAGACCAGTTTTGATTGCCAGAGAGATAAACAGATTTGGAATAGTTTTGAATATAAGGGACCCCGACACTTTTAATATCTCCTGCCGCAACCCGAAGGCTGAACATCATGAGCAGACCGTATAAAAGAAGATTCAGGGTTCCTCTGATCATGAAACCTTGTTAACGGGCTGCGGAACTTTTACATAATAGCCTGTGCCGTCGTATGGGCGCCTGCGTGGATTGGTCATACAGGACGTTGAGCAGCAGCCCTGCAGTTCTGTTCCGCAATCATCGCATTGGGTAATGTGCTCATTGCATTCCGGATTGGCACAATTGATCATTTTTGGTGTTACTTTTCCACAGTTATAGCATTTTGATACTACTGTAGGATTCACCGAATTCACATCTACAGCAATGCGGTTGTCAAAAACATAGCATTTGCCTTCAAAGTCTTCTCCTCCGGCTTCTTTTCCATATTTAATAATCCCTCCGTGAAGCTGATAAACATCGCTAAAGCCGTGGTGCAGGAGTAAGGCTGATGCTTTTTCGCATTTAATTCCTCCGGTGCAATAGGTCAGCACTTTTTTGTCTTTGTACTGGGCCAGTTCATTAATCTTGTCGGGGAAATCGCGAAAGTTCTCTATATCCAGGGTTACCGCATTCTTAAATCTGCCCAGGTTGTGTTCATAGTTGGAACGTACATCGAGGATTACGACATCTTCCTGATCAATCATTTTTTGAAATTCTGCAGGTTCCAGGTGTTTACCTGTTTGTCTGTTTGGATCAATGATATTGGGATCGCGAAGGCCGGAATGTACAATTTCCGATTTATAGCGGCAATGCATTTTAATGAAGGATGGTTCTTCTACATTGTCAATTTTGAAATCGGTTTTTGCAAAGCGTTCATCCGCTTTAATGGCGGCCATATAAGCCTCACAGGCTTCAACTGTACCTGAAACGGTACCATTTAATCCTTCATCTGCTACGATGATACGGCCCAGAAGGCCAAGTGATTTGCAAAAAGTAAGGTGATCGGCAGCAAATTGCTCCGCATCTGCTATGGGACTATAGCAATAGTAAAGTAGTGTTTGAAATCTTGTCATAAGTCATTGATACCGTTGCATACGGCGTTTAATGTAGTTTTCTGCAAAAATACGAAATTTGTTTAACAAACAATTGTGAAGAAAGGTAAAGTAGGAAAGCTTTTTATGAAAAATCAAATTACTCTTCGAGGACTGGACTCCTTGCCTCGCTGCGCTCTTGTGGCAAGGCGCCCTGAGGTCCTCTCTGAGCAATATTGATTTTTACAGGGCGCTTAAGCAGGGGGGCGAGTCCAGGCATGGCGCAGATGAGTTTATTGGATAGTTTTATGTTTTTATTTGTTCTCAAGAGCTCGCAAGCTCAGTTTGGCGCTTAGCCGGGGAGGGTGTCCGGGGAAGATGGCCAGGACGGTGGAATAGGTGGACGTTTAATTAGAAGAGAAGGTTTATATTTAGAAGAGAAGATTTATATTAGATGTGAGTTTGGGGTAGCCAGGTGACAGCCAGAACTGGCTATGGAAGCTGACTATTCCTCACATCAGACACACATTAGACACACTTTCTTCACAAAAAGGTACCTGGTTGTGTATAAATTGTGACGGAGGTGTGTACAAGGTGTGAAGAAGTCCCTTTTCTGTGAGCAACCTGCCCGGTCTCTGCCTGACCCCAATCCTGTCCAAGTCTGATCTAATTTGGTATATCGGATTCTGAAAACACCACTTATTCTAATCTGCAATCTGATTTACTCTGGCCTTTCTGATCGCCTCCCTGTTCTGCACCATCCATGGATTTCCCCCAATTGCAGGATGTCTATATTTCCTGCAGACTTTACACCCGGGTTATGCGCCTAGAAAAAATCAATATTGCTCAGAGAGGACCTCAGGGCGCCTTGCCACAAGAGCGCAGCGGGGCAAGGAGTCCAGTCCTCGAAGAGTAATATTGATTTTTCACAAAAAACCGGGGTTAAAATCCGTAGGAAATCCTGAATCCCTGCATCACCCTCTTGTTCCCGTCATATGCAAAGCCATAAGTCGCTCTGAAAATCAACCTCTGCAAACCAAAATAAAACTCCTTGTAGTTTTTCTTCAAAGGCTGAGTCAGATAATTGGCACCAAGCACCTCTTCCAGCTTCAGTTTGCGGATCAAAGGAACCTTATTAGTGATCAGACCCGCAAAATTATGTTCCACGTGAGCTTCAATATAATGCTTGTCTGTGTTGTATTCATAGAAGTCCAGGAAGGAGAACCTTCTCAGATCCGGAAGTGCGGTTAGAGAATTGTTTCCTAGGAAGTGTTTACTGTCCGGATAATACACTGTTTTATTGTTCAGGAATTTACCAGCTCCCGCTACAAAGGAAAAATAGCCCCATAAGCCCGTACCAATTCTGTCCTGGTAAACTTCAAACGACAATAAATCATAATCAGCAGTACTGCCAAAAACATTTTTAATTCCCTTTCTATAATTCAGCTGAATCTGCGGGTAAACAGAGGCTGTATAGAATTTGCCATCCGGGCGGCTGATGTATTTTTGAGCTATTGTATAAGTTAGGGTGGCATCTAAAGTCAATGCTTTATAATCCGGAAAAAGAGGCGTTTCTGAGTCTGGTGTGAAGGGGTTGTTTGAAGTGAACTCTCGTCCTTTCCAGTTAAAAAAGGTAAAATGGGTATGGTTAACCAGCGTCTTGTTTTTTGCATATTCTACAGAAACATGCGCCTGCAGACCGGTAGCCAGTTCGCGTGAGGTACCTGCTTCCAGGAAATTCTTCTCATAGAATTTCGAAAAGTTCTTTTCGAAAAGCAAACCATTTAAAGAGTTGGATAAGGTGCTCATGGTTTTATACCGGTTCAGGTCGTAAATGCCAGATCCGGCAGAAAATTCAAAGCCAGCCTTCTTTAAAGGATCATATAGGTAATTGACAGTCAGGTTACCTGTTAAAGTATGATTGGCCAGTCCATACCTCAATTCTGGTCGGACGCTGTAATAGCGGTTATATTCAAAACGTTTGGTATAGGTAACACCATAACGAAGTCCGAAACCTTCAACAGTATTGTAAAATAAGCCCCGGAGAATAGGATCTAATCTTAAGTATTGCTGATCATAACGGTTATTGATCGTATAACCGGTGAATAAGAATTTGCTGGCCGAAAAATTATTGTTGACCCGCTCCAGTGAGTCGAGATAATATTTAGACTCCTTCCTTTTTTCAATGCTGTCTTTTTTGAAATAATTAAGTCTTTCCTCCCGGGTTAGGGGAATTGGCCGATTGGTGTTCCAGTAGGCGGAATCTTTTTTGTTGACCATTTTCGTCACTTTCAGAATTTCCCCGCTAAAATAATTCGCAGGGAAATCGGGATGGAGGTTATAATTGTTGTAAACCCCAAGGTAATACCCTTCAAATTTAAAGCCCATAACATTGCCGTTAAAAGTGAAATTGATATTTGAAGGCATATAGTGCTGTTCCACCTTCATAAATTGCTGGGTAATGTTCAACGTGTCAATCAGGTTGATACCGGTGTTTTTAGTGAGGTACAATTCAGTTCCCATGATCCGCCAACTGTCATCGGCAATATAAATGATCCCTCTGAATACAGGATCATGTTGCCGGCGGGGTATAACCTCTATCTTATGAACGCTTTCTCCATTTTCTACAGATGTACCTAATAATTTATACCGGTAGTAGAATAAAGCCATATCAGCAATCGGGGATACAAAGCCCCTGGAGCTGAGTACATTTTCCAGAAGGAAATTATTGTAAAAGTTGATTTCCAGATCCGAAGCTTTATTAAAACTAAAGGCATTGTTGCGTCCGGCAACTTTAGATGCAATCATCTCCTCGCGGATATGATTTGTCCTTTTGTAATGGTAATTAGACTGTGATTCAGATTGGTAAAGGATACCTCTCCGGTTGGTGTCCAGTTCCAGCGTCTTTTGAATATCCCTTCCAAAAAAGCGTTTTGGGGCCGCCATCAATTTTTGAAGGCCCTTAATGTAGACGCTGCAACTGAATTCTTTAACTTCGGTTAAATGATGCTTCCTGTTTTTTATTGCATTTCGAATGACCTGGTAGGCGGGGTCCTCAGCTGAGGCGCTAATGGTGACGCTCCGCAGGGTGTAAGATTCCGGGTTGAGGATCACATCCTGTGTTACATTAGTGTCTATTTTGAGTTCTTTTTCTATGCTTTTATAGCCAATTGCTTTGTACACTATCGTGTAACTATCTTTTTCCAGAGTTAAACTGTAGTGTCCGTCGATATTGGCAGAGGTGCCCCTGGTGGTGTTCTTTAGATATACAGAGGCAAAAGATACCGCTTCACCGTTTGGATCTTTAATATGACCACTGAGTTTGAATTGTTGCGCATGCGACGCAAGGATTTGAGCCAGAGATAAAAGAAGGACAAGGCAGATTCTGTTCATAAAAACCCTAAGATATAAATATCATTGATTTGCCGGGGCAGAATAATTTAGATTACCACCGGAAGATGATATTTTCCTAACTTTGGTTGCATCAATTCATTATAAAATGTACAAAACATTACAGCCCGTTCTGAAACAGGAACTTGAACAAATAGAAAAAGACGGATTATATAAACGTGAAAGAATTATCGTTACCCCTCAGGGTGCTGATATTAAGGTAAGTACAGGCCAGGATGTTGTTAATTTCTGCGCGAACAACTACCTGGGTCTATCTTCTCATCCTGCAGTGCTCGAAGCAGCCAAAAAAGCAATTGATCAGTATGGTTATGGGATGTCTTCAGTTCGGTTTATTTGCGGCACACAGGATGTACACAAAGAACTTGAAGCAAAACTGTCTCAATTTCTGGGTACAGAGGATACGATCCTGTATGCGGCGGCTTTTGATGCCAATGGTGGTGTGTTTGAACCTCTTTTTAATGATCAGGATGCCATCATTTCTGATGAACTGAACCACGCTTCCATCATTGACGGGGTGCGTTTGTGTAAAGCCAAGCGTTTCCGTTATAAAAATGCCAATATGGAAGACCTGGAGGCACAATTGATTGCTGCAAAGGATGCCAGACATCGCATTATTGTTACAGATGGCGCTTTCTCTATGGATGGGGTAGTAGCGCCACTGGATAAGATCTGTGACCTGGCCGATAAATATGGTGCATTGGTGATGATTGATGAGTCGCATTGCACTGGTTTTATTGGAAAAACAGGCAGGGGCACACATGAGCATTTCAATGTAATAGATCGTGTAGATATTATTACAGGTACATTAGGTAAAGCTTTGGGAGGCGCTTCAGGCGGATTTACTTCCGGAAAAAAAGAAATTATTGAGATGCTTCGCCAGCGTTCCCGCCCTTATTTGTTCTCTAACACCTTAGCTCCGGCTATTGCTGGTGCATCTGTTGCGGTTCTGGATATGTTGAGCGAAACCACAGAATTAAGAGATAAGCTGGAAGGCAATACGCAATATTTCCGTCAAAAAATGACAGAAGCAGGTTTTGATATTAAAGAGGGCGTTCATCCGATTGTACCGGTGATGCTGTATGATGCAAAGCTTGCACAGGAATTTGCGGCTAAAATGCTGGAAGAAGGAATTTATGTAATTGGTTTTTATTATCCGGTTGTGCCTCAGGGTAAAGCAAGGATCAGGGTGCAACTCTCTGCTGGTCATGAGAAACACCATTTAGATAAGGCTATTGCGGCATTTACAAAGGTAGGGAAAGCACTGGGGGTTATTTAAGATCTTCCCGTCCCTGAAATTTTCAAAGCCCGGGTTCATTTTCCTTAATGACACGGGCTTTGACCTTGTTTTTGAACCCTGCTATATGAAAATTATTACCGAAATAGCTGTATATTTGCGCCATGTTACAAGATAAGATAACACAATACACTGAAGAAATTAATGCGTTTTCTACCGCTAAAGCTGCAGAACTGGAGCAATTCAGAATTAAATTTTTGGGTACTAAAGGCATTATTAAGGATATTTTTGATGAGTTTAAAGCCGTTTCACCAGAGGAAAAGAGAACGCTGGGGAAGGTGTTGAATGTATTTAAGCAATTGGCGGAATCCAAGTACCAGGCTTTGAAAGAGCAAAGTACAGAAACCTCTGCAGGAAAAGAAGAAGGGTTAGATCTGACATTGCCTGGTGAGGGTTTTGAAATTGGATCACGTCATCCCCTGGCTTTAGTGAGAAAAGAAATTGTGGAAATCTTTAATAAACTTGGGTTTATCGTAGCTGAAGGGCCGGAAATTGAAGACGACTGGCACAATTTCTCTGCATTAAACTTCCCGGAAGAACACCCGGCGAGAGATATGCAGGATACTTTTTTTATCAAGAAGGGGGGAGAAAAAGGGGATATTGCGTTGCGTACCCATACCTCTTCTGTGCAGGTGCGTATGATGGAATCTGGTAAACCACCATTCAGGGCGATTATGCCGGGAAGGGTATACCGTAATGAAGCAATTTCCGCAAGGGCGCATTGTTTCTTCCATCAGGTGGAAGGCTTGTACGTGGATGAAAATGTTTCTTTCGCAGACTTGAAACAAACCTTGTTTTATTTTGTTCAGGAAATGTATGGGGAAGGAACGAAGGTGCGTTTCCGTCCGTCTTATTTTCCGTTTACAGAGCCTTCGGCAGAAATGGATATTTCCTGTACCATTTGCAAGGGCGCTGGTTGTCAGTTTTGCAAGTACAGTGGCTGGGTAGAAATTCTGGGTTGTGGTATGGTAGATCCGAATGTTTTGGAAAACTGCGGTATAGATGCCAAGAAATATAGTGGCTTTGCTTTCGGAATGGGTATTGAAAGAATTACCAATCTGAAATTTGAGATTAAGGACCTGCGTTTGTTCTCTGAGAATGATGTGCGTTTCCTTAAACAATATAAAACAACCTTGATTTAATGATAAAAAAGATCACAGTTCTATTTTTTATACTCGGCCTTTTTACCAGGTGTGGAAAGGAAAGTAATTATATCGCCAATGTGGCGGTGAATTATAATGTAACCATACAAGAGTTTAAAATCAAGGCTGTGAATAATGTTCTAGCCGTTCAGGGGGTTGGTGTGGCAGGTATACTGGTCGTTTATAATCCATTTAACAGTGCTTATATGGCGTACGACCGTTGTAGTTCGGTGAATCCGGAGGCGATGTGTAAGGTGAATCCGGATGACGGCGGATTGAGTGCTACAGATCCTTGTACGGGAGCTAAGTTCTCTCTGCTTGACGGAAGCCCTTCAAAAGCCCCTGCTGTTCGAAATTTAAAATCTTATAATGTTTCCCTTCAGGGCGGACAGCTTTTACATATATCTAACTAATGGAACCGGAAAAAATAAAAGAGAGTATACTGAGAGCAGCTAAAGAGTTGTTCAGGAAATACGGTTATCATAAGACCAGTGTAAATGAGATTGCCAAGAAAGCGCGTATTGCTAAAGCAACAATTTATAAGTATTTTGACAGTAAGGAGCATGTGCTGGATGCTATTTTGATGGATTATCTGGATTTGAACTTACGGGAAATCCTGAAGAATAAGGCGCAGTTTGCCGACGAAGAGGAGCACCTCAAGGCTTTGGTGATGAAAACTTGCAGGCTTACTTTTACGGTTTGCAATGAGTTTATCGGATGGGATTTTGTTCGTGAGAATGCCAATTCTCAGGAGTTTTTGAAACATCTTTCGGATCAGCTGGAGTCGTTGTTACTGGCAGCTTATCTGGAGCTGGATCATTTTAAAAATAATCCTTCCCGCAAGGAGGGATTGGCTTTCTTGCTTAAAGCGAGTAAGAGTATTGTTTTTTCTTTCGCTTTTACGTCTGTGAGCGATTCTGATGTCAGGAAGAATTTTGTGAGTTTTCAAAAGGAACTGTTGCCGTTTCTTGTCAAAGCTGCGTTGTAAGGAGGGTTAAGCTTGTTGAAAAATAAATGTGCTCTTCGGAGACTACGCTTTCTGCGCGTCGCTGCGCGACATGCTGCGAAAGCTGAGGTCTCCTGAGTAACATTTATTTTTCACAACAAGCTTAACCCCCACAAAACTGATTTGGTTTTTGGTCTATAAACACTTACATTTGATATATAACATTCATTTACAATGAGCAAAGAAGTTTTAGAAATTTCGATACTGGTAGATGAAAAGTTTGATGTAAGCTTTGACCTGGTGGAAGGTATTCTTGGAATAATCCTTAAAGTATTTGGCAAATAAGAAGTAACATCCGGCTTTCTTCTCTTTGCAGGCATTTAAAATGCCTGGAGAAGATTTCTGCGCCAAAAAAAACCGTATATAATTCAAACGAAACCTGTAAATTTGCCGGATAATGAGTAGAAAGAGAAAATCAGGGACGGTTACTATCCTTCCTAATTTGCATATTATTGATATCGCTGAAGAAGGTAAAGGCGTAGGAAAAGCCGATGAGCTTGTCGTTTTTGTAGATAAAGCAGTGCCTGGCGACGTTGTTGATGTACGTCTGACCAAGAAAAAGAAAAGCTTTGCAGAAGCGGTAATCGAAGAACTGCATACCGCTTCTGAGTTCAGGACAGACCCCTTTTGTCAGCACTTTGGTACCTGTGGTGGTTGTAAATGGCAACATATGCAATATGACGCTCAGCTAAAGTTTAAACATAAAAATGTAGAAGCCGCTTTACAGCGCCTTGCAAAAGTGGATACGACTGCTATGGAACCTATTCTCGGATCAGCAGAGAACAAATACTACAGGAATAAACTCGAGTATACTTTTTCGAACAAACGCTGGTTGGAAAAAGAAGACATGACAGAGCGGGAAGATCTGGAATTGAATGCTCTTGGTTTTCACGTACCTGGTCGCTTTGATAAGATCCTTGATGTTCAGCATTGTTATTTGCAGGCCGAACCCTCGAATACACTCAGAAATGAAGTAAGAAGCTATGCGATTAAAAATGGCCTGACTTTTTATGACCTTCGCAACCATGAGGGGAATTTACGGAACCTGATCATTAGAACTTCCTCTACAGGAGAAGTGATGGTGGCCGTGATTTTTGCTTATGCAGAACAAGATCAGATTGACGGATTGATGGAATACCTGAAAGTCAATTTTAAAGAAATTACCTCCTTGCTGTACATTGTTAACCAGAAGAAAAATGACACCATTTTTGATCAGGATGTTATTGTGTATGCTGGACGGGACCATATCTTTGAAGAAATGGACGGTCTGAAATTTAAGATCGGAGTTAAATCTTTCTATCAGACCAATTCTGATCAGGCCCATGAATTGTATAAAATCACCAGGGAATTTGCCGGCTTTACAGGAAATGAGCTGGTGTATGATTTATATACCGGGGCGGGAACCATTGCAAATTTTGTGGCCCGTCAGGTAAAGCAGGTCGTTGGGGTGGAATATGTACCCACAGCAATTGAGGATGCGAAATTTAATTCTGCATTGAATGGTATAGATAATACCATCTTTTATGCTGGTGATATGAAAGACATCCTGACTGCTGAATTTGTAACTGAACATGGCAAGCCCGATGTGGTGATCACAGATCCGCCCAGGGCAGGCATGCATACCGATGTGGTAGAGCGCCTGCTGGAGATGGAAGCAGAAAAGATTGTATATGTGAGCTGTAATGCTGCGACACAGGCCAGAGACCTTGCCTTACTGAAAGAGAAATATGCGGTTGTTCGAATCAAACCGGTAGATATGTTCCCGCATACTCAACATGTGGAAAATGTAGTTTTGTTAAAACTCCAAAAATAATTGAAATGGATGTAGAAGAGTTAATGCCGCAACAGCCGGCAAGTGACGGGAAAAGTGAAAAGAAACAAAGCCCGCTGGTGAGTCTGGAGAAAGACTTGGAATTTTATGCAGAATCCATTAAAGAAGTGGCTGTAGAAATTATGGTAGAAGGAATTTCAGCCCACCCGATCTTTATTGCCCATCAGCATAGTGTAAGTATAGGAGAACTGATCCTGAACAGGGAAGAGTTGAATACCAACTGGACAATTCAGGCCTCTACTCTGGAAGAATTTGTTCAAAAAGGAATTATCCAGCCAGACAGGAAAGAGCTGTTTTTGAAGAGCTATAAAAAGCCGGAAGATTATATGTGTGTATTTGTCATTGTACCGGAAGGCGCAAATTTCATTTACTATCCTTATAAAAAGAGGCATTAAAAAAAAATCCCTGCCAGGGAGGGGATTCCAGGGCAGGGATTACAAACTAAAAACTAAACTTAATTTACTTTCGTTACGTCTCCGCTTTTAGAGGAGTTATTTCTTAGAGAGGCATCTCCTTTATAGTGGATATCACTGCCTCCACTTGCACTGGCTTCCAAGGCACGTGTTACATATACATTCGCATCTGAGCCACCACTGGAGCTTACCTTAGCATTCTCTACTTTAAATTCATAGGCTTTGATGTCACTTCCTCCGCTCGATTGAATTTCCATATTGGTTGCACTACCTTTGAGCGTTACGTCAGAACCACCGCTGGCCTGAAGCTGGAAATCTCTTGTAGTCAAATCTAATTTCAGGTCAGATCCACCTGAAGCTCTTACATTCAGACGGTCTGTTTTTATAGGAGTCTGACTAAAAACGTCGCTGCCTCCGCTTGCGGTAAGTGCAGTTAACGCTTTAAAGTTCACATAAGCCTTGATGCTTTGCCCTTTAAAAAATCTACCCCATCCTGAATTGTCTTTGTACCGGATGGTCAGGGTATTGCCGTTTTTCTCAACGATTACATTTTTTAGCAAATCTTCGTGAGCTACAACTTTAACGGCCTCAGTTCCGTTCTGCGTCAGATAAAGGTCGATGCCACTGGCTACAGTGATCTCACTAAAATTATTTACAGAAAAATTTTTACTCGGTTGCGCGTAAAGGGTCAGCGTGCTTAAGCAACAGACCAGCGCCAGGACCAACATTGATTTAACAGGGTATAAGGCTGTCTCTTATACACATCTGACGCTGCCGACGAACGTAAAAAAGGGGGGGGGGGGGGGGGGGGGGGGGGGGGGGGGGGGGGGGGGGGGGGGGGGGGGGGGGGGGGGGGGGGGGGGGGGGGGGGGGGGGGGGGGGGGGGGGGGGGGGGGGGGGGGG
>NZ_JAELTV010000980.1 GCF_016429005.1 Pedobacter sp. ASV19
GAGATATACTTCTGCACAGGATTCTTTCCGGATTTTATTTTCAGTGTTGTCCAGCACTTTTATTCTTTTTTTTGTTAATGCTGCTTTTATTGCCTTTGGAGCACCACCTTTCTTAAGTAATGTAACAGTTATCACTTATTCTTTGTTTAGTTTTCTTTTTTTGATTACTTACAGGATTATCGTGAAGTACTTTTTTATGTACATTAAAAATGCAAGACTCGATAAAATCAGGATTATCATATATGGTGCTGGCGAAGCAGGTTTAGCTACTAAACGTACATTTGATCATGACAATAAAGTCAATAAGAGCATTATTGCTTTTGTAGATGACGATTTTAGAAAAGTTGGCAAAACTATAGATGGGGTGAGGATATTGAATGCAGCACATCTGGAGGACTTGATTGTTAAACACGAAGTAGATGAAGTCATTTTTGCGAGTTATACAATTCCTGCGGAGCGTAAAGAACCTGTCTCTTATACACATCT
>NZ_JAELTV010000981.1 GCF_016429005.1 Pedobacter sp. ASV19
AGATGTGTATAAGAGACAGCTTCCCCTCTAAGTTCAAGTTTGGGTTTCGCATTAAATTCAGTCGAATTTTTCACCACCAGACCAGAAACCTGCCCGGTTAATGAAGTACCTATATCCACACCTTTAACGGTTTGCAGCTTTTCACCACTAATCTTTTGAACGGCATAACCAAGTGATTTCTCCGCCCGTTTAATACCCAATGCGGTAACAACGACTTCTTCCAGATTCTGTTTAACGGCCTCAAGTGTAACGGTCATTGAAGCACCAGAAGCGGAAACCGTAATTTCTTTTGTCACATAACCAATATACTTTATGATCAATACATCACCTGCTTTAGCATTGATTGAAAACTGGCCTGTCGAACTGGAAGTTGTTCCTTCTTTAGTCCCTTTGATCTGAACCGAAGCCCCGGGTAACGGAACTCCTTCCATGTCAGTTATCAAACCGTGTACATTAATTAGATTAACGGAAAGTTCCATCGGTCTGCTGACCACCGGAATTTCCTTTTTGATCACCAC
>NZ_JAELTV010000982.1 GCF_016429005.1 Pedobacter sp. ASV19
ACGTTCGTCGGCAGCGTCAGATGTGTATAAGAGACAGAAGTATTACTGAGATTTTGCGTACCTGTTTTACTATCTTTATTATACATAGTGAGCTGGCTGATCGAATCCGCATTAGGATTCCAGGTCGGAACATAAATCCCATAAGTGTTATTGATGGATTGATTATAAGAATTTGAATAATCAATGCTCATTTGTCCATGAAAAGACAAACCCTTTAATGCATTTTTCAAATCTATATCTATCCCGCTGGTGTATTGAAACTGACGACTGGTAAAACCATTGTACCCTGCGGCATAAGCATCTGCTATCGGATTGGTAAGGTATTGCTGTGTACCACCCAAAAGATATTGACCATCAACAATATTGCGACTACCATTTGCTACGGCCTGGGCAGTTGGTTCTATTAAGTTTATAGGTATTAATGGTGCATTACTTTGCTGTTGAAATATAGCAGCCTTGGCCCAGTAATAACCTATTGCAGACCTGTTATTGGA
>NZ_JAELTV010000983.1 GCF_016429005.1 Pedobacter sp. ASV19
TTTTAATTAAGGCCTGAATTTCTTTCAAAGGATCTATCATTTGTCTAGCTGGGGGTGTCCAGGTAACTCCAACATCTTCTGTTGGGATTTTACCAGAAATATATGCTGCCTTTACAAACCATTTCCAAACTGGATTTAGAAACATCGTAATCATCATATTCCATTGAAGAATTTCAACATTTGTTTGGGATTCAATCCAACCCATTCTACCAGAACTAAAATTAACATTTGATAAATCACCTGTTAAAGATTCATATGTTGTTCCATAACCAGCTGCTATTCCCTGTAATGACTGTCTACTATAGTCTTTATATCCGTCAACCTGAGGGGGACTTGAAAATGTATAGGTTTCCCCGGGCGCAGATCTTTGAATTGTACCAGGCTCAATCCTGTCTATTGTTTCTTCTTGAGTTGAAGGAATGACAGAGCTTTCTGGAGACTGGATAAAAGCAGCAAAACAGGCTGCTACCTTCTGTTTCATCAATTGTGCATCTTCATACCTGTCTCTTATACACATCT
>NZ_JAELTV010000984.1 GCF_016429005.1 Pedobacter sp. ASV19
CCCCCCCCCCCCCCCCCCCCCCCCCCCCCCTCCTTACCGACCCGCCCACCCCCGACAACTACACCGGCTAACGTTCGTCGGCAGCGTCAGATGTGTATAAGAGACAGTCTAAGGAAAAGACATTATTCTGCTTCATAACGCAAGTTACAAAATTCCTTGTTTCCACCGTCTGTGCGACCAAAGCCAATAGGCTGGCTCATCAAAAATCGTTTCCTGAAGTTTATGCGCAAAAGTTCTGGTAATTTCCTGGTCGGCGGTTAGTGGTGCAGATTCTGTGATTAAAGAAAAAACAAGTTCCCAGCAATCCTTCTTTTTTCGCTTTAAATCAAGGTAAACCACAACAGAATCTGTAGCGACTGCTAACTTCTCGGCACCATTAAACATCGTGGTAGACTGATGAAGAAAGCTAAACTGTTCTTTATCCTGTATTCCCGGAAATTGATCCGCAATAAAAATGCTCAGCTGGGGCTGTCCCTTTTGTTTAAGAAGATAACGCAATGCCTGATTTGAAGGAACCAGATGCATTCCAAAGCGCGTCCTTATAC
>NZ_JAELTV010000985.1 GCF_016429005.1 Pedobacter sp. ASV19
CCCCACCTCTAACCCTCCCCCCACCACCGCTATCTACACCGGCTAACGTTCGTCGGCAGCGTCAGATGTGTATAAGAGACAGGGTTTGGTCCCGGGGATACATAAAAATAGCCACAAGGGTACTTTCCTTCGCATATCTTCATACTTTCTTCGCATAAACCTCATACAAACATGGGTTAAAGTACTTTTTTGCGAACATGGTATGAAGAAGGTATGAGGATGGCATCAGGATCTGGATATTTGTCTTACACTGATGCTCCTCTTTTCTGATCTTATCCGAAATTTATTACCATTACATAAATATAAAGACATCTAGATATACAAATATCTTTATACATATATGTTCTTTTTCAATCGGTTTTACTACTGTATAATGCCCGGATCACTTTTTATGTTGATAATAATCGATCACTTTATTTAAAAAAGCTTCGCCTTTGCATCTCAATTCGTTGATTTCCTTATGCAATTGCTCAATTTTTTGCTCAATTGCTTTATGGTAAGCTGTATTTACGCCTTTTGGATCACGCAGCACCATGTTTTCCAGC
>NZ_JAELTV010000986.1 GCF_016429005.1 Pedobacter sp. ASV19
GTTGCAACCAGTATCAGGTTAACTTCACTTTATGGTTTTTTGGGTATATATGAACTGCCTTTAATTTTACAATATTTCCTGACCGCTTTTATTATAATTGGTGTTGTTAATGCTTTTAATCTCATTGACGGAATAGATGGGCTTGCGGGGAGTTTAGCATTCATTAATACGTTGATTCTTTCTGTGATGGGCTTACTCGCACATCAATCGAACTGGTTGTTTTTACTCCTTCCAATGGCCATTTCCTTACTGGTTTTCTTAAAGTATAATTGGAAACCAGCTAGAATATTTATGGGGGACAGCGGTTCGTTAGTTATCGGGTTTCTTATTTCAACATTGGGTATTTACTTTATCCAATCTGTTCCTGAGGACGCATTAAACCTAAGACCTGTTTTTATTGTTTTGATTACGGCCTGCTGTATGACGCCTGTAATAGATTCATTAAGGGTTTATCTGGGACGTATACAAAGAGGGAAATCGGCTTTCTCTGCAGACCAAACCCACTTGCACCGACCAAATAAAAAACACAACCGCAATGAACTGC
>NZ_JAELTV010000987.1 GCF_016429005.1 Pedobacter sp. ASV19
CTAACGTTCGTCGGCAGCGTCAGATGTGTATAAGAGACAGGTGTAGAGTACAAATTCATCAGCAAGAATTTTACCAAGGGAATGCGCAACAGCCGCAAGATTTTCTTCTTTAATACCAATATTCGCTTTCATATTTTTAAATTAAAAATTAATGGATAACATTAAAATTGATGTATAACAATGTACCTATATCCTTTTTAATTTCAAAACCCCGGAGGTTAAATTTACATTAGCATTAGACCCTATTAATTGGGTTGTTTCTTTGCCCAATCTAACCTCCGCTGGTCAGGTGTTTGTGTAACTTTAAAATCTTCAAAAACAGCTTCAAATCCTTTACCATCCGGACAAGCACCTACCAATCCCACCATTACCGGGCAGTTGTCTTTAAACCAGCAAGTGCGGATCATTGTATATTTTTTATCATCCAGAGAATAGAATATTTCAACCGCATCTAACTTTCTTACTGCCTTCATCCAAATAGATTTTGGAGCTTTATCCAGTTCTACGACACTCCAATCGCTTGTTTTATGGGTTACAACTGCAC
>NZ_JAELTV010000988.1 GCF_016429005.1 Pedobacter sp. ASV19
GTAATGAACTGTAAATCCTTTAATCATTGACTCTTATGGATCCTTTTAATATTGTAATTAAAGCTCAAGGGGAGCAGATTGACTTGAATATTCATCCGCAGGATGGTGTTAATTTTAAAGTGGTTTATCATGGTGGTTTAGTTGGCGAGATGTTCCTGGACAATGGGAATTGGCAGGCGGAGAATTCCGGACATGCGGATATATTACTGGATGAAGCTGTGATTGCGAAGATTGGTAGAGAACTTGATCTGGTGCTTGGACGAGCTTCTGGTTAGTTCATATGCTTTAAGTCTTCCAGGTGATAAAGATAGCGCCCTATAATATTAATGGTATCAATGTGTTAATAGGATTAATGATATCAGGCAACGTTATAGTGATTAATACCAAAGTGTAATCAATCGGATTTATGGTTTTCTAAACTCATATATTACAAATTTAGCTAAAATATCCATAGTCAAGGGAAGGCCACTTTTCCTTGACTATGGATATTTATAGTCAGGGGAAAGTTAGAAAATGTTGTAATATTTTCTAACGCAAAAAG
>NZ_JAELTV010000989.1 GCF_016429005.1 Pedobacter sp. ASV19
ACGTTCGTCGGCAGCGTCAGATGTGTATAAGAGACAGGGCTTGCATCATACAGTATTTTAATTTCAATAATATGATCCGCTAATTTTGTTTACACTATAACGTCACCAGATTTTCCACCAAGGTTTTTTAACCTCCTCTATTTCGTATTGAAAGTTGCTTCCTCCTGTAACTATTCGTTGTTCAAGATCTAAAACAAATTCAACCCACTCTTCAGATTCTGCAGTAGGTTCATAAGCAACCCCTCTTACTAGATTCCCTTCAATAGTTAATTCTTTAATCCCATCTAAGGAAATCCGTCTGGTACTCCAATGCTCCCCACTTGTTTCAAGTATCGTCAAATGAGTTGAGTCTTGAAGGATAAGTCTTCCTTCCAAAGTTTTTATAACAGTTTCATATCCCGCACCGAATATCGAAACTGGCTTATGATGACCTGGATTCATCAAATAACAAGTTCCTCCTGCGATAACCAAAACATAAAGGTCATGCTCAAATTCATAAACGGCATTCAATCCAGTGC
>NZ_JAELTV010000098.1 GCF_016429005.1 Pedobacter sp. ASV19
CCCCCCCCCCCCCCCCCCCCCCCCCCCCCCCCCCCCCCCCCCCCCCCCCCCCCCTTTTCAAGCAGAAGACGGCATACGCGATAGAGCTGCCTGTCTCGTGGGCTCGGAGATGTGTATAAGAGACAGATTTATATGCAAACTACGCACCTCATCTTTGTGTATGAAAAATTGATTGACATCAGCTTCAGAACAGATGAACAAAGATTTGATGTAGAAGGTAGTTATAACATCCGTTATCAGATGGTTAAAAAGAGAATCGATAAAGCACATGTTAAACACTCTACCGAAAGGGTAACCCAACCGGGTAAGATTGCCATCATTTATTTTAACAGTTGGGAAGCGCAGGAATATCTGGGATACATTAGAAAGCTGCAGCAGAAGAACGTGCTGGAAGAGCATATAGAGTATATAGAAATAGAAGAACTGCAAGGTGTAGAGGGGCTAAAAGCCCTCAGGGTTGGCGTAATCGTATAAAAAGGAACGGAATGGGATTAAGATTTTTACATAAAGGATGGTTTGGATTATTACTTTCAGCAGCGGGTTTTTCTTCTGTGGGTTATGCCCAGGTAAAGCCCCTTGGAGACTCTATAACTGTTGCCATTGCGCCAGAATATGATCAGGTGAGCGGAACCCACCGGTTTTTCCTGGGTGAAAACTACCGAAAGCTTTGGGCTACCCCGGTCAAGATGCGTGTGCTTCACCTGGAAAAGGAACGTGGCGGCTTAACCATCGTTAAACTGGGAGGAGGAAATCAAACACGTTCCCTGCAATTTAAAGATGCCTCTGGCCGGCTTTGGGCTTTGAGAACGATACAGAAATACCCGGAGCGGGGCTTGCCCGAAAATCTCCGGCCCACCATCGCTAAAAATATTGTACAGGACCAGGTTTCTACCGGACACCCCTTTGGGGCACTGGTGGTACCGCCGCTGGCCGAAGCACTGCATATTCCCCACGCGCTTCCCGAGATTGTGTATGTAGGAGATGATCCGGGATTAATGGAGTACCGCAAAGATTTTGCAAATGCAGCTTATCTTTTTGAAGAGAGAGACCCTGCCGAAGCAGAAAAAACAGATAAGACAGAAAAGGTACAGCGTAAGCTGCAGGAAGACAATGACAAAACTACAGATCAGTTGCTCACCTTAAGGGCCAGGCTACTTGATTTTATCGTTGGCGACTGGGACCGGCATGAAGACAACTGGCGCTGGCTACCCACAAAAAATGACGATGGAACACTGTACGAACCCATCCCGCGCGACCGGGACAAGGTTTTCTACCGCACTTCTGGCATCTTCCCCTGGATACTTTCCCACCAATGGCTCAAATCAAATTTACAGCCTTACAGCGGGAACATCCGGGACATCAATGGCTGGAACTTTAATGCCAGATACTTTGACCGCTATTTTTTGAACGAACTCAATGAAAAGGACTGGAAAGAAGAAGTAAAATATGTACAGAAAACCATTACGCCGCAACTGGTAGACAGTGCCATCAAATTGATGCCGGCCATTATTGTTGCTGAAAACGGAGAAGAATTGAAGCGCTCTCTGAACGGAAGGGTACGTAACCTGGAAAAAATAGCCCTGGATTATTATCATTTCTTAGCGGAGTATGTAGAAATTCCAGCCTCTGATAAAAGAGAGCATTTCGAGATTCAACATAAGAAAGACGGACAGGTGGAACTGACCATCAGGAATATTAAAAAAGATGGAAGTATTGGACGGAAACTCTATAAACGTACTTTTAAACAAGAACAGACTAAAGAAATACGGATTTACGGATTTGGAGGAAATGATGTGTTTGCCGTGAACGGTGATCAGAAATCCAGTATTACGGTCAGAATGATCGGAGGAGATGGTACAGATCAGTTTGAAGTTGCGCCAGAAGTAAAAAGCAGAAGCCATTTATATATTTATGACCGTTTGGATGGAGGGAATATCCTTCCTTCTTCTTCACAGGCCAAACTCCGGCTCTCCAATGATTCTACTGTAAACCAATATGATAAGAACAGTTTTGTCTTCAATCGTTTTGGACCTTTGTTCCGGGTCAATTACAGTATTGATCAGGGTTTACAGATCGGCGCAGGACTGGTGTATGAAAAGCAAGGATTCAGGAAAGCGCCTTATGCCTTTAAGCATGAATTCTGGGCCACTTATACCACCGGTCGATCTTCCTTTATCTTAAACTATTCAGGAGATTTTAAAGAGGCAATAGGTAAAAATGACCTTAGAATAGATGCCAATCTGCTTGGCCCTCATAACCTGAGCAATTTCTTTGGACTGGGCAACGAAACCCAATTCATCAACGAAGGCGATAAAGAGATGCCTTATTACCGGAACAGGTATGAATACCTCACCGCCGATGTGAAGCTGGCCAGAAACCTTCAGAAGAATCTGAACATAGAAGGAGGGCTTTCCACGGAATATTATACCAGTACCAGAAGCTCCAATGATAACCGTTTTTTACAGGATTTTGATGCCCTGCATCCAGAAGAACAAGTCTTCTCAGATCGTTTTTATGCAGGGCTAATGGCCAATTTAGTCTATGATACCCGTGACAACGTAGCCATTCCTACCAAAGGAATGTATTGGAAAACAGGACTTTCTTTTAAAAAGGAAGTGAATGGAGAACATGATAGTTATGGTAAAATTCAAACAGAGTTCAGGTATTATATCCGCCCCGGACATTCGGGCGTGGTGATTGCCAACCGCGTTGGGGGTGGTACTACTTTCGGCAATCCGGCATTTTTTCAGCAAATGCAACTGGGAGGGATGCGCAGCCTGAGAGGTTTTCACAGCAACAGGTTTACGGGCAGGACCATGGCCTACCATAACCTCGACCTGCGGGTAAAGCTATTTAATTTTACCTCTTATATTGTTCCGGGTTCTGTAGGGCTGATCGCGTTTAATGATGTAGGAAGGGTATGGTCGCCGGGTGAAGATTCTAAAAAATGGCATGATGGATATGGAGGCGGACTCTATGTGGTTCCGGCCGAATTGTTCCTGATACAGGCGGCTGTTGGCTTCTCTAATGAGGGCGCATTGACCTATATTTCTATAGGTTTTAATTTTTAATGACGAATAAAAGACGAATGAAATAAACTAAATAATCCTGTTTGCGTTTTTACTAAAAGAATCCTGACCCACAACATATGCAGAAACACATTGTGATCATTGGCGGCGGTTTTGCCGGAATCAACCTTGCGAAAGCATTAGGTAAGTATAAAAGCTATAAAGTCACGCTTGTTGATAAAAACAACTACAATTTCTTTCCTCCGCTGATCTACCAGGTGGCTACCGGTTTCCTGGAGCCATCGAGTATCAGTTACCCTTTCCGGAAACTTTTTGCTGGGAAAGACAACCTGCATTACAGGATGGGAAGACTGGAAAGAGTAGTACCTGAAGAGAACAAGATCATTCTGCACAATGGGGAATTGATTTATGATGAGCTGGTGTTTGCAACCGGGGCAGAAACGAATTATTTCGGCAATGAAAATATAAAACAGAATGCCATCCCGATGAAGACCTTGTCTGATGCCATTAACATGCGCAATACTTTGCTGATGCGGATGGAACAGGCCTCCATATGCAGCGATCCTGAAGAAATCCGCAAATTGCTGACCTTGGTGATTGCCGGAGGAGGGCCAACAGGCGTAGAAATCTCCGGAATGTTTGCCGAAATGAAACAAGGCATATTGCGTAAAGATTATCCGGAACTGCATGGTAAGGCCGGAGGAATTTATCTGGTGGATGGGGGCAAATGTGTGCTTTCTCCCATGAGCGAAAGTTCGCAGAAAGATACGGCTGTTGCGCTTAAAAAGATGGGCGTGGAATTGATCATGAACATGCACGTAGACGATTTTGTAAACGATACAGTGGTGCTTTCGGACGGAAATTCCATCAGTTCCAAAAACCTGATCTGGGCAGCAGGAGTTACTGCAAGGGCTTTTGAAGGTATTCCTGCAGCATGCTATGGGCGGGGAAAAAGACTGTTGGTGGATGAGTTCAGTAAAGTAAAAGACACCGCAAATATCTATGCTATTGGAGATGCCTGTCTGCAATCCGGCGATGCAGGTTTTCCGGAAGGGCATCCGCAGGTTGCTCAGGTTGCCATACAACAAGGTAAGCGCCTGGCTGCTAATTTCAAATTATGGGCGGAAGGCAAACCAGGTAAAGCATTTGCCTATGTCGATAAGGGAAGTATGGCTATTATAGGAAGTAACAAAGCTGTGGTAGATCTGACTTTTCCGAAAATGCATTTAAAAGGTTTTCTGGCCTGGCTGGCCTGGCTGTTTATCCACCTGATGTCGCTGATCACTTACAGGAACCGCGCCAGGACCTTCTGGAACTGGATGATCGCTTACTTTTCTAAAGACCAATCCCTGCGTATGATCATCCGTCCGGCGGAAGAGGAGAACATTACCTGAGAAATATATATTTGTGCTTTTAACAAATAAATATACATTTGAAGGATCCAAATAGATATTGTATGAAGAAAATGTTTTTATGCCTGTTGTTTGTAACTGCAGGATTGATGACGGTTAAAGCTCAGGATATGGCTTCTAAAGAAGAAACTGCAGTGGCTGCGGTGGTAGAAAAACTCAGACTGGCTATGATCAGTGGAAACAAGGCTGATCTGGAAAGTACACTGGCTAAAGAAGTAAGCTATGGGCACTCCGGTGGTAACATGCAGACCAGGGCGGAATTTGTAGATGCGATTACCACTAAAAAATCAGATTTTAAAACCATAGAACTCAGTAAGCAGTCCATTACTGTGCAGGGCCAGATTGCCATTGTACGCCATGTTTTAAATGCGGATACCAACGACGGAAATGTACCGGGACATGTTCGGCTGGGTGTGGTATTGGTTTTTAAGAAAGATAAAAATGACTGGAAGCTTATCGCCAGGAGGTCATTCAAAGTAACAGAATAAAGGACTAAAGATCGTCCCTGACCTGTAAGCTGGTTTCCAGAACTTCCTTTTCAAATTCATAGACGGGGTATTTGCTTTCGATGAGTTTGATCAGCTTCTCTGTAGCAATCTGTCCCATTTCAAAGGCGGGTTGGCGGACAGAAGTTAAAGGTGGGTTAAAAAGATCCAGAACATCTGAATTGCTAAATCCCGTTACATTAATGTCTTCAGGTATGTTGATCCTTAAATTTTTAAGGACCACCAGACATCCAATACTCAACCTGTCACCAGCTATAAAGATGGCATCTGGTTTTTCCTGCAGGGCCATCAGTTCCTTCACTGCAGTTTCTGTTTCTTCATAAAACATACCTCCATGAGGGCAATATTTAACATAATCCTGCTTAAATGGAAGGCCATATTTTTCAAGGGCCTGTTTGTATCCTTCTAATCTTTCAATGCTGATCGACAAATGGGACGAACTTGTAAGGTGGGCAATGCGCTTGCAGCCTTTTTTGATCAGGAATTCTGTAGCTTCAAAAGCTCCTTTTTCATTATTCGCAATAATTTTATGCGTTTCAATATCATCAGCAACCCGGTCAAAGAAAACCATCGGTAAACCCCTCTTGTGCAGGCTTTGCAGATAGGAAGTATCACTGGTCTCAGCAGATAAAGAAACCAAAAGGCCATCTACAGACCTGGATGCAAGATGCTGGATATTGGCCTTCTCCCGTTCATAAGATTCATGGGTTTGGGTAATGATAACATGATAACCCCGGCTATAGGCAATAGATTCAATGCCATTAATGGCCTGTGAAAAATAATGATTGGCCACTTCACTAACAATTACACCAATGGATTTACTTCTGCGTTCTTTTAAGCTCAGTGCAATAGGATTTGGGCGGTAATTGATCTTTTCTGCGTATTCCAAAACGATCTTTTTGGTCTCCGGACTGATCTCATGGGTGTCCCTTAAAGCTCTGGAAACCGTAGAAGTAGAAAGGCCTAAAGCCTTGGCGATATCTTTTAAAGTAGAAGGCTCAAACATGGTATACAAGTTTACATATAATTTCTGATTATTGCACGTAAAGCTAGCCGGGAACGATTGCATAGATTTTAGAAAGGTGCCAATGGGTTAATCTTATTTCAACTCGGTACCTTGTTTCACTAAACATATGAAAAGGTATTTTTATCTCCTGGCTGTTGTCTTCTGTTTTGGCCCTGCCCGCGCCCAACTCACTACCGGTCTAACCGGTAAAAGGGATACTTCGTATTCTACCTGGTCTGCCTACAACAACACCCGTAAAACCCACCCCGATATCCGCATTGTAAAAGAGCAAACCTTCGATCAGGTGACAGAACACAGGAACCTGGTTTATGGCAGAATTGGAGAACGGTCCCTGCATTTAGATGCTTTTTTACCTAAAACCAGTACCAAGCCAGCACCAGCTATATTGATTATACATGGTGGGGGATGGAGAAGCGGTGACCGCAGTCAGCATATCCCGCTTGCCCAGCATCTGGCCGCTGCGGGATATGCTTGTTTTACAGCAGAATATCGCCTCTCTACCGAAGCACTTTACCCGGCAGCTGCCGATGATCTGCGGAAGGCGCTGGACTGGATAAAAGCCAATGCAAAGAGATTTGATGTCGATCAAAAAAAACTTGCCGTTTTGGGTTTCTCTGCCGGAGGAGAACTTGCCGCTTTTATCGGGGCAACCTCTGGAAATGGTGTGCAGGCTGTTATAGACATTGATGGAACCCTTTCTTTTGTGCATCCGGACTCTGGTGAAGGGAATGACAGCCGATCTACCTCAGCAGCAAGTTACTGGTTTGGTTATACTAAAAAAGACAATCCGGTACTTTGGACAGAAGCCTCCCCCTTAACACATGCCGGGCAGAATAGGGCCCCGTTCTTGTTCCTGAACAGTGGTGTTGACAGGATGCATGCAGGCCGGGATGACTTTAGGGAAATCCTGAAAAAGAACGGAATCTATACTGAAGTCCATACTTTCGAAGGCGCTCCACATTCTTTTTGTCTCTTCGATCCCTGGTTTCAACCTACTGTTCATTATATTACTACCTTTCTACATCAAGTATTCAAATCGTGAAAAAAAGCATATTATACGCCATCCTGATGCTGCTTTGCGCAGTACAACTTTCTGCACAGACCTACAAATACAGTTTTACTGTGGCTAAAGACGGCACAGGCGATTACACCACCATACAAGAAGCCATTAATGCCATGCGGGCATTTCCGCTCAAGCCCATCACCTTGTATATCAAAAATGGCGTGTACAACGAGAAAATAGACCTGCCAGCCTTCAATACCACCGTAAGGTTTATTGGTGAATCTGTAGACAAGACCATCATTACTTTTAACGACTATTCAGGACGAGGTAAGACGCATACCTTCAACTCTTATACCGCAAAGATTTCCGGAAATGATTTCCAGGCAGAGAACATCACCTTTGTCAATTCAGCCGGGGCCGTTGGTCAGGCCGTAGCCCTCCACCTGGAATCCGACCGGGCTGTATTTAAGAATTGTCGTTTCCTGGGCTGCCAGGACACACTTTATCTGGCTGGAGAAAACAGCCGGCAATATTTTAAAGATTGTTATATAGAAGGCACAACAGACTTCATATTTGGACCGGCCACTGCATTTTTTGAAGATTGTATCATCCACAGCAAGGCCAATTCTTATATCACTGCTGCAAATACCCCGGAAGGCATTGCTTATGGCTTTGTTTTTTATCATTGTAAACTCACCGCAGATAGCAGCGTCCATCAGGTTTATTTGGGCCGGCCCTGGAGGGCCTACGCCAAAACGGTATTCCTGCAATGTGAACTTGGGCCACATATACGACCGCAGGGCTGGCACAACTGGTCAAACCCTGAAGCAGAAAAGAACAGTTTTTATGCAGAATATAAAAACACAGGAGCAGGAAGTTCAACAACAGAAAGGGTCGCCTGGTCTAAACAGCTTAGTGCAAAGCAAGCTGCAGCCTATACTTTAGAAAAAGTATTTGCCAAAAGCATCAACAGCAGTGCTGCCGAAAACAGCTGGTATACCTTCAGGTAACCGGCCCCGGTAACGTTGTCGGGAACGATTGCACAGATTTATGTACCTGTGCCAATTAATTTTCTGGAAAAAACAATGTAGACTTGTTTAAGAACTAACCAAGTATCTATTTAACCAAACCAAACACTGTACCAGGAGCATCTTTATACATCAAGCTATTCTCGTTCGGAAATAGGGAATATGTTGTGTCCTGAAATACTGGTTCAGCGCCAGGTTTTAAAATGAACTGTATGAAAAAAACTTTACTTCTGCTGGTCCTGATGACCTCCTTGTTCGGAGTGCTGAGGGCCCAAACCAGGCAGATCACCGGGGTGGTTACAGACAAAACCACAAATGATCCCATTCCAGGTGTGAGCATAACTGTCAAAGGCACCACTACGGTGGTCAGTTCAGACCATAAAGGGAACTACAAGATCAATGTGCCATCATCGGGAAACCCAGTGTTGGTTGCCCGTTATATTGGTTACAAAACCCATGAAACTATAGTAGGCAGCCAGGATAAAATCAATTTCAATTTGGCAGAAGATGTATCTGCACTGAATGAGGTCGTGGTGAACATTGGTTATGGTACGGTCCGCAAAGAAGCATTAACCGGATCTGTCTCCTCTGTGAGGGCTAAAGACCTGGCCGATTTTCCAGTAGGTACCGTTGCCGAGGCACTTGCAGGTAAACTGGCTGGAGTTTCAGTGACCACAACAGAGGGCAGCCCGGGCGCTGATATTCAAATCAAGGTAAGGGGAGGAGCATCCCTTACCCAGGACAATTCATCCTTATATATCGTTGATGGAATCCAGGTCGACAATGCATTATCTATTCTTTCGCCTAACGAGATTGAAAATATTGATGTATTAAAAGATGTTGCTTCTACTTCAATATACGGGAGCCGGGGTGCCAATGGAGTTTTTGTGATCACTACAAAAAAAGGTAAAGCCGGCCGTACCATTGTTTCCTTTGATACCTATGCCGGGTACCGGCAAATCGTAAACAAACTGGATGTAATGAACCCTTATGAGTTTGTAAAATACCAGTATGAATTATACAATAACAATACTTCAGATGAAGTTAAAAACACCTTCATTAAGAACTACGGTACTTTTGCAGATCTGGATATTTATAAAAATATTCCCAAAGTAGACTGGCAGGACAAGGTATTTGGCAATAAAGCCTGGACCAACAGCCAGATTCTTAACCTCTCAGGCGGAACAGATAAAACGAGTTTTAACTTTTCTCTGAATAATATGCTTGAAGATGGGATTATGCTGAATTCAGGATATAGAAGAACTTTTGCTTCCTTCCGTTTTGATCATAAAATCTCCGATAAACTCCGCGCCAATATTAATGTCCGCTACAGCCGTCAGCGTATTGATGGAATAGGGACTTCCAGCACAGGTTCACAAGGTACCAATCGTTTAAGGAATGCAGTACGTTATCAGCCATATATGGGAGGCAATGATTCCGGAGGTGATCTTTTTGATGCGGATTATCAAACCACAGGGTTAACCAACCCAATTACACAGGCCAATACTGAACTGAAATATGACTACAGGAACGATATGATCACCAGTGCGTTTTTAGAATACCAGATCTTAAAAAACCTCAGTTTCAGAAGCACTGTTGGTATGACTTTCATAGACCGAAAAACCAATACTTTTAATGGCGCCTTAAGTTACATCGGAAGAACCAATGGTGGTTTGCCGGCCATTCAGCTGGATAACGGGAACGTCATTACTTTATTGAATACCAACTTAATCACTTATAAACCAGATTTAGGTAAGGATCATACATTAGATGTTGTTCTGGGAGAAGAGATCAATAAATTTGATACAAAAAGCAACAGCAGCACGATCAAGTGGTTTCCATCCACGATTACCGCTAATGAAGCATTTGGCAGCATTCAGAAAGCAGAGCCACCTACAGGTTCAGTGCAGGACAAACCAACCTCTTCTTATGGAGGTACCAGACAGCTTTCCTTTTTTGGAAGATTAAATTATGCTTATAAAGGTAAATACCTGGCTACACTAAACTTCAGAAGAGATGGTTCGTCCCTTTTTGCTATTGGCAATCAATGGGGTAATTTTCCTTCAGCCCAGGTGGCCTGGAGACTTTCGGAAGAAGACTTCTTTAAAAATCAGGATTTAAAATGGGTGGATAATGTAAAACTTCGCTTTAGTTATGGCGCTGCGGGTAATAACCGCATCAATTCTGATCTTTACAGGATTGTATATTCAGCCAGTTCCACTTCAGGAGGTTATGCCGCTTCGGATGCCTCGGTAACTACTGGCTTAATCCCGCCAACTACACTTGAAAATCCTTCCGTAACCTGGGAAACCAATATTTCCAATAACCTCGGTCTGGATCTGGAATTGCTGAAACACAAATTGTCTTTGAGTGTCGATCTTTATGACAACAGGACCAAAAACCTGTTGCTGAACGCGAATATTCCACCTACCACAGGAAGGCAAACGCAGCAACAAAACGTGGGTAAAACACAAAATAAAGGGCTGGAAATCCAGTTGAACTATGCTGCAGTAAACACCAGCAAATTTAAATACAACACCAGCTTTAACATGTCGTTCAACAAGAATAAAATTCTTGCTTTACAAAGTGGCGTTGAATCTTATACCGTACAATCCGGATGGGTAAACAGCCTTGCCGATTTTAAAGTTGAGGTAGGTAAACCAGTAGGTCAGTACTATGGTTTTGTTTCCGATGGTTTTTATACTGTAAATGACTTTACCTATACGCAGAATGCAACAACGGGTGTGTATACCTATACCCTGAAACCAGATGTGCCCAACAGTACTGCGTTAATCGGCAACAGGGCTCCTCAGCCAGGAGATATGAAGGTTAAAAAATTATCTTCTTCTTCCAGTATGCTGATTGGTGATGATGATAAAACGGTATTGGGCAATTCTCAGCCAAAGTTTACCGGTGGATTCAACAATCAATTTGCTTATAAGAATTTTGACCTTACCGTATTTGTTAATTTTTCTTATGGCAGTAAGGTTTATAATGCGAATAAAATTGAGTTTAGTTCACAATACAATGTTAAAGACAATAACTTGCTGAGCATCATGAACGGCCGCTGGCAGAATTTCGACGCAAATGGTGTAAAAGTAACAGACCCGGTTCTTTTGACTTCAATGAATGCCAATACGCAGTATTGGACACCAACTCCGGGTAACTATGCCCTGACCTCATTTGCCATCGAAAACGGATCCTTTTTACGGATCAGCAACGTTACCCTGGGCTATACCATTCCACAGAATCTGATCAAAAGGACGGGAGTAATTTCCAGGCTGCGGGTGTATGCAACTGTTAACAATTTGTATACAATTACAGGTTACAGTGGTTATGATCCTGAAGCCAATACCAGGAGGTCTAATCCACTGACACCAGGTATCGATTATGCAGCTTATCCGCGCAGCAGATTTATCCTTGCCGGTCTTAGTCTTGTTTTTTAATCCTTTGAGCAATTAAAAAAATGAAAACGAAATTTATTCAATCTGTATTAATGGCAGCCGTTGTTGGTGCATTAAGTATAACTTCTTCCTGTAAAAAATTTCTGGTGGTCGACTCTCCTTCGGTATCGGTTCCATCAACCGTATTTGAGAGCACAAGTAATACCAATTCTGCGGTTATCGGTATTTATAACAGACTTATTGGCGATAACGGATATGGAAACCGGATTTCCTGTCTTTATCCTTTGACCGCAGATGATTTTAAAACTTCCGGAAATTACAGCTCTTCAGACCGCCGCGGCATCAGTATGTATGGAGCAAGTTCAGACAATTCAGATTTATATAATCCTTTTGTGCAATTGTATTCCGGAGTTGACCGTGCCAACCTGTGTATAAAATATATCCCCTTATCTAAACTTTATACCAGCGGAACGGCTTCAGAAAAAGCATTGATGCAGCGTTACTATGCAGAAGCCCTGGCCCTGAGGGCGCAGTTTTTGTATGAACTGATCCGGAACTGGGGCGATGTGCCTGTTTATTTTGTTCCGGCTTCAGATGCAGAAACCTTATTTAATACCAATGCCAACCGGGATGAAACTTACGACCATATCCTTGCAGATCTAAAAATAGCTGAAGATCTGCTGCCCTGGAGAAGTGGTATTACTGAATATGGCAGTTTTCGTTTTACCAAGGGAGCCGTTAAAGGATTAAGGGCCCGTATTGCATTGGCCAGAGGTGGATATTCCCTTCGGTCAAATAACCATACCATGGAGCGGCGCGCGGATTATGCAACTTATTATAAGATAGCCTTTGATGAATGTCTTGATATGATAGGACATCGTTCAGAACATACCCTGAATCCTGTATATGAAAATATATTCAAAACCCTGCATACCACAACACGTTATGATGATGCGCATGAATTGATTTTCGAAGTTGCTGCATTTGGGAGTAATTCCAATACAGACAGCAAGCTGGGCTATTATAATGGAATCCGTTTTAATTCTGCTTCAACTTTTGGACAAGGCGGAGGTGGAATGAATGCCATTCCAACTTATTTTTATGAGTTTGATAAAAGTAAAGACTGCCGCAGAGATGTAACTATCGGCGCTTTCGAAATAACGGCCAATTCAAAAAAATTACTAAATGCCGCTAACAATCAAACCGATGCCAAGTTTAGAAAATCATGGACAGCATTTAATGGCACTTCCTCTTCACAAAGCTTTGGTGTAAACTGGCCTGTTCTTCGTTTTGCTGATGTATTGCTCATGTATGCAGAAGCGGATAATGAACTCAATAACGGCCCATCGGCAAAAGCGATTTCTGCACTTCAGGAAGTTCAAAGACGCGCCTATGCAGGTTTTGAAGATCAGATTCCTGCCACACCAACAGATAAAGCCGGTTTTTTTAATGCTATAGTTAAAGAACGCTTATTGGAATTTGGAGGAGAAGGTGTTCGTAAATACGATCTGATCCGTTGGAATCTCATCGCCAGTAAGTTTGAAGAAACCCGTACAAAACTTCGCCAGTTTATGAATGGAGAAGGTGCCTATGCCAATTTGCCTTTATACATTTACGCCAAAGAATCGAATTATAATCAAACGGCAACCGTTCCGGAAGTTGCATCCATGGATCTGTATGGCGTTACAGGTGCAACCACTGTAAATGATATTTTTTATGCTCCGGGTCTGGGTGCTTCAAGTGCACCTAGTGGCTATACGCTTAAAAACTGGAGAAAATCAGTAACCGATGATCCGCTATCAGGTGGAATTACAGGTACTCTTTCAGGGTTTGCAACCTATTTTGAGGCGAACAAGAAGGAATTGTTTCCTTACCCTAAGTCTGCTCTAAATGAGAACCCGAAAATTGTCCAGAACTATGGTTATTAACCTGTTAAATTTAAGATCATGAAAAAAATCACCTATCCATATATTTTGAAGGCAGTTCTCTTGAGTTGCCTTACGATACTTGTCTTTTCCTGTAAAAAAGACAATTTGCCAACGGATCCGGCAAGGATTTTTAAACCTGGAGATCTGAGTGTTTCTGCCGGGGCCACATCAGCGAGGTTAAAATGGACAAAACCCCTACTGAGTAGTGGAAGGAGTTATAAATATAGTATCGATTTTGCGAAGGATTCTTTGTTCCAGACTGTTGCCTTTACTGCTACTTCCGACACCCTGGGCTATGTGGTCACTGAGTCAAATCTGGCCGTCAGAACCAAATACTTTGCCCGCGTCAAAGCTATTGCCACAGCAGATCAGCCAGAGTCTAAATATGCTGTAAGTGCGGGTTTCAGTTTAAGCGGAACACAATTGTTCCTGCAAACACGTGATGGAGAGATTAAAGAAACAGGTGTGACCCTGCGATACACGCCCACTTCCGGACTAAGCTCTATTGTCATTACGCCGGCCACAGGTACAGCGGTAACGATAAGCCTGAGTACTACAGATGCCAGTGCCGGATTTAAGGCCATCAGCGGACTTATTGCCGGAACAAAATACAGCGCTGAGCTTTTTGCTGGCAATACCAGTAAAGGCCTGACCAGCTTTACAACTCTGGCACCAACAGCTTATACCCAGGTTTTATCACCGTCAGATGATCTGGCGGCTGCTATTGCAGCTGCTGCTAACAATGCGGTGATCGGTTTAAATCCTGGTATTTATGATCTCAGCTCTGCAGTTACTTTTATTACCCAAAAGACCATTACTTTAAAATCAACTTCAGGTAATGCCAGTGATACGAAGATCAATTATAAAGAAATTGATCTTGAAGGCACCGGAGCGGGAATAACCGTAGCTGGAATCCATTTTGACGGTACCGCTGGAAATGCCGCTTATTTTATTAATTTTATTGGCTCCCAGGCAAATAATGCGGTGGCTGCAACCTTCACTAATGTAATGGTAGACAATTGTATTGTGCATGATGCCGGTACTGCTTTTATGAGGGGAAACCGTGGTTCAGCAGCGAAAGACCATAAAATTACAGGAATCACTGTGAACAATTCTGTTGTTTACAATTTTGGAGCGAATGGAACATCCAGTTATTATGCCTTTCACCTGGATAAGATGCAGTTCAATACGTTAAATGTAACCAAATCTACTTTCTATAATTTTGGACCTGGCTTATTGATTGCATCTACAAGTATGTCTGTAGATCCTGTACCAACAGTAACGGTGAGTTCCTGTACACTGAACGGTTTTGGTGGAAGTGCTAAATATGCCTTGCTGGATGCAAATGCCAATCCGGTAAACTTCAGTATTCAAAACAGTATTATTGCCAATACACCCAAATCCGGAACGGTAAATGCGGCGGCTGTGCGTGCATCGGCAGCGGGAATTGCCCTGAGTATTTCGAACAGTGATTGCTTTAATCTGGTGGGCTCGTTGGGTGGCACAACACCATTAACTTTTGGTGCTACTGCGTTAAGCAGTAATCAAACTGTTGCCCTGCCATGGACAGCAGATACAAATGATTTCACCTTGCCCGCAGGCTCAGCCTTACGCACGGCTGGTTCAACTGGCGGAGCAATAGGAGATCCGAGATGGACGTACTAAATTAAACCTTTATTCAGGTCAGCAAGTTCTTCTTGCTGACCTTTTATAAAACTTAAATATCATGAAAAGAAATATTTATCGATTGAGCGCTTTAACTTTAGCTTTATTCCTCTTGTCTTTTACCTTTCCTGCACATAAAATCAAGGTTTATCTGATTGGCGATTCCACTTTATCCAAAAAAGAGGTTAAAGCCTACCCGGAGACCGGTTGGGGAATGCCCTTTTCCATTTTCTTTAACCAGGAGGTAGAGGTAGACAACCGGGCGCAAAATGGCAGGAGCACTAAATCCTTTCTGGCTGAAGGACGCTGGACACCCGTGGCCGACAGCCTGCAGCAGGGAGATTATGTTTTTATACAATTCGGGCACAATGACGAAGCCAAGGAGAAGCTGGAAAGATATACTCCAATTGCAGATTATAAAACCAACCTGTTAAAATTCATCAGGGAAACTCGCTTAAAAAAAGCAACACCTGTGTTGATCACCCCAGTGTCCAGGAGAAAATTTGATGCTCAGGGACAAGTGATGGAAACGCATAAAGGCTATTCAGAAATGGTAAAGGAAGTTGCAAAGGAAGAAAACGTTACTGTTATAGATCTCGATGAAAAAAGCCGGGAACTGTATCAGAAGCTCGGTCCGGAAAACTCAAAATTACTATTCAATCAACTGGCTCGGGGCGTACATCCGAATTATCCGAACGGTCAGCAGGACAATACCCATTTCAATGAACTTGGCGCAAGGGAAATTGCCCAGATCGTTTTGGCAGAGATCAAAGCTCTACATTTAGATCTGGCCAATTACATCGTTCAGCGACCTGTAAAAAAATAATTTACGGTGAAAGTTGCTGACAAAAAATGGCGGTAAAATATTGTACCTACATTGGTGCGATTTAGATTGAAAATATGTTTTCTGATCGAGCTGAATCTTACAGATTCTGAGGCTCGAATCAGTAAAACATATTTTCCTGGGTGCAGACCTGACTGGGAGCAGACAGGGGAGGGGTGGTGAAAGGGAAGGTCTTTTTAATTGGTGCTTTTGTCTAGTTGGATACGGATTTTTTTTACGAAGGAAATGGGGGCGTCTGCAACTTTAGCAGTTTGGGCATCTGAAAGGCCTAATTGCAGGATTAGGTTTGTTACCACCTTTTCTTGTTTTGCGAGTTGACCGATCTCGATTCCGATGTCTTTGCCAATCTCCATCCCAATCTCTTTTCCCTCTTCAATATTGAGCATTTTTTCTGTTTCTATAATTCCCATGGTGATTTTTTCTCCTGTTAGGGTTCTTACTTGTTGTTCAAATTTAGTATTTAATTCT
>NZ_JAELTV010000990.1 GCF_016429005.1 Pedobacter sp. ASV19
GTTCAACACGTATCATACTCAGCGACATTTACATCAATTAAAGCATGTGATTCGATCTATTAAAAAGTAATATTAAAAATATGAGAAAAGTAATTGCAGCAATTAACATGACGCTTGATGGGGTCTGCGACCATACGGCAGGAATTCCAGATGAAGAAATACATCAACATTATACGGATCTGTTGAATGAGGGAGATGTAATTCTATATGGTAGAATAACCTATCAATTGATGGAATATTGGCAACCTATGGTTAAAAAACCTTCGGGTGAAAAAACAATGGACGACTTTGCTGTGGCGATAGATAAAATTCAAAAAATAGTTTTTTCCCACACGCTGAATAATATAGGATGGGAGAGTGCAAAGCTGGCCAACCGGAGCCTTGAAGAAGAGGTTTTAGAACTCAAGCAACAACCAGGCAGGCCTATTTTTGTTGGCAGCCGGAGTTTGATTATACAGCTCCTGAAACTTAATTTGATTGATGAATTCCAACTTTGTATTTACCCTGTTGTTGAGGGAGGCGGTTTGCCATTATTTGAAAA
>NZ_JAELTV010000991.1 GCF_016429005.1 Pedobacter sp. ASV19
GCATAATCCCTTTTTCGAAAGCAATACTCGCCACATGGCCAGAATGCAACTTACCCTGAGGAAATAATAGGACCAGGTTCAAAGGATCATCGAGCAAACGGCCTGCATAAAGCAGTGTCTCTACCACATCTTTACCTTTTTGTTCCGGGGCAAAGCCACCAAAATACTTTAAGAACCATTGCTTTTTATAATCCTCTCCTGTTACCAGTACATGAAATTGCTTCTTAAACACCCTCTTGTTTAAATATACCATCACAAAACCATCCCACCAGCTGAAATGATTAGAAAGCAAAAGAATAGCTTCATCTTCTTTTACATTAAGGTCTGTGGTGTATTTGTAAGAAGAGAAATCCCTTTTAAAGAGATAATCGATATACCAGGAAAAGACCTGCTGAACAATTGAATTCTTACGCGGCTGGTGCATCCTCTAAAGTGCAAAAAAACAGCCAGAAAAACAAATGCTTAACTCAGGTAAACACAGTCTTCCTGTCCGTCTACATCCAGAACCACATCTACTGTCTCTTATACACATCTGACGCT
>NZ_JAELTV010000992.1 GCF_016429005.1 Pedobacter sp. ASV19
CAGTAACAATGCCCAGTCAAAATCAGCATAGAACACCTCTTTATCCACATCTCCTTTTTTCCTGTCTGCAGCGGTAGCAGCACCAAAAGTGACAATAGTTTTGTCTCCACGGAAATAGCGCACCCCATAAGCAAAGTTCTCATCATTCACTTCCTCCGTTTGATAGGTACTGATCCCCAAACGACCTATAATGGCATCTACTGCAGCTTTCAGGTGATAAAAACTCACCGGATTGGCTTTATGGTTCCATTGCTCTGCCAGGCTTGTACCTGAAATCAGGAGCAGCAAACGTGGGCGTTCCACATACTTTTCATTGATCAGGTGGTATGTCTTTCCAAATTCGTAGAACTTTACATCCTGATTTTTACGGTTCTGATTATAAGCTACACTCTCCAGAGCCGGCATCAATAAGCTCTGGCGCATTACATTGAGATCAGAACTCAATGGATTGAGCAGGTGTACGGCTTCATCAATATTTTTAGAGTACGTACTTTTGGTTAAAGAATTACACCAGATCTCCAGAAAGCCGTTTGCAGTAAG
>NZ_JAELTV010000993.1 GCF_016429005.1 Pedobacter sp. ASV19
TCTTTCAACAACTTGTTGTACGTGAGCTGTGCTCTTAGGGTATATGAAGTTAGGCTGTTGTCTTGTGTTTTATTGACTCCTCCCTGTGGAATACCAAAAATCGGGTTACCGGTAACAGGATCCATTTTAGCAAAATAATTGAGCATAATCCGCGTCTCATAGGCATTTTCTGACGCTAGACTTACCATTTTATCTATCTGTCTTTCGTATACCCTAAGAGCACAGCTCACGTACAACAAGTTGTTGAAAGATAAACATGATGTTTCTTTTCTAGCCGGAGCGGAGAGACGGCAGATGGGTAATAGTGGTAAGCTATCCACCCAATTTGGATATAACGGCAATACTTTATCCATTAAGCCAGTTGATTTAGCCTTGTTGGGCAATTTTAATTACTATCCCGACTTTATCGGCAATATTGTATCTGGTGTGGGAGGTTATGTTGGAGATCAGACGCAGTTTTCTCAATATTTTAATGAAACCAGTATAGAAGACCGGTTTTTATCTTACTATGTTAACGGGGCTTATACCTATAACCAGAAG
>NZ_JAELTV010000994.1 GCF_016429005.1 Pedobacter sp. ASV19
AGTGGGCTCGGAGATGTGTATAAGAGACAGGGATATCAATTCCCTGATTCAGTTCAATTCCTTTAAAGGAATTGGTGCTAGTGTAGATTATCAACCTGACTTTAGCCTGCAAGGAATTACAACCTCTAAAGCACTCGGTGCAAAATTCCAGCATGACTTCATTGATGCACCCTCTTTTTACAAAAATGATCGTATTCGGGCTGATTATTTATTTCGTGTTTCAGATAATAATTTCTTGAGAAATACTGTTTCTCAAACTTCTATTAATGAGTCCAGTAAACTTTTCCAAACAAATAATAACCAGACAAACAACCAATCCCGTAGTCATGATTTCAATGCAAATTACAATAAAAAAACACCATCTTACGAATTTGATGTATTACCAGCTCTCTTAATTAGTACTGGAAACATATTTAATTCTGGTAATTTGGAGCAAAGCAGTGAACAGAATCTTTTAAGCCGTAGCAGAAGGGTAAGTCAAAATGAGTTTTACAAAAGAAATACCAACATAGCTATTCAGTTTAAGACAAGCAGGAACAC
>NZ_JAELTV010000995.1 GCF_016429005.1 Pedobacter sp. ASV19
CCACTTCCCCCCCCCCCCCCCCCCGAGACCTACACCGGCTAACGTTCGTCGGCAGCGTCAGATGTGTATAAGAGACAGAGATAATGTTCGTTAACTTATATGTTGGTGAAAATAAGACCATATCTTTTCCTGATAGCCTTATACGAGGCTTCAGGCTGATTAAAGATGAACAAAGCAAGTTTATCTTTTCAAAAAACACAAAAATGGTCAACTATCTAATAGTAAATAAAAATGGGATGATATCCTGTAATAATGCTCCAAAGCCTACTGACAGGATTCTTGTAGATTACCTGATTCATCAGGCCAGCTTAGGACAGTTAGGCTATCCTTCGACTTTATATATAATCAACGAGGTTGGAGACAAGAGGTATGATGATCCTGATTTTAGCAATTGGTATAGCAGCCATTTCCACGAACCATTCAATGGAAAATTATCCTTTACTATTTCAGAGCCAAAATCAGGTAATCCTACTGTAAGCTTCTAATAATTAAACCTCTGGTCTGTTTACTTTAATGGCATGTCGATATGTGGGATAACTG
>NZ_JAELTV010000996.1 GCF_016429005.1 Pedobacter sp. ASV19
CCTGGCTGGCTATATGGTGATCTGGTTAAATAGTGAATCTGCAAAGCTGGAACAGCACCAGTATGATAAAATATCGACCATGGTGGAGAAGTTCTACCAGCTTTCTGATCTGGATGAAACAGGAAAAAGGACTGCACACGAACTTGCGATGCAATACCTGGAAATATTTAATATTGAATTGCCTGTAGAACTAATGCGTTACAGAGACCGTAGGGGCAATCCATGTAAAGATGTTCGTGATTATTTTAATCATTATAAAAAACGCGATTTCAAAGTCCTGGTTGAGAATGACGCTAAACCGTATCGCTTCTGGGATAAAAAAGCAAACTATAATAAAGCCGGAGAATATACCGGTTCAGATTATGAGTTCCGGAATGAATATGCTTACAATTTCCTGCAGAAAAATGGTTTTTACCGCTTGCCTGTAGGTGATAAAGAAAGTGATTTTGAGTACATCCAAATTGACGGCAATACAGTTCGTTTTACCTCTGCAGTAAAGATTAAAGCATTTGTTAAGAATTTCCTGCGCTCCCGTCAAA
>NZ_JAELTV010000997.1 GCF_016429005.1 Pedobacter sp. ASV19
CTCAGGATTCCGGTCAATCATTTCCTTTAATTGAAGCAATTCTTTCTCATTGGCTTCACCCGCGAGTTGCTTGCTTAACAGTCTGAAAAAAATATCTTCGGGCATGGATTTCCGTTTGTTTCAATGAAGAGACAATAAAAAGGAGGAGATCCACCGGTCTGACAGAAAATATTTTTAAGAATTTAAGTGATGCTTCATGTATTGCGTGATCTTTTTTAACGCATTAGTCATATGGCCTTCAATGGTATTGGTGGAAATGCCCAGGATCTCAGCTACTTGTTTATAGCTAAATCCTTCATTTTTAATTAGCCTGTAAACAACCTGGCATTTAGGTGGCAGCCTATCAATGGCTTTCTTTAAATTGAGCTGAAGTTCTTTTTCAATGAGGCGGTCAAATGGAGTGTTGTTGTCTGGACGAAGTGTTTCCAGATCGTCTAATCCTATATAATTGCGATCTTTATGTTTCTTTAAATGGTTAAAAGCAGAATTTTTAACCAACGTGAACAGATATACCCGGAAATCGATTACCTGTTCCAGTT
>NZ_JAELTV010000998.1 GCF_016429005.1 Pedobacter sp. ASV19
GTTGTAGATCAAAAAATACATATACCAACTCTGAACGAAATGATTCGTACTTAAATACATTATATTGTTTGCAAAGTTTAATATTAATGCCAGAACGTCATCGTTTATCCGAACTTTATAGTCCTGTTAGAATCTTTACATTAATTCTGATTTTTATCTTGTCGTTAAGCCATAGGCTTATTGGGCAGGAAGTTGTTGCTGTTCGTGACCATATGCCCCATCATATTATTTCCTACGGGGAGATCGATTATCTGGAAGATAAGTCCAATAATTTGACTATTGATGATATTTTGAAACCATCAATAGCGTCTAAATTTAAACCAAACAAGAACTATACACCCAAAAATTATAATTTAAGTTCCGCATATTGGTACAGGTTTAAAATTAAACACAATAGTTTAAGCCGGAAAAACTGGATCCTGGAATTTTTTGATCAGAGTATCCATAACATCAGCTTGTATGTTCCAGACAGTCTGGGGAAATACAGCACCTTTTATTTTGGAACCGCATATCCCTTTGGAGAACGACAGTACCAGCA
>NZ_JAELTV010000999.1 GCF_016429005.1 Pedobacter sp. ASV19
GGTTATAATCATTCTCCTTAAATAAAAAGGCAAGATAACAATATCTTCCAATTTTAGTATTTTGCGATAATCGATTGATTTTTTTACTTAATAGCCGTTGCTCCATGGACTTATACTATTCTTTTTCAGTCCTTATTGTTCTCGCTTCTTTTTTCGCCTATCTGAACCTCAGGTATCTTAAGCTACCATCTACTATTGGTATTATGATTATTGCTATGCTGACCTCTATTCTTTTAGTGGTTACTGGCCATCTGTTTCCTAAAATCTTTACACACTTTTCAACCTTGCTTCAGGATGTTGATTTTACCGAGGTGCTTATGGGCGCTATGTTAAATTTTCTACTCTTTGCAGGAGCTATACATATTAACTTAAAAGATCTCCGGGAACAGCGCTGGCCCATCATGGTCTTTTCCACAGTAAGTGTAATCATCTCCACTTTTGCAGTAGGATTTCTCCTGTCTCTTATACACATCTGACGCTGCCGACGAACGTTAGCCGGTGTAGATGTCGGTGGGGGGCGGGGGATTGAAAAGGGGG
>NZ_JAELTV010000099.1 GCF_016429005.1 Pedobacter sp. ASV19
CCCCCCCCCCCCCCCCCCCCCCCCCCCCCCCCCCCCCCCCCCCCCCCCCCCCCCCCCCCCCCCCCCCCCCCCCCCCCCCCCCCCCCCCCCCCCCCCCCCCCCCCCCCCCCCCCCCCCCCTCTTTTCATGCATAAGACGGCATACGAGATAGAGCTGCCTGTCTCGTGGGCTCGGAGATGTGTATAAGAGACAGATCATAGCCATCATACCGGTTCAGGCCATCGTAAGTGCCCATCCATAAAAACCCATACCGATCCTGATACAAGGAATTCACTGTATTATTGGATAAACCGTTTTCCTGCCCGATATATTTGATCACTGATCGTTCAGAGAAGCTTTGGGCAACGGCTGTGAAAGCCAATAAATGGACGATCCAGCTCATTAAAACATTCTTTTTGCTTAATAGGGTTCCCATTCTAACACCTGTATTTCGGTAGGCAAATGATCTGCCTTTCCTTCTCCATCAACTTGTACAACTTTTTGAACAAAGAGGTCCAGTCGCTTTTTCTGCTTCCATAATTCGGTATCAAAAGTTGGTTCCCAATCTCCTACAGAACCAGACGTAAGATCCTTTACTATCCATTTTTGCTGCGCCAGATCATTGGTATAGGCCATAGAGATCTTATCTCCTCTTTCCTCATCTCTAAAAATCAGTCCTGCCTGCGTTTTTTTCTTTCGGTTCCAGGTAATGAGTTGAGGTCTTGAAATTGGAATACGTTTCGTACCACTCCCGCTTAGTGTGAAGGCTAAATGGCGAAAAGCCAAGTCCTGTACTTTCCAACAGCCATCTTGTTTAGAAATGATATGGTATTGCGGTATTCCTGTCCCCTTTTCGCGCCAGTAACTGGCAATATAAGGTTGACCTGAATCATCCGTTGCCATAGAAGTCTGATTGATCAACTCACTGTTCTGCGGAATTCTACAAGCATATTCCGCATTTTCTTCCCGAATAGGCAGTTGATAAGGTTCCCCTGTTGATTTCATCCAGCTCTGTCCTCCATCCTCAGACCGCGCATAACACATATCATGATTACTCGCCACATCCGGGCTCTCCCGCCATACCCACGATAGATGCATTGTTCCTTTAGCATCAATGATCATTTGCCAGTAGGCATTACGCTTGCCCTCCCCATCAATAAGGTTGTCCTGTACTCTTTCCCAGGATTGTGTTTTAATATTATACTGATTAATGACCAGGTCCCCGTTTCCAGAGCCCCCATCCCTGTATAGAAAAATCAGATTACCATTATGTAGTTTATGAAATTCAGGATAGCTGACCTTGGTTTCTTTTCTGCCCAGCATTTCCTTCTTTGGGCCAAGTATTAGAGAGCCTGCGGTTAATGATCTGGCATAGCTTAAGGGATTATTATGCTGCCCCCATGCAACGTGAAGAAATCCTGCCCCGTCTACCATAATACTGATGGACTTGTGCGCATCGGCAGCATCCCCCTGGTAAGAGCTGCGCAAAAGCGTCCATTTACTACTATTTAATGTTCTTTTGGCCAGTACAACGTATTGATCCCGATCATAAAAAGCGCAATACTGTTCTCCTTTATAAGTAACCAGTGAATTTTTTCTAAAAACAACAACATTTACGGAGTTATTGGCCCAGCCATCTACAGAAACCTGTTGTAGTTTAATATGGCCTTGTGCAGAAGCAGAATTACCAAAACAGAGACTGATCCATAGGCATAGCATCATTCTAGTCATCATCTATCTTAAGTCTACACTGTGATCATTTGAAAAATCCTCGCCGGACCATATTTTTTGTGCAGTCCATTTCTCCGCCGGAGCAGACCAGAAAGGATCTGTTTCAGCAAGCCCCAAAGGCAGAAATATATTACTGCTGATGTACATACTGCCCTGATTATTATAGAAATCCGCAAGATCTGGTTGTTCTCCATACAGACCAATGGTTAGCCAACCATTCTTATAGGTAGACGGACTTTCTAACGTTTTCCGGATCACCGCTGTTAGGGCACATCGGACCTGAGCAGGTTTCAGTTGCACAGGTAAAGCCTTTCGCCAGGCCATATCTGCAAGATGGTGAAAGGCTGCTCCTCGGTATACAATAGACCTTCCAGTAGGTGGATAAGAGCCGTCTGTATTGATTAGCCGCTCCTGAAGAATTGCATAGCGTTCATTCCGTTTCTTTATTTTGTCAAACATGAGATCATAAGCATTGGTTTTTCCACCAATAATGCCGGCTATTGCTGCCAGGTAAGGATGAATGACATAACTGTTATAGTAATCATAAGCATAATGCACTCCATCTGTATACATACCATCTCCAACATACCATTGTTCCATTTGCTGCAAAGCATAATCTACACGCATAGGATCCCATTCATAACCAAACCTGCACAAGAAAGCTTCATTCATAGCAGAGAAAAGTAGCCAGTTGGAAAATACCGGCTTAAACTGGCGTGTGCTTTTGATTGAATTCACCAACCTTTCCTTTTCCTGCTTTTCCAAATGCTCCCATAGCCAGGGAGCCCGAATAAAGGCGTAGGCCAAATACGACGCATCTACCAACTGTTGTCCCCCTATGTCAAAGCGCATAAAATCTTTAGCATTAGAATCCAGAGCATTTTTTATACCCTGAACTGCCCATTGACGATATTGATCTCTCTGTCTCACTTCCTCCTGGCTTCCTCCTTCCAGCTGCAGCCAGGGAGCTATACCACTTAAAACCCGGCCCAGCACCTCCAGATATTCTACTTTAATCCGATGATCTTTATTGTCAATTCTTTTAGAGGTTACCTTGGGCATCTGAATACGCAAGCTGTCCTGAGCAAGATTATAAAGGACTGGCCGGACCATTTTATCCATTTCTTGTAGCCAAAACTGACGGTCTGTAATTGGGCTAACAGGTTTCAGTGCTTTTCTTTTCTGTCCAAAAATGCTACCCCCCAGCAGCATGGATAAGCATAAGGTTAAACAACAGCCTTTGTAAAAAGAGTTCATAAAATTCTATTTTGAGTGTTCTAAAAAACGGTACATCTCGCAACCTGCCAGCAGAAATGCGCCAACGCCAAAATTGGCGGTAGAATTCGCATCAACAACCTGCCCGGGTATGGCTTTTTCTCCAATTGGCTGTACATACCCCACCTTACCACTATCCTGCAGGGCAAATGAAGACAAATACTCCCAACCCCTCAAGGCAACCGGAAAATATATCTCCTTTTCAAGGTAACCCTGGTTAATTCCCCAAAGCAGGCCATAAGTAAAAAAGGCCGTTCCACTGGTTTCTGGTCCGGGAGCATGCTCAGGATCCAGTAAACTCCTGGTCCAGTAGCCTTCTTTTTGCTGGCATTTCACAATGGCTTTAGCAAGGCCCACGTACTTACGAAGATATTCTTCTCTGTTGGGAGCATTTTGAGGAAGATCCTTTAATATTTTGGCTAACCCCGCAAATACCCACCCATCTCCCCTCGCCCAAAAATCTTTTTTTCCATTTGTACTTTTATGCGCCGGGTAAACATACTTGGCGTCTCTATAGTACAAGCCAGTTTCCTGATCATACATGATATTGTTTGCATACTCGAAATAGGTTTGGAGCTTCTCCAGATACTGCAGGTTTCCGGTTACTTTGTAGAGCTTGGTCATAACGGGCATCACCATGTACAACCCATCTGCCCACCACCAATAGTCCTTAGCCAAAGTGTTCATTTGGTACTCCATGACATCCCTGGCCCTGGCTATTTTATATTGTTCTGGCTGAAGCAAGTACAAGTCAATATAAGTTTGAAAACAAATCTGCCAATCACCAAATAAGACATGATCATCCGTTTCACCATAGTTATATTTCCATTCTGATGGTTTCAAAGACTTTGCGCCCATCCATTGATTGTGCTTTGCCCAGGCCTCAGCATAAGCTCTGTAAGCCTTTTTACCAGTCAGGGCAAATGCTTCCATATTTCCAGTCTGGTAAGCAGCCTCATCCCAAAAAGCTCTGGTTTGTGGCTGATGATTTTTCTGCCAATATGCATTGGCCAAATTGATTTTAAGGCGCACTTCTTTTTTAGAAGGTAATTTTTGGACAAGAAGGTTATCTTGCTTTTTTACAGCGCTTTGTGCTGTTATATTTGAAACGGAAACGGAAAGTGCGCTGAATATAATCAGAGCGCAGAGAAACTTCAAGTTCATCGGCTAATCAGGATAGGGTTTATATTGGTCTTCAAATAACAATGGCCTGTTATTTGAAGGCCAATATAGCAAAAACAAATAAAAGTCAAGGCGACGTTTATTGTTTTATAATTATAACTTTCTATTTAACTACCCATTCATGAATCCCTGAAGAATTTTCCTTTGGAAGTTGTACCTCCAGCTTCAGACTTTTGGTTTTAACAGGTTTAAAATTCATAGTATTAAATTTATCTTTTTCTATCGTATATGCATTCACAGATTCTACTGGAATCCATTGTCCATCTTTTAGGTAAAGGACTTTATAGTTTTCCGGAATTCTGCATCCACCCCAGGGCCCATCATCATACCAATACACCTGCGACTGGGATACCTGATACTCCTGGTCAAAATCATATTGCAAATATTCCTGTGAATCCTTTTTTGGCCACCAATGTAAATATGGATAATTGGTGTCTTTTGAGTCTGCTGGCTCATATTGATCTTTAACAGCAACCAGCAATTGTTTATTTCTCAATGAACCAGACACTTTACTTTTAGAGGCAATAGTTGCTGCAGGTCTTGGTCTTGAAGCCGATTCCTGATAAGGAATCCAGACTGCCATTTCACTTGGCCCCCGGTTGGCCCAGGCGTAATAAGGAATTGCTCTTACTTCCTGGTTTACCTTGATCAGTTCATCACTATTTACCTGTCTGCTGGTACTGGTTCCACTAACCGTTAACAGCTCTATGCCATTGAGCATATTGGGTTTAAAGGCCATAGAAGGTATTGCATTTTTATCAACCAGAATATCCTGCACTACACTATCTCTATTGTCTGGGCCTTCCAGGCAATACACAATGGGACCGCGCTGAAAAGCAAAACGGCCCTTATCGTCTTTAACCTTGTCATTTGCAAGAACTTTGCGGACTTCCATTGGAACGTCTAAAGTAAGCCTGTCCCCTTTTTTCCAGATACGGTCTATAACAGCATAACCTTTAACCAGATCATATTGAAGTGGTTTACCATTTAAGGAAAGTGCTGCCGTGTAAACATTACCATCAGCAAAACGATATAATGTTCCTGGTACCGGTTCCATTCCTGCCCAGCCAGGAATACGGATATGGAGGGCAAATTTAGCATCCCGTTCCGGATTTATTTGAATATCTACGTTTCCCTTCCATGGATAATCAGTGCTCTGCGCAATGTTCACTTTCGCCACAGGCAATTTAACTTCACTGTTGTTGCTCATGAAGAGATTTACGTATAGATTGTTATCATTCTGCGCATAGACATAACCTGGAACTGAAGGTAAAAAACGGGTCATGTTGGAAATACAACAGGCACAGCTAAACCAGGCACTTCGCTGGTGCTGGTGCATGGAAGCAAGCGGATTTGGATAAAAGAAGCGATCTCCCGAAAGGGAAACCCCGGAAAGCAATCCGTTGTAGAGCGTGCGTTCCAGTACATCTATATATTTGGAATCACCATGGAGCTGGAACATCCGGCTGTTCCAATAGATATTAGCAATAGCTGCACAGGTTTCTGCATACGCCGACATATTTGGCAATTGGTAAGCAGCCCCAAAAGCTTCACCTGCTCCCGTTGCTCCAATTCCACCTGTAATATATAGTTTTTTGTTTACCACATCATTCCAAATATCATCAATGGCATGGAGGTATTTCTGGTCGCCGGTAATGGCCGCTACGTCTGCCATACCTGTATACATATAGGTTGCCCTTACCGCATGTCCTACGGCTTCATGCTGGTCTACAACTTTTGCCTGGGCCTGGTTGTAAGCATCTCCTTTTGGACCCCGTACATCGAGAAAGAACTTAGCCAGTTGTAAGTATTTTTCATTTCCGGTTATCCGGTATAATTTGACCAGACCAATCTCCACTACCTGATGCCCAGGGTATTTTTCTTCCTTACCATAACCAAAATCCTTCACCAGCAGATCTGCATTTCTAATGGCAATATTCAGTAATGTTTTCTTTCCCGTCGCCTGGTAGTGCGCTGCAGCAGATTCAAACAAATGGCCAGAATTATACAACTCATGACTCAATTCTTCTTCCTTTTCCCAGCGTTTAGATCCTACCCAATCGTGAGGCTTTGCTGCGTGTACGGTACGAAAAGTATAGAGGTAGCCCTCTTTTTCCTGGGCTTTCCCTATAATAGTGATCAGGGAATCCACATATTTATCCAAAGCAGGATCTGCTTTCACTTGCATCGCATAAGAAGCACCTTCTATCACTTTATAAATATCAGTATCATCAAATGGAAAAGCACTTAATTTATCTCCGGGGATCGTCTTCGATGCACGCAGAAAATTATCGATCCTGCCATCCATTTTACATTGCTGCAGCGTATACGGAATGGTCACTTCTGCATTTATTTCCATTTTTGGTGCCCAGAAAGCATCATTTACATGCACATGTGTAAAAGCAACAGGCTGTATAGGATAATCTTTTTTCTGAGCATATATAACCAAGGGGAACATGGATAGAAGAAGTAGCCAGCGATTCGGTTTCATTGTGTGGTTAGGTCTAAGTTTAAGGATATTCAAATGTATTTGAATGAAGAGCTTTCAGCATACCAAATTTTAACCAATAGCAACAACATATTGCCTCATAACAGGCATTTTAAAGAATATGCCAAATTTACTGATGCAGATAACTTTGTTCTTTTATTCTCGGAGAAACAACCAGATAGATCAGGATCAATACCAGCATTAATCCAACAAAAAGCCAATAATAACTCGCTCCCTGAAAAGAGGAGAAAAAGCCTTGATTGGAAATGCTGCGGTTTACCAGGGCCGTAAAAACATTTCCGACAGCTATAGTAAGCAACCATACCGCACCCATGGTACTTTTCATAGAGGCTGGCGCATGAGTGTAAGCATATTCAAGACAGGTCACAGACACCATCACCTCTGCAGCAGCCAAAATAAAATACGCCAGAACCTGCCACCAGATAGAAGGGCTAAGTCCCTTATCAATAGCACCCTGCAAAATGGCAATAACCACAAAAGAAATGACCATCAATATGAGTCCTGCACCTATTCGTCTTAAAGGACTTGTCTTTATACCTCTACGCTCAAAGAAGGGGTAGATACCATAATTAAAGACCGGGATCAACAACAACAGGAAGAACGGATTTACAGTCTGTACCTGCTGTGGCAACAGTTCGTAACCTAGAATATGCCTATCCAGCTTTCCAGCCTGCAAGACCCATTCAGAAAGGTTCTGATCCCACATGGCCCAAAACAGTGGAATGAAACTAAAAATCCCGATCACCCGGTATGCAGCTTTGATGTCTTCGACTTTCTCCGGACTAAATTTTTCTTTAGCAACATCCAGTAATGAGGTACCAGGTTTCCGTTTATAAAAGTAGACAAGGGAATAGACGGAAATAAAAAGAAAATTATCCTTTTTTATCCCGGCAGGAGGAACACGAACATAAGTTTTACGGCCCGAGTAAAAAATCAATGTAGACACTGCCATCAAAATCCCTGGAATTCCAAATGCCCATTTAGGGCCATAAGCCGCATAAACCAAAGGAATTACTAGTGTGGAAATGGCAGACCCCGCATTGATACTGAAGTAAAACCATCCGTAAACCTTCGTAAGCAAATGCTTATTCTCTGCATTGAACTGATCTCCCACATTGGCCGATACACAAGATTTTATACCTCCAGCCCCTATTGCGATTAAAACCAGTCCGATTCTGAATACGTCAAAGTCATTCTCAAACATGGAGAGGATCAGATGTCCAAAACAATACAGGATCGATATCCAAAGAATAACTTTATATTTTCCAAAAAACCAATCAGCAGCAACAGCGCCCAGAAAAGGAACTGCATAAGCCAATGATACAAAAAAATGCGTAGCCTCATTGGCTCGTGCCTCAGCAACACCTTGTAAAGAAGGATTTAACGCTGGATTAAAAAACTGCACAACCAGAAAGGTGGTTAAAATGGACCGCATACCATAGAAACTAAAACGTTCGGCGGCTTCATTAGCAATAATATAGGGTAAACTTTTGGGATAGGCCATATCCGTAAATCTGCTCATTTATTTGTCTGTAAAATAATCGGTTATTAATTTAAACCAGCAGAATATTAACCAATAATCTATGTTTAATATCCTGGATTACTTCTATTTCACAAATTATACAACAGCATACATACAAAAACATTTGATGGCAACAACTATAAATACCCATATTTTATTTTACCACAACACAACTTAACCGAATCAGGTTAAAAAATGACTGATATTAGATAAAATCTACTGAATAGAGGGAAAGTCACAACACTAATTTTATAAACGTCAACACAACGATTATAAAAACCAACCAAATTATGAATGTGAAACTTACCCTATCTTTAAGTAAGTTGTTCTGGATTTTCTTTCTGATGATCCCGTGGCTTGCTTACGGCCAAACCAAAGTTACCGGAATGGTAACAGACAAAAGTAACCTGCCTTTACCCGGCGTTACCATTAAACTGAAAGGAACAACTACTGGAACAATTACAGATGGTTCCGGTAAATTTTCTTTAATAGTCAAGCCAGATCAAAGCGCAGTTGCGAGATTTAGCCTGGTGGGCTACAAGTCCAAAGAAGTCCCTATAGGTAACAATACCAGTTTAAGTGTCCAGCTAACTGAAGATGAAAATATGCTGGAAGATGTGGTGCTGGTTGGTTATCAGAATGTACAACGAAAGAAAACCGCCGGAGCTATTGCAACGGTGAAAGGTAAAGATTTTGAAAACACCCCCTACTCTACTTTTGATGCTATGTTACAAGGACGGGTAGCTGGATTAAACGTATTAAGTACTTCCGGCGAACCGGGTGGGAACACCATCGTGAACATCAGAGGGGCCAGTAATGTCAACTTTGGGCAAAACAGTGCGCCACTATATGTGATTGACGGGATTATTTATGACGTAAACGATATCAATTCGGCTTACGGCAGCAGCCCCCTTCAAGCCATTAATCCCAATGATATTGAATCTGTAGACATATTAAAGGATGCCTCTGCATCTGCCGTTTATGGAGCCCGGGCGGCAAACGGCGTAATCATTGTAAAAACAAAACATGCCGCACTGGGGGCACCACCGCAAATCAGACTTTCTACCTATTTCGGTATTGCCAATAAGCCTGCTTTAAAGCCCATACAAACAGGAACCGCAGAAAGAAGGCTCAAAATGGACCTGCTCTACGGTGGCAACGCAAATTACCAGAGTCTGGGTAATTTGAGCATGATGCTTACAGATAGTTTAAATTCAGCATTTAACAACAATACCGACTGGCAGGGTCTGTTTCTTCAGACAGGTCTGATCAGTAATGTTGACGCCAGTATTGCCGCTGCTAAAGAAGACTATTCTTACCGGTTCTCTTTTAACCGTTATTCAGAAGATGGGGTAATGAAGGGCTATGGGATACAGCGTGTTACACCCAGGTTATTTTTACAGGTTAGCCCAGCTAAATCCCTTCAAATCCAAACCAATTTGTTTGTTGGCTTAACAACCGCCAAACATGGCCAGGGCGATCAGAATAAATATCCATTTACAACCTGGGGATTTCCTTCTTCTTTCTGGAAAATCGGAAAAGCTGAAGAAGAGTTATATACCGGGCGGTATGACCAATTGATGGATGATGATAAAACTACCAGCATTAATGGAAATACCTCTGCACAATACACTATTATGCCCGGGCTAAATTTAAAAAGTACCATTTCTTACAACATCAACAACAATACCCGTAGCTATTTTAAACCGGGCCTGTTAAGCAACAGCGGCCTTAATGAAGCTTACGGTTGGATTTATCAAGGTAACCGCTGGGAACTGGAAAATACACTGAATTATAACAAGTCTTTAAAAAGTGGACACAACTTTAACCTGATCCTGCTCCAGGGGATGGAAAAAAATGTGAACAACAGCAGCTATAGCAGTAGTGTAGGCAACTCTGATGCGGTGAAAACGGTGAATGGAATTGCCTCCGGGGCAAACCTATTTGCCAGTAATGTGATTGAAAAGCGCTCCCGCTTGTCCTGGATGGGAAGCTTTATATATGATTACAAGAGCCGTTACCTATTGCAAGCCGTTTATCGTGCCGATGCTTCTTCAAGATACAGTACATCCAGCCAATGGGGTTCTTTCCCATCTCTCTCTGCAGGTTGGAACATTTCTGAAGAAAAATTCTTTGAACCCCTAAAAAAAGTAATCTCTTACCTCAAATTCAGAGGAAGCTATGGAATCACAGGAAATGACCCGGGCGCATATTATGCTCAATACCAATCACTAATATCAAACTCCAGCTATGATGGTTCAGTACTAGGTAATGGTCAACTCGGTTCGCAAACCACTTACAACGGTACACAAGTCATCTATCCGGATTATACAAGGCCCTCTTCTGCAACCAGCATTACCTGGGAAAGAAGCCCGCAAGCCAACTTTGGAATTGACCTTGGATTGTTCAATGACCGGATCTCTTTAACTGCAGATTATTATATCAGGGATTCCAAAAATAAAGTATTTGATGTGGCTGTACCCCTTACTACCGGCTATTCACTAACTTCTAATAATTATGTAAATCTCCGCAACAGTGGAATTGAATTCAGTATAAATACCCGTAATCTTTCAGAAAAGTCTAAACTGCAATGGAATACAAACTTCAATATTGCCTACAACAAAAACTATATTACTAAACTACCCAATGGTGGTCGGGATTTTACATTTGGCCCCCCATGGATGCAGCAAACCTTAAGTGTTGGTGAGCCCCTTTTCACTTATAAAGTATGGGATGTAAGAGGTGTTTATTCAAGAGACTCCGATGTACCGGTAGATCCCTTAACAGGTAAAAGGATTACGCAGTTTGGTGGCTCCCAGTTTAGCGCTGGTGATCCGGCACGTGTAGATCAAAACGGAGACTATAATATCGATTATAATGATCTGGTTTCTTATGGCAATCCGAATCCAGACATTACTGGAGGATTAACCAACTCATTTTCTTATAAGGGTTTCACTCTCGACGTTCTGGTAACTTTTATTTCAGGAAGGAAATTACGCAATGGCTACCTTTCAGATAAACTTCAAGACGCAGGAACAGACAATCCCTATCAGATATGGGGAGGATCATCCGGTCCTGCTTCAAACTTTAACGTTTCTGACTTTTGGAGCCAGCCCGGCGATATTGCAAAATATCCAGGTTTGATTACCAATAAAGTAGACAAATGGCATATAGGACAAAGTTTGTTCATAGAAGACGCCAGTTTTATCAGGGTCAAAAATATCAGGTTGGGATACACCATCCCAGAAAAGTACACCAGGAGAATTGGCATTAGATCTATCAGGGTGTATGGCATGATGGATAATGTTAAAATATGGTCCAGGTCTACCGTTCCTGATCCAGAGGCTGTAGAGATTACCGGCTATTCTAGCGGAAATGATTACCCAATCCCTAAGAAATACACCTTTGGACTGGATTTAACCTTTTAATGAAAATAGATATGAAAAAGTTAATGATACATGTAAGCTGTTTACTATTGGTCACAGCTCTACTTTCCTGCAAAAAATTTTTAGACGAAAAACCCATCAGTGTTTCTACTGATCAGACCTTCTGGCGCAATGAAAGTGACGCAGACAAAGGTGTAGCCTCCGCTTACGCTTTATTAAGAGCCAGCCTGAACACCAATGGAATGGCCTTTTATGCTTATGGGGATTTACCAACGGATGAATACAACACCAATGAATACCGCCTGGGAGATGTATCAAAGATCAACTGGTCAGTTTCTGTTCCCTTTGCTGAAACCGGGGATCGGATGATGAGATTAAGACGCTATGATCTTTTTTATAGGACTATTGATCAAAGCAACCGCTGTATTCAGTTTATTGGCAAAATGACCGATGATCAGTTTTCTTCTGTTGCTGCAAAGAACAACTTTCTTGGTGAAGCCTATTTTTTAAGGGCTTTCAATTATTTCTATATGGCCAGAATCTGGGGAGACGTTCCGCTGGTGGTTGAATCTGTAAATATTACAGAGGCAGTGGACCTTCCAAGAAGCCCGCAAAACGAGATTTTAAAACAATGCATCAAGGATGTTAATATGGCCATAAGTTTGTTGAACTGGGACTATTCAAATGCAAACAATCGGGCGGTAAGAGCCAATAAAGGAGCAGCATATGCACTTCTTGCCCACCTATATGCCTGGCAGGGAGATTATGCCAATTGCAATACGGCCGCATCCGCAATTCTGGATAGGAAATATTATCAATATGAGAACCGTGCCAGCTATTTGAATATTTTCAAAGGCAAATCTGCAGAAGGTATTTTTGAAATTGCGCAAAGTGATGAAAATGAAGGTAACACAACCGGAATATCTTTCTATACGCTAAAAAGTCCCTACCTGACTACAAATACAGGAAATGCCCTCTTTATCATCAATCAAAATACATTGAGCAGTTTGTTTAACAATGACAGTCAGGACCTGAGGTTCCAAAAAGCTTTTGCTTTGACCAGTACAACAGATCCCATATGTATCAAATACAGCAACATCACCTACACGAGCGGACAAAATGTAACCTTTGGTGTTGCCCACAATAATATGATCATTTTCCGCCTTGCCGACATTACCCTGCTAAAAGCAGAAGCCCTTGCCGCATTAGGCCAATACAGTGAGGCAAAAACCTATTTAAATGAAGTAAGAGCCGAAGCTGGTCTTAACAGTTGGGACGGAACAAACGACAATCTTTTTGAAGGGATTATTGATGAACGCGGGCGGGAGCTGTTTCTGGAGGGCCATCGTTTTTATGACCTGGTCAGACTCGGCCGCAAAACCGGAATTATGAAATTTGGCGACGATAAGATGAGCCAGGGTGATTTCAATGCTGGAAAATATTACTGGCCACTGGATCCCGCTTTGATGAGCATTAACAAAAAACTAACCCAAACCCCTTACTGGCGTTCTAAAATGTAATCCTATGAAAACCAAATCCATATACCTACTGGCCTGTGCTCTTGCACTAACTTGTTTTTTTAGCTGCAAAAAGAGCAGTTATCTGACAGATGGCGGTTTAAGCGATCCCAAAAGCTCCCTGAGCACTTATGACTATTTAAAACAACATAAATATCACCTCTTTGATACCCTGATCATGGTTATTGATCATTATAATCTGAAAGAAGAAGTCAATGGTGCAGCAACTTTCTTTGCGCCCACAAACTATTCCATTAACAAATACCTTAAAGTAAAAAGAGATTCCATATTGCAAGAAGATGAAAACGGAAAATACACTTTAGATGATATGTATAAAGACATCACCGCCGATTCTTTAAGGATATATATGGTCAAATCTCGTGTGGAGCTGATGACAACACCAGAACAGGCGGCAATGGCAAACAATGCGGCCAATACAAAAACTGCAATCCAGCGCATATTACAACCTAAGGCCTCTGGGGCTTGGTCTTCCGCACCAATTTACTATTTGTATTATATCAGGGTCCGCGGAGCATTAGACCCACCAGGATCAACTTTGCCTGCAGACGACCCGACTTCAGACATCAAGGCCCAATGCCAGACAACAGGCATTGAACCATCAACGGGCGGTGTACTGCATGTGCTGAACAACCAGCATACTTTCATCAGGTTCTAAATGCATTCAGTTTATCAATAGACAAACACATCATGAGAAAAAAACATATTGCACTATGTGCTTATTTATGCACCATTACCGCACTACTGGTGTATGGCTGTAAAAAAATAGAGAAGGGATTTATCAGCGATTACATGTATTATACCCCAAATCCTTTAATCGCGACCCAGGGAAATGTAACCACTTCTAATTCATTAGAACTGGATGGAACGACAGGTCCAGTCCATGTGAAACTCCTCGCAGTAAGAAACCTAACTACAGGAAAAAATGCACCAGAATTGCTAAAAGAATATGTCATCAAACAATTCAACGGGCAGATCACAGCAGCAGATTCTACAATCGAACTGGTCAATAAAAAGATCGTACTCAAACCCGCAGTTGCCTTAAGCGTTGGAGAAATTGGCGGCAGGATTGCCTTATCGCAGGCCACAGCAAACATTGATACCGGCAGGTATACTATTGATGTGGAGGTGAGCAATGTAAATGGTATCAGGACCATCAACAATGCCTGTACCATTCAAATTACGTCAAAAGCCAATTATACAATCTCCAACAGCCCATTTTACACCACCTCTGATCTTGGTGCCGAAACTGGTTTTACCAGTAGTGCTTTTTTACCCATTACAGTAGACTATGACAAATCAGGACCAAATAAGATCATCTTCAGATTCACAGACAAAAATGGTGCTTTTTTCAATCCGGCACAAGGTCAGGTGATTACCAGGGGAGATCGGGGAAATTTTGCCCAGATGAATCCTTATTACCCAACAATAAAAACAGCAACCGGATTGGAATGGGGATTTATCGAACTCCCAAATGGTTTTCCAATTAAAGATGGAAATAACGGAACCGGAAATTATTATCGTATTCCAGGAAATTTTGTAGTGGAGAATAGAAATGTGAACCCTGTATTCTTTGATTTCAAAGTCTTTGCTCCTGGTACCTTTACAGTCACCATCCGCATTCCTACCGTAACAAAGAAGCCCTAAATCTGTTTAGTCATCCTTTTTCATTATACCGAAGGCCAGCACTTGCTGACCTTCGGTACTTTAACATCTCTAAATCAGACCTTACGGTGCTTCTTCTTGAACTTGCGTCCATACCAGATCAAAAAACCGGTTATAGGTAACGAGGCACCAATCAACGAGCATAAAAAAGCCAGTACCTTACCAGGAAAACCCAGAATACTCCCTACATGGATGTCATAATTCATTTTCCTTAATTTTCCTCCAAAGCCAGCACTAGCATATGGTGTAGAATAGATATCCTTGCGTTTTAGTTCTATTAAGCTATGCTGGTCAAAGGTATATCCCTGGCTATTATAAAACTGACCAGCAGTTGGATAAACCGTAATGTCAATGGTCGCTTTTTTCTCAGCAGTATCAGGATACGAATAATAAAAACCCTGAGATTTTGGATGTTTGGCTATAACCTTGTTCCAGGCAATGTCCATAGATTGCTCCGGGCTATACAGTTTTCTAACCTGAAGCGTATCTGATTTCAAATCCCTGAATTTAGCCATCTTTTCTCCACCTGTAGTTACCCAATACAAACCTTCGCTGTACCAGTTAATCCCATACACCCTCCCGGTCAACGCAATAGCAAGTAAAAAAAGCAAGGAATAGAAACCAAGCACATTATGAAGATCCAGGTTTACTCTTTTAAAGGATGCACCCCATTTAATCTTAAAGCTCTTGTCTCTTGTGCTTTTGTTCCACTTCTTTGGGTACCACCAGATCAGTCCTGTAATCAGCAAAACAACAAAAACCATAGTCCCATAATTTACAATTGGCCTTCCAATAGCATAAGGCATCCACAAAAACCGGTGACCGTTTAATACAAACCTAAAGAAATCAGTTTCTCCTTTTTTACGCACCTCTGCTTTAAGAACCTCTCCGCTATAAGGATTTATTTTTAAAGTCGTACCACCGCCTCTCCTGCCTTTTTCATTCGGCTGCTTTAAAAATACATTTATAGCCCGTCCCTGCTGGTATTGAGCATAAGAAATTACCTTCCCAGGATATAATCTCAGAGCAATAGCGCTAAGC
>NZ_JAELTV010000009.1 GCF_016429005.1 Pedobacter sp. ASV19
CCCCCCCCCCCCCCCCCCCCCCCCCCCCCCCCCCCCCACCTTTATAATGCTCGGGCCCCCACCGAGACATACACCGGCTAACGTTCGTCGGCAGCGTCAGCTGTGTATAAGAGACAGGGCCCGGTATTTTAAAATGGGTTTCAGAAGAGATGAAGAAACCTTAAAGCATGTGGAGGGTATTTTTGAACGGTTTAAACGGCCTATGCTGGAAGTGAACAGAAAACAGGCGGATGTTCCGGATGGCTGTACAGTGATCAAAAATAAAAACGGAACTGCACCTTGTATGTGGTTTGAAGATCATGGAGACATATTTTTGTCTATGCCTGGTGTACCTTTTGAGATGATGTACTTAATGGAGGATGAAATCCTTCCCAGGTTAAAGAAATCGTTTAAATTACCGGTAATTTACCACAAAACAATTTTAACCGCCAATATAGGAGAGTCTTTTCTTGCGCAGGAAATAGAAGAAATAGAGGATAGCCTTCCAGCGGCAATTAAGCTGGCCTATTTGCCCAGACTAGGGCAGGTTCGTTTAAGACTTAGTGCTTCGGGAGAAAATGAACTGGCTTTAAAACACGAGGTTGATCATTATGCTGATCTGATTATACAAAAAGTTAAGCCTTTTGTTGTTATTGATGAGGATGTACCCTTGGAAAAAGCTTTGCTTGATCTTATGGAGGCTAAGAAACTTACCTTATCCACAGCAGAAAGTTGCACTGGTGGTTATATTGCTCATCTGATTACACAGCATCCTGGCTGTTCAAAGGTATATGAGGGTGGAGCGGTTACCTATTCTTATGAATTAAAGGAATCTGTTTTAGGGGTTCAGAAAACGACCTTGAATGATTTCGGGGCAGTGAGTGAGCAGACTGTAAAAGAAATGGCTGAAGGAGCTGTAAAACACTTTAAAACAGATTATGCTGTTGCTGTAAGTGGCATAGCGGGTCCCGATGGCGGTACACCCGATAAACCAGTCGGTACCGTATGGATTGCAGTGGCAAGTAAGAATGGTGCAGAGGCTAAAGTTTTTAATTTTGGAAATAAACGCGCGCAAAATATAGAGCGGTCTGCCATTGCAGCATTGAATATGCTGTTCACTCGGGTAAAGGCAGAATCTTCCAAATAAAAGTCTGCAATAGGTCTGATTTGTAGAATAAATGAGATTGAATTCAAAGTTAACTATCATTAAGTGTTCAAAAAGATTTACTTTTGCAGCGGATACCGAATTTTAAATTTACTGTAAACCAAAATGGCTCAATACGAATTACTGTTACCCAAAATGGGGGAGAGCGTTGCAGAAGCAACCATTATTAAATGGGTTAAACAACCCGGTGATATGATACAGCTGGATGACACAATATTGGAAATTGCTACTGATAAAGTAGATTCAGAGGTACCGTCGCCAGTTGCAGGTAAACTGGTTAAACAGTTATTTAAGGAGGATGAGGTTGTACAGGTGGGCGCAGTTATTGCTATTATTGAAACCGATGCTGCCGCAGTTTCTTCTTCGCCAGTAGAGGAAAAAATCGCAGAAGATACGCTGGAAGAGATTATAGAGAATATTCCAGGAACAGAACAATTGCCATCTGCAACTGCGGTTGTTGATTATCAAAGTTCTGATCGTTTTTATTCTCCTCTTGTGAAGAGCATAGCCTCGCAGGAAAACATTAGCCTGGATGAATTAAATACAATTAAAGGCAGCGGTGCTGACGGGCGTTTAACCAAAGATGACTTGTTGAACTATATTCAAGCCAGTAGAGGAGGCATACAACACCAGGCTTCTGCGCCAGCAGCTCCTTCATCAAAAACTGAAGTTACACCTGCGGTTACAGCGCCTAAACCTGCACCTGTGAATAGTGTGAGTGGTGGCGACGAGATTCTGGAAATGGACAGGATGCGCAAACTTATTGCTGAACATATGGTGATGAGTAAACAAACTTCACCTCATGTTACTTCCTTTGTGGAGGCGGATGTGACCAATATGGTGCTCTGGAGAGAAAAAGTGAAAAAGAATTTTGAAAAACGAGAGAACGAAAAGATCACTTTTACGCCAATCTTTGTAGAAGCTGTAGCTAAAGCAATTAAAGATTTTCCAATGATCAATGTAACCGTTAACGGAAATCAGATCATTAAAAAAAGAGATATTAATATTGGAATGGCGGCTGCTCTTCCAAGTGGTAACCTTATCGTTCCTGTGATCAAAAATGCAGATCAGCTGAACCTGGTTGGATTGACTAAATCTGTCAATGATTTGGCCAATCGTGCGCGTATTTCAAAACTGAAACCAGATGAAACTCAAAATGGAACATTTACCTTAACCAATGTAGGTTCGTTTGGTAATGTAATGGGCACACCAATTATTAACCAACCTCAGGTTGCAATATTGGCCGTTGGTGCGATCAAAAAGAAACCAGCTGTACTGGAAACAGAATTTGGCGATGTGATTGCGATCCGTCATATGATGTTCTTATCCTTATCCTATGATCATAGAGTTGTAGATGGTGCATTAGGGGGCTCATTTGTTAGACGCGTTGCTGATTACCTGGAAAACTGGGATGTGAATCGTGAAATATAAGAAATATCAATAATCAGAAAGGCCCTTCACACTCGTGAAGGGCCTTTTTTTATCAAAACAAAAACTAAAAATGTAATTAACTTAATGCACAGCGGCTTCTTCTTCAGCAACAGCCTTGATTTGCTGCTCTGTATAGTTGTACTTTCCTGTATGTGCGATAAAGATGTCTTTTTGTTGCAGCAATTCTCTGTTTGCCAGTAAATCTTTCAGGCTCACACTTCCGATGACATATTTATAATCCTCGCGTGAGAAACGTTCCACAATATTTTCGATTTTCAGCTTTTCAATAGTGTATTCATGTACATAACGGATATAGACTTCAATATTTACATTATCGGTGTGGCTTAAACCATTGTGCTGGTTATACTTTTTATATTCGTACTTATAGCCATAACGTAAAGCTGCAATATCGGACAAGACTGCGGCACCGGTAGGATGACCACCTGCCCCTTTACCAAAAAAGAATTGTTTATCTGCAAATGCCGCTTGTACAGTTACTCCGTTGTATTCATTCTCTACGTTAAACAGGAAATCGTCAGACTTTACAAATTTTGGCAATACATAAGTTATGATTTGACGTGTGCTGATCTTTCTTGCAGTAGGGACTAATTTTATTTTGAAATTCTTTTCCCTTGCGTAATTAATATCATTGGCAGAAAGGTGCTGAATACCTACGTTTAATATTTTATCCGGATCAATGAACAAGCCATAAGCATGTGCTGTGGCAATAGCCAGTTTAAACTTAGGATCATAACCTCCTACGTCCAGAATTGGATCAGTTTCAGCAAAACCAAGATCCTGCGCTTGCTTTAAAGCAACATTGTAATCCAATCCTTCATTAAAGATCTTGGATAGAATATAGTTAGATGAGCCATTGAAAATACCACTGATGCCATGTAGTAATTCATTGTCATAATATTCTTCCAGGTTTCTGATGATTGGGATACTTCCGCATACAGCACCTTCATACAACAAAGATGCTCCGTATTTTTCCTGTAGTTCAACCAATTCTGCCAGGTTATTGGCAATCATTTTTTTATTAGCTGAAACTACATGTTTTCCAGAGGTTAATGCTCTTTTTACAATATTGAAAGCAACTTCTGCATCATCAATTAATTCAACTATAGTATTGATTTCCGGATTGTCCAGTAATTCATTGTGGTCTGTTGTAAACAGGCGGGCATCCAGATTCCTTTTTTTGTCCGGGTTTTTAATGGCAATCTTTATAATTTCCAGATTAAGGTCTTGTCCTTTAATAATGTCGTGCAGTCCCTGTCCAACCACTCCAAAACCAAATAATCCAATTTTAAGCTTCTTACTCATCTATGCTGTTTTATGTAGTTTAATTATTTTTTTATTTATACTTTCCTTTAAAAAATTGCCGATAACATTTGTTAAAGTATCGGTCTCTATTAAAAAGCCATCATGGCCATATGCTGAATTAATGCTGTGAAATTCTGCTCCTTTAATATGATCACCAAGGAATTTCTGTTCATTGAGCGGAAACAATACATCATTTTCCACACCAATAACCAATGTGTTTGCCTTTACATCGTTTAAGGCGTCGGCAATGCTCTTTCTGCCACGGCCAACATTATGGCTGTCCATGGCTTTGCTCAGGTACCAGTAACTATAGGCATTGAAACGTTTACAAAGTTTTTCTCCCTGATAGTTTTGGTAAGAGGAAGCCCTGAAACCAGTTGTTTTGTCATTTACGCTTTCCAATTGAGTAGAAGCGTAGGCATCATAAGTCCTGTAAGATAATAAAGCAATACTTCTTGCTACTTTGAGGCCTTTTAGTCCACCTTCTGGCTGTTGTGCGTAAAAAGTACGGTCTGCACTAATGGCCAGGCGCTGACTTTCATTAAAGGCGATTCCCCATGGTGAATGTACGGCATTGGTGGCTACCAGGATCAGGTTTTCTATTTTATTAGGTTCTGAAATTGCCCACTCCAATGCTTGCTGTCCACCCAATGAACCACCAATCAGTACTTTCAGTTCATGAATTCCCAAATGATCAGCCAGAAGCTGGTGAGCTTTTACGAAATCCCGTATGGTAAATTCCGGAAATGCCAGATAATAGGGCAGGCCGGTTGCAGGGTTGGTACTTAAAGGGTTGGTAGTGCCGTAATGAGAGCCGATTACATTTGCACAAACAATAAAGTGTTCTTCAGGATTAAACAGTGCATTACTTCCAAATAAACCCTTCCACCAGTCCAGCACATCTGCATTCGCAGTAAGGGCATGGCAAGCCCAGATCACGTTATCTTTCTTCGCATTTAATTTGCCATAAGTATGATAGGCGATCTGTAAACCGCGGAGCTTTTTACCACTCTCCAGTTTAAAAAGCTTTGTATAATTATAGGTGTTCGTTGTACTCATCTTGTTTTGTTTGTTGATTTTAAGCAGGGTATTACGGATTAATTTTACTGAAAGCCTGCTCAAAATCGGCTTTGATATCATCTATGTGCTCTATACCTACAGAAACACGTAAAAGTGTAGCACTTACACCTGCAGCTTCCTGTTCAGCTTCACTTAATTGTTGGTGAGTGGTTGCAGAGGGTTGTATGATCAATGTTTTTGCGTCTCCAACATTTGCCAGATGACTTACCAGTTTAAGATTGTCTACCACCGCTGTTACATCCTCTTTACTGCCTTTTAGCTCAAAAGAAAGTACTGCGCCAAACCCATGTTTAAGGTATTTTTTTGCATTGGCATGATAAGGGCTGCTTTCCAGTCCCGGGTAATTCACCTTGGCTACTGAAGGGTGATTTTCCAGCCAGGCAGCTAAAGCTAAGGTATTGTCTACATGACGCTGTACCCGAAGGGATAAAGTTTCCAGTCCCTGAATTAATAGAAATGAATTGAAAGGAGATAGGGCCGGACCAAAGTCTCTTAATCCTTCTACCCGGGCACGGATGGCGAACTGGATATTTCCAAAAGGACCATTGCTGCCAAATACATCGTTAAATACAAGGCCGTGGTAACCTTCAGAAGGTTCTGTAAACTGAGGGAACTTTCCATTGCCCCAGTTGTAGTTTCCTCCGTCAACTATTACACCGCCAATGCTGGTACCATGACCCCCAATCCATTTTGTTGCAGATTCAACAACAACATGAGCTCCATGTTCCAAAGGACGGAACAAATAGCCGGCAGCTCCAAACGTATTGTCTACAATCAGAGGAAGATCGTGTTTGCTTGCTATACCTGCGATCTTCTCAAAATCTGGAATACTGAATGAAGGATTGCCGATGGTCTCCAGATAAATGGCTTTTGTATTCTTGTCAATTAAAGGAATAAATTCTTCAGGGCGATCCACATTTGCAAAGCGGACCTCTATGCCTAATCGTTTAAAGGCCACCTTGAACTGATTATAGGATCCTCCATATAAATGTGAAGAAGATACAAAATTGTCTCCGGCCTGTAGTATATTATTCAAAGCAATAAATTGTGCTGCTTGCCCGGAAGCTACAGCCACCGCAGCTACTCCGCCTTCCAATGCCGCTACACGTTTTTCAAATACATCTGTTGTTGGATTCATAATCCGGGTATAGATGTTTCCAAATTCTTTCAGGGCAAAGAGATTTGCGCCGTGTTCAGAGTTTTTAAAACCGTATGAAGTAGTTTGATAAATAGGGACTGCTCTGGAACCAGTTGTAGGATCTATTTCTTGTCCGGCGTGCAATTGTAGGGTTTCAAATTTATATGATGTTGACATGTAATCTTAAGTTAAGTGTATGGCTATTGTTTGTTGAACAGACTTTAGGAATTTCTAAAGTACAGGATTAAAGCGTACCTTCTGTTGGAAGGCCTTCCGGATTTGATAGAGCTACAAAAAGGAAGATTTTTTGATTCTAGTATATGCAGCAGCACATACAAATAGCAGGCATTGAATTACAACAAATAGAAGCTCTGTTTGAATTTACTTCAACAGTTGGATTGGGAGACTTCTGATATTCGCTATTGCGGATTTTAATGTTGTTAATGTTCATCTTAGTTCAAATTTATCTTTCCATGATAACACCTGTTATCTGGTCAGGAATTGGCACCTTCTTCCATTAGGTAGGGTTGCCAGTGGGTCAGGGAGCCTGTCTCTCGCCACTTCTTTATAAATCAAACCTTCACTTATAGAGGTATTGACTTTGTCAGCTATTCGCTGATTATGCGTCAAATGTAGTAATAAAAAATTACATGCAAAATAAAATTCTGAAAATTTTATAAATAATGCCGGTATATACAATTAAATTAGGTTAATATTAAATAGGCAACTTAATATTATTCCTTAGGCCAGTGCCTGTTCTAAATCTGCGATTAAATCATCAATATGTTCGAGCCCTGCAGAGATGCGCACCAGGTTTTGTGGCGTCTTGGTGTCCGGACCTTCTACAGAAGCCCGGTGCTCAATTAAACTCTCTACACCACCTAAACTTGTGGCCTGAGCAAATAACCTGACTTTATTAACCATAGCTCTGGCTTGTTCTGCTCCTCCTTTTACCAGAATAGAGAGCATGCCCCCAAAAGCACTCATTTGTTTGCTGGCAATTTTGTGATCCGGGTGCGAGGAAAGACCAGGATAATAGATAGCTTCAACATTTGGATGTTTTTCCAGAAATCTGGCCAATGCCAGGCCATTGGACGAATGACCCTGCATACGATACGCCAGAGTTTTAAGACTTCTGAGTAGGAGGAAGCAATCAAATGGCGAGGGAACCGCACCACCTATTTGCTGAATATTTCTAATCTTTTCCCAAAATGCATCTTTTTTTGCAGTGATTAAGGCTCCACCCAGAACATCACTGTGTCCGCCAATATATTTTGTAGTGGAATGCATCACCAGATCAGCGCCAAGTAACAGTGGGTTTTGCAGAGAAGGAGATGCAAAGGTACTGTCGCAGGCAAAAATTAGCCCATGCTTTGTTGAAATCTCAGCAAGGACCGAAATATCTGTAATTTTAAGCAGGGGATTAGAAGGTGTTTCTGCCCAGATCAATACAGTATTTGGTTTTATATAGGCTTCAATCTGTGCTGTGTCTGTCAGATCGATAAAATCAAAGGTCAAAGTGTCTGCAAAAATGGACTGTAACTGTTTCTTAAAACCCCAGTACATATCATCAGGTGCAATAATGTGGCTTCCAGGCTTTAAAGCCTGGAAAACGGCCATCCCAGCTGTATTTCCAGAAGAAAATGTACATGTATCCTGACCTTTTTCCAATTCAGTAAGCACTTTTTCCAGTGCATTTCTGTTCGGATTACTAACACGACTGTACATATGACCGCCTGGATAATTCCCGTGCTCATCCCGAAGAAAGGTTGTAGACAAGCTGATCGGAGAAGTAACATCGCCAGTCGCGCTTTTTATGAGGTTTCCACTATGTATGGCCAGGGTTTCAGGTTTCATTGTATGAAGAATTTAGGTTGATTCGTATAGATACAACAAATTTATAGGATAAAATGAGAACTGCGGTTTTTTTGGCAAGATTTATGCATTGTTCCAATCAAAATAAAGAGCATGAAAAGAATATTAGTTATAGCAGCCATTTTATGCAGTTCATTAATGGTTTTGCAAAGTTGCTCAACCACCAAAAACAGTTCCGCTTCTGCTAATCTGAAAAGAGGAAACGTAACAGGTAACTGGGTATTAAATGATATAACTTTTGAAGGTATTCCATCTATTGCAGTAAGGTCTCTGTTTGATGAGCCTTCTTATAAATGCTTTATTGGAAGTACATGGCGTTTAACCAATAGTGGCAATGGAAGTTATTCTTTGCCAGGAGGAAATGAATGTGCAGCGAAGACACAGACCATATTCTGGTCAGTTAGTACTGGTGATCAGACTTTTCAGTTCAAAAAAATATATGAAGGCGATAAAGCGAAAAATGTGACTTCAGGCTACAGGATGGTACTGGCTTCGACATCAGATAACAATTTAGTGATAAAATCACCTATAGAGTATGGAAATACCACCGCTTATGTGGTCATGAATTTCTCTAAGGCAGCAAAATAATTTTGGTTAGTATATTTGGTTTAGGTTGAAAAGGGGCTCTGGTTAAGCCCCTTTTTTTGTACCCGTAAATTTGTCTTACTTTTACGGTATGGAAAACGAGGATAAAAACCCTTATGTACTCTTTACGGCTCAAATACTAAAAGACTGGAAGGATAACGGCGTGAACTATGTAAAAGTAGTGGAACTGGAGGCAGGAATGGCGGTTAAATTTTTTGAACTTATTCCCAATTCAGAAATACCAGATGCAGCAGAAACGATTTATAGCATTCATTCAGAAGATGTGACCGAGCTTCTTGAACCGAGCAATAAGGTTAAGTTCCTTGTGCACGAAATTTATCTGGAAGAAGAAGATTAAAAATCAAAAAGGGGTTTATGAATATTTTCATAAACCCCTTTTGGTATAAATTGAACAGGTTTCTTAGGCCTGGTTCTCTTCCACCCACTTCCTGGCATTAACAAAGGCTTCCATCCATGGAGATACTTCGTCTTTACGACCTGCAGGATAGTTTGCCCAGTGCCACTGGAATAATGAACGTTCAATATGCGGCATCATCACCAGGTGTCTTCCTGTGTTGTCGCACATCATTGCCGTATTGTAGTCAGATCCATTCGGATTGGCCGGGTAAGTTTGATAAGCATATTTTGCCACGATCGCATACTGGTCTTCAGCATAAGGTAAATGGAATTTACCTTCACCATGTGACACCCATACCCCTAAGGTACTTCCAGCCAGTGTAGACAGCATGATCGAGTGGTTTTCCTGTATAGTAAGGGAGGTGAAAATGCTCTCATGTTTATGACTTTCGTTGTGTAGCATTTTAGGTTTATCTGTATGATCCGGATTGATCAGGCCAAGTTCTACAAACAGCTGGCAACCGTTACAGATTCCAACAGATAAAGTATCCGGGCGTTTGAAGAAATTCTCGAGGGCTATTTTAGCTTTCTCGTTGTACATAAATGCACCAGCCCAGCCTTTAGCGGATCCCAGAACATCTGAATTGGAGAAACCACCTACAGCGCCAATGAACTGAATATCTTCTAAAGTTTCTCTTCCTGAAATTAGGTCAGTCATGTGTACATCTTTTACATCAAAACCAGCAAGATACATTGCATTGGCCAGTTCACGCTCCGAGTTACTGCCTTTTTCACGGATCACTGCAGCTTTAGGTCTTGGTTTAGAAGCATCAATTGCTGGTTTTTTTCCATCAAACTGTAATGGAAAAGTATAGTTTAAGACGTGGTTTTTATAGTTGTCAAAGCGTTCTTGTGCTTTAACCGGACCACTCTGTTTCTTATCCAGTAAATACGACGTTTTAAACCATACATCCCGAAGATGATCAATGTCAAGATTCAATTTTTCACCATGGTTGGTCAGCTCAAGCGTTGCTGAAGAGGTTACTGTACCTATTTTGTGGAAAGCAATATTGTTAGCTGCAAGAATAGCTTCGACATCACTGTTTGCCTGGAATACTAGGCCAATATTTTCTGCAAAAAGAACTTTAATGCTATCTGTCTCTTTCAAAGGGGAAAGGTCTATTGATGCACCAAGATTACGGTCTGCAAAACAAAGCTCTAATAAAGTGGTAATTAAACCTCCACTGCCAATATCATGTCCAGCCTGGATTTTTCCTGTTTTGATGAGTTCCTGTAAAGTATTGAAAGTGACTTTAAATTGTGCGGCATCTTTTACGTCTGGTGTTTCGTTACCAATCCGGTTCAGAATTTGTGCAAAAGAAGAACCACCCAGTTTGTAATCGTCGTTAGACAAATTAATATAATAAATGTCTCCTCCATCTTTTTGAAGTACAGGCTCCACTACCTGAGTAATGTCACTGCAATTTCCAGCTGCAGAAATGATTACCGTACCAGGAGCAATAACTTCATCATTTTTATATTTTTGTTTCATGGACAGGGAATCTTTACCCGTTGGGATATTGATTCCAAGTTCAATTGCAAAGTCAGAACAAGCTTTAACCGCTGCATATAATCTGGCATCTTCACCTTCATTTTTACAAGCCCACATCCAGTTTGCAGAAAGTGAAACGCTTTTTAAGCCATCTTTCAGAGGTGCCCACAGAATATTCGATAAGGATTCTGCAATTGCGATGCGGCTTCCAGCTGCAGGGTCGATTAAAGCAGAAAGGGGAGCATGTCCAACGGAAGTGGCTATACCTTCTTTGCCCTGGAAATCCAGTGCCATAACACCGCAGTTGTTTAAAGGCAATTGTAAAGGACCTGCACATTGCTGTTTGGCAACGCGGCCGCCCACACAACGGTCAACCTTATTGGTCAGCCAGTCTTTGGATGCTACCGCCTCCAGTTGAAGAACCCGTTCCAGGTAAGTGTTAAAATCTGCCGCATTATAGGTTACCGGCTGATATTTACGATCTACAGTTTTATCTTCCATTACGACTTTTGGCGAACTTCCAAACATGTCCTTTAGTTCCAGATCCATCGGTTTGGCACCGGTAGTTGCAGATTCAAAAGTAAAACGGTGGTCGCCGGTAACTGTACCGACAGTATACATTGGTGAACGCTCCCGGTCTGCAATTTTCTGCAGTGTAGAAATGTGTTCCTGACCAATAACCAGTCCCATGCGTTCCTGAGATTCATTACCAATGATTTCTTTAGCCGAAAGAGTAGGATCGCCAACCGGTAATTTATCCAGGTCAATTTTTCCACCGGTTTCTTCCACCAGTTCAGAAAGACAGTTCAAGTGGCCACCTGCTCCGTGGTCATGTATAGAAACGATGGTATTATGTTCACTTTCTACCATACCGCGAACGGCATTGGCTGCTCTTTTCTGCATTTCAGGATTAGAACGTTGAATCGCATTTAGTTCTATACCAGAACCTAATGCACCAGTATCAGCGGAGGATACAGCGGCACCACCCATACCGATTCTATAGTTTTCACCACCAAGGATGACAATTTTATCACCTGTTTCCGGTTTGTGTTTTTGGCTTTGGCTTGCTTTGCCATAACCCACACCGCCGGCAAGCATAATTACTTTGTCAAACCCAAGTTTACGGTCTTCTTCTTCATGTTCAAAAGTAAGAACAGATCCTGTAATTAGTGGCTGACCAAATTTATTTCCAAAATCAGAAGCACCGTTGGAAGCCTTGATGAGAATATCCATTGGTGTCTGATACAGCCATTGTCTTTCTTCTACGCCTTGTTCCCATGGACGGTTTTCTTCCAGTCTGGAAAGTGCAGTCATATATACTGCTGTGCCTGCCAGTGGGAGGGAACCCTGTCCACCTGCCAGCCTGTCTCTGATTTCACCACCAGATCCGGTTGCAGCACCGTTAAATGGCTCTACAGTGGTTGGGAAATTGTGGGTTTCGGCTTTGATAGAGATGACCGATTCAAAATCACTTATTTTATAATAATCAGGTTCATCTGCACGTTTCGGTGCAAATTGCTGAACTTTAGGTCCTTTAATAAAGGCCACGTTATCTTTGTAGGCCGAAACAATGTCGTTTGGATTTTCTTCAGATGTCTTGCGGATCAATTTAAAAAGAGACGACGGCTGCTCTACACCATCAATCACAAATTTGCCGTTAAAAATTTTGTGACGGCAATGTTCCGAATTGACCTGCGAAAAACCAAAAACTTCAGAATCTGTTAAGGCTCTGCCAAGTCTCTGCGATAATTCATTTAAATAATTTACTTCTTCGTCACTTAGAGATAGTCCTTCTTGTTTATTGTAAGCGGCAATATCCTTAATTTCCAAAATTGGTTCAGGCTGAATATTGATGCTGAATAAATCCTGGTTAAGTTCGCTGAACTTTTGCGAAAGCATCGGGTCAAAATCAGTAAAATTACTTTCTACCCGTTGAAATTCCTCAATTCTAACAATATCCTTAATATCCATGTTCTGGGTAATCTCTACGGCATTGGTACTCCAGGGGGTCACCATCGCTGCACGCGGCCCAACAAAATGATCTGTCAGAACGTTTTCTTTGCAGATTTGTGCGCCGCCAAAGAGCCATTGTAATTTCGTAATATCATCAGGGGAAAGGTTTCGTTCTATTTGTAAAGCGAAAACCGTTTTGGATTGGCTTGAGAAGAAATAAATCATGCTTTTTTTTTGAAGATGCAAATTTAGGTTAAAAAAACAGGATAAGCCATTTTTTGCGACTTGTTTTTACATATCTTCTTTGGAAGAGCTGGTTTTCAGAAAAGAACTCATGTTCCGGCTAAAATCCTGATGCCGGTTTAACCATCCTTCAACCGCAGTTCTTTCCTCATTGGTCCCTTCTAAAGCTGCCATCAGGGAACCAAGTTGTTCTTCATCGAGCTGGAAATTTCTAAAAAAGGATGCAACCATAGGGTTTGAGACTGCAAATTTCTTGTTGCTTATGGTTTGTATCTTTTCTATACTTCCAAACGCAGCTTTAGGATCTTTCAGAAATTTCAGCTTAAAATTGCTGAACATATAATGTGGCGACCAGCCTGTTACTACAACAGCCTGCTTTTTGTCTATGCTTTTCTTTAATATGGCGAGCATTGCTGCCTCACTTGAGGATTGAAGTTCCAGTTTTAAATTGTAGTTTTTTACCGCGAGTTCTGCTTTATTCATAATTCCAGCTCCAGCATCAATCCCGATGATTTTGTGATCAAATAAAGAAGCGTTAGAGTTCAGCTCAACTATACTATTGATGTTCACATAATCGGGAACTACGAAGCCAATCTGGGCATGATTAAAATTGATTCCTGATACTTCAAGTTCTGAACCGTATTTTTCCATATAGTCTTTGTGGGTAACAGGCATCCAGGAATCTAAAAACATGTCTGCATCTCCACGGGCTACAGCGGCAAAAACAGGCGCAACATCTGCATTTTTTAGTTCTACTGTATAGCCTTCTCTTTCCAGTAATACTTTAGACAGTTGAGTCATGGCATTGCCTTCTGCCCAATTGACATAGGCGATGGTCACTTTCTTTTTCGTACCGGTATTTGTGCAGGAAAAGAGGATTCCCGTTAACATAACCATAAATAATCTGTTGATAAATTTATATAGCATATCTTTTTAATTTAATATTTGTCATTTTTATGAGTGGAGTGCCTTCTTTCGGTTTGTTCCAAAAGATTGGGTGATTCGGTCCAGAATAATGGCTAGGATCACTACAGAAATACCGCCTTCAAAGCCGAGTCCAATTTTTAGTTGGGTGATGCCTTTAAGTACGGTTTCTCCCAGTCCGCCTGCAGCAATCATTGCAGAGATGACTACCATGGAGAGTGCCATCATAATAGTTTGATTTACACCGGCCAATATGGTAGGCAAGGCAAGAGGTAATTCTACTTTGAACAACAATTGCCTGGGGCTTGCCCCAAAGGAACGAGTTGCTTCAACAATGTCTTCAGGTACCTGACTAATGCCTAGTGTTGTTAAGCGAACGGCTGGAGGCATAGCGAATATAATGGTTGCAAAAGCACCAGGTACTTTTCCCAGGCCGAAAAACAGTACTGCAGGGATCAGATAGACAAACGCGGGCATCGTTTGCATAAAGTCGAGGACCGGCCGGATAACCTTCTTCGCCAGTGGTTTTTTTGCAGCCCAAATGCCCAGGGGAACGCCCATTAATAAAGCCATAAAGGCTGAGGATAGAATCAGGGCTAAGGTTGACATCGTTTGTTCCCAGTAGCCCATTGCCCAGATCAGGGTCAAGCCGGCTAAAGTTAAAATCGTTACACCAAGGCCGGTCCTCTTCCAGGCCAGAAATGCAATGAGAAGTATAACTACGAAAAATGGGGGGAACATCAGTATCGACTCTACAGAATTTACTACAGACTCTACCGCTAACTTGATTATATCAAATAAGGGAGCAAAATGCCTGGTTAGCCAGTTTATAAAATCCTCTATATAATTTCCTATATGTATATGTGTCATATGATTTCGTTTTGAAGGTGATCAATAGCGTTTCCGGTTACATTTTCCCAGGAGGTTCCGGTTGTTTCAATGAGCAGTGAGGTTTGTGCAACAATGCCCAGTAATTTGTTGGTCTCTCTATCTACAACGGGTACTGCACGGCCATTCTCTGCAATAAAGGGAAGCATTTGCTCCACTGTCGTTTCAGGGTAGGCCACGGGGATATCACTCCTAATGGCTTTTGCAATCACATGGTGGCTTTTGGATTTGATTTCCAAGAGGTCCCTTAGATAAACAAAGCCTAGAAATTCTTTGTCAACAGAAACTGCGGGCAAGGTTGTGAGACCGGAAACACGCATTTTCCTCAAGCTTCCTTCAACGCCGTCTTTGCCTGCTATGGCTACTGTTGGTTTCTCAAACATCAGACTTGCCGCGGTGATGATCGATTTTCGATCTACTTTTTCTACAAAAGAAGATACATAATCAGTTGTCGGGTTGGTTAAAATCTCTTCGGGTGTACCAATTTGTATAATTTCTCCATCTTTCATTATGGCAATACGGTCGCCCAGTCGTATAGCTTCATCCAGGTCATGTGTAATAAAAACGATAGTTTTATGCATGGTTTTCTGCAGGTCGATCAGTTCTTCCTGCATTTGTGCACGGATCAGGGGGTCCAATGCGGAGAAGGCTTCATCCATCAATAATATCTCCGGCTCGTTGGCCAGTGCACGGGCTAAACCTACTCGCTGTTGCATCCCACCGGATAGTGCATCTGTAGGTTGATTTTCGTAACCCTTAAGTCCTACAAGCTCTATCACAGTTTTGGCTTTCTCTTCCCGTTCTTCTTCTGGTACTTGCTGAAGTTCCAGGCCAAAGGCTACATTTTCTACAACAGAACGATGGGGCAGGAGGCCGAATTTTTGAAATACCATAGCCATTTCTTTGTGCCGTACGCCTTGAAGCTCTTTGTCTTTCAGGCTGGTGATGTTCAGCTGGTCGAGGACTACTTTGCCCGATGTAGGTTCAATAAGTCTGTTCAGGCAGCGGAGCAAACTGGATTTGCCACTTCCTGATAAGCCCATTATGACAAAGAATTCACCTTTTTCGATTTCAAAATTGGCTTCTTTAACTGCAATAGTGCATCCTGTCTGTTCAAGGATTTCTGCCTTGGATTTTCCCTCTTTTAAAAGTGAAAGTGCCTCTTCTTTTTCTTTTCCGAAAATCAGCGTGAGGTCTTCTATTTTAATTTTGGACATATTTAAAAAATTTACATATGATGGCTTAATGGCCACATATCTTAAATGCTTTAAAAAACATTAGTATTGAAAAAATGAGGGTGAAATACCCAATGACATTTAAGCAGCTGTTACTTTACGAATAGACGCACGACGGGCGTATTAACGAGGCTGTTTAAATTAAAAACGTTGCAAAGGTAAGAAAAAATAACGAATAGTCAAATTGTTATCTCAAAAGGATGGGTTTGCGGACTGCGCTTTAGTTAAAAATGGTTGTGTTCTACTCCAAGGATCCGCACCTCTTTTACACTCCACTGACACCTTAAAACTGTTAAATAAACACCATTTTCTCAATTTTATGTTACTTTTGTCTCTATCAGATCAGAGATCAAAATATGAATACTACTGCAAAACTAACTTTACTTTTGAACGATCCGGATTTGGTGCAGCCCTTAAAGGCTATCGCACAGAAAGTTCAGAACAAAGAAAGAATCACTTTTGACGAAGGTGTTTATTTATATGAACATGCCGAACTGGGTTATCTTGGTGTACTTGCCAATCATATCAGAGAGGAAAAACACGGAGACAAAACTTTTTTTAACCGCAATTTCCATATAGAACCCACTAATGTTTGTGTGTACGACTGTAAATTCTGTTCTTATTCCCGCTTAATTAAACAGCGTGAAGAGGGATGGGAGATGAGCGTAGACGGAATGATAGACATTCTGAAAAAGTATGACAACGAGCCCGTAACAGAAGTGCACGTTACCGGAGGTGTAGTACCAAAGCAGAATCTGGAATTTTATGCCGACTTTTTCAAAAGAACAAAGGCCCATCGCCCCGATCTCCATATCAAAGCCTTAACACCTGTAGAATACTATTATATATTTAAAAAGGCAAAATTGAGCCATTATGATGGCATGAAATACCTCAAAGAAGCCGGTTTGGATTCTATGCCTGGTGGTGGTGCAGAAATCTTTCACCCTGAAGTCAGAGAAAAGATCGCGCATGATAAATGCAATGCCGAACAGTGGCTGGACATTCATGAGCAAGCCCATAAATTGGGTATGCGTAGTAATGCAACCATGTTATACGGACATATTGAGGAATTCTGGCACCGCGTAGACCATATGGAACGTCTTCGCGAGTTACAGGATAAAACCGGAGGTTTTCAAGCCTTTATTCCATTGAAATTCAGGAATCAGAACAACCAGATGGACCATGTTCCGGAAGTTTCTGTGATTGAAGACCTGAGGAATTATGCTATTGCAAGAATCTACATGGATAACTTTGATCATATTAAAGCTTATTGGGCGATGATCAGTCGTCAGACTGCGCAGTTATCGCTTAATTTTGGTGTTGATGATATCGATGGCACTCTTGACGATACGACCAAGATCTACTCTATGGCTGGAGCAGAAGAGCAGACGCCGGGAATGAGCACACAAGAACTGGTCAATCTGATCAAGCAGGTAGGCAGGCAGCCAATAGAAAGAGATACTTTATACAATGTCGTAACCGATTATACAGATTTTGTATTTGAGGACGAAGTCAAACCCCAATATTATAAATTGCCAGTAATTAACTAATGGATAAAGAGTTATATATTATAAGGCACGGAGAAACAGAGTTAAATAAACATGGGATTGTACAAGGACGCGGCATTAACAGCGACCTGAATGATACAGGCAGAGCCCAGGCCGAAGCCTTTTATCAGATGTATAAAGACATTCCATTTGATAAGATTTATACTTCAAGCTTAAAGCGTACCCATCAAACCGTTCATAAATTCATAGCGTCTGGACTGCCTTGGGAACAGCTGAGTGGACTGGATGAATTAGCTTGGGGAGAATGGGAGGGAAAGCCCAGCTCAGAGCATGCACTTGCTGTATTCCGGGACATTGTAGAAAAATGGCAAAGCGGAGATTACGATGCCAAATTTGAAGGTGGAGAAAGTCCGGCGGAAGTTGCCCTAAGGCTAACAGAAGCCGTTAATCACATTAAAAGCCATCCTAAAGAAAAACTGGTTCTGGTTTGTATGCATGGCAGGGCAATGCGCTTGCTGTTGTGTTTGCTTACAGGTAAGCCAATGTCAGATATGGGCGAATTTCCGCACCAAAATACCACACTCTATAAGGTTGCTCTTACTGGAGATACCTTTGAGATTACAGACTTTAACAATACAGATCATTTAAAGGAATTAAATAACCTTGGACAAGATTAAAATATCAGCAGTAGCTTATACCAATACTAAACCGTTCATTTACGGAATCGAACATTCAGACGTTAAAAACAAGATAGACCTTAGTTTAGATATTCCTTCAGACTGTGCCGCTAAATTAATAGATGGACAGGTGGATATTGGCCTGATACCCATAGCTGCCTTCCCCCATGTACCCAATGCAAATATTGTAGCAGATTATTGCATCGGTTCCGTTGGAGCCGTGAACTCTGTATTTATTTTTAGTGATGTTCCAGCCAAAGAAATCAAAAGCCTGAAGTTGGACAGTCATTCCAGAACATCCAATAACCTGGCAAGGGTACTATTGAAATTCTACTGGAAACTGGATGTTGAGTTCACTACGGATCCAACTGTAAAAACAGATGCCATTGTTCTGATCGGTGACCGGACCTTTGGAAAAAAGGGTGATTACGCCTATGCCTATGACATGGGAGAGGAATGGATGAATTTTACCGGACTGCCCTTTATGTACGCGGCCTGGGTAGCCAACAAGGAAATTCCAAAGGAATTTATTGAGGAATTCAATGTTGCTTTGAAATCAGGACTTGATCATAGAAAGGAACTGCTCAAAGAACTTCCTGAAAATCCAGCCTTTGATCTGGACGACTATCTGATGCATAAGCTTGATTTTGAGCTGACCACGCAAAAGAGAGAAGCGATGACCTTATTTCTTTCCTACATCAGGGAACTGGGATAAAAGCGATATATTCACATTATTTAAATTTTCAACAAAACGTAAAGGCTAAATTTCAAGATAGTATATTTACGATTTTGTAAATAGAATCATTTTGGCCAAAGATAAGACTAAAGAAACACCATTAATGCAGCAGTACAATGCAATTAAAGCAAAGTACCCGGGCGCGTTATTATTGTTTAGAGTAGGAGATTTTTACGAGACATTTGGAGAAGATGCAGTAAAGACTGCTCAGATATTAGGAATCGTACTCACCAGGAGAGGAAACGGGCCGGGAGGCCATATAGAACTTGCTGGTTTTCCGCATCATTCCCTGGAAAACTATTTATCCAAGCTGGTTAGGGCCGGACAGCGTGTAGCCATATGTGACCAGCTGGAAGATCCGAAGACAACCAAAACCATTGTAAAACGTGGAGTTACAGAACTGGTTACACCAGGGGTAGCTTACAACGACAATATCTTAAGTCAGAAATCTAACAATTATCTCGCTGCCATCTATTTTGATAAAAACCAGATTGGCGTGTCGCTACTGGATATTTCTACGGGAGAATTCCTGGTGGCACAGGGAAATGCAGAATACATTGACAAAGTGATGCAGGGCTTTAAACCCACAGAAGTTGTTTTTCAAAAAAACAGAAGACTGGACTTTCTGGAGTTATTTGGTGATAAATTCTATACTTATATCCTAGACGACTGGGCATTTACCACTGATTATGCAAATGAAACCTTAACCAAGCATTTTGAAGTGGCTTCACTAAAAGGCTTTGGTGTAGATAAATTGCAAACTGGCATCGTCGCGGCAGGGGTCATCCTCCATTATCTGAATGAAACGGAACACCGCAATCTCAAACATATCACTTCTATCTCCAGGCTTGAAGAAGATCGCTTTATGTGGCTGGACCGTTTCACTGTCAGAAATCTGGAATTGGTCAGCTCTGCCAATGACAACGCGGTAACCTTATTTGATGTGCTGGATGAGACCAGTACACCTATGGGAGCAAGATTGCTCCACAAGTGGATCATTATGCCACTGAAGGAATTGAAACCTATACAGGAGCGTTTAGGTATGGTGGAGTACTTGGTTGCAAATGAAGACCTTTCCGCGGAGTTGCTTTCACATATTAAACAAATAGGAGACCTGGAACGACTGATCTCTAAAGTGGGATTGTTGAAAGTAGGACCGAGGGAGCTTTGTCAATTGAAACGTGCTTTACACCATATAGAAGAAGTTAAGAAATTGACAGAAGCGTCTGGAAATCCGTTCCTGGGTCTCATTGCTGAGCAATTGAATCCCTGCCTGTCCATCCGGGAAAAACTCGAAAGAGAACTTTTTCCAGACCCACCTGCATTGCTTATTAAAGGAAATGTGATTGCAGACGGCATAGATGAAGAATTAGATAGATTGAGGAAAATTTCTTATGGAGGTAAAGATTACCTGATCGAAATCCAGAAAAGAGAGGCTGCAGCAACGGGCATTCCTTCACTCAAAATAGCCTTTAACAATGTATTCGGCTATTATCTGGAAGTTACCCATACACACAAGGATAAAGTGCCAACAGAGTGGCTGCGTAAACAAACCTTAGTCAATGCAGAGCGCTATATCACTCCTGAACTTAAAGAATACGAAGAACAGATCCTGGGAGCAGAAGAGAAAATTCAGGAAATAGAAGTCCGTTTGTACAATGAATTGATGTACCAGGTGAGTACCTGTATTAAACCTATACAGCTCAATGCTTACATGATTGCCCAGCTTGATGTGATGTTGTGCTTTGCTCAACTGGCGGTGAAGAACCATTATGTTAAGCCTGTACTGAACACAAAGAAAGTTCTGGATATCAAAGGGGGACGTCACCCGGTTATAGAAAAACGCCTTGCAGTAGGTGAGGAATATATTACTAACGATGTTTTGCTCGATAACAATACGCAACAGATCATTATTATAACCGGGCCCAATATGTCGGGTAAATCTGCTATTTTAAGGCAAACCGGACTAATTGTTTTGATGGCTCAAATGGGCTGTTTTGTTCCTGCTAAAGCTGCAACTATCGGACTGGTAGATAAAATCTTCACACGTGTTGGTGCATCAGATAATTTATCTTCAGGCGAAAGTACATTTATGGTGGAAATGAATGAGACCGCCAGCATTCTGAACAATATTTCAGACAACAGCCTCATTCTCCTGGACGAAATAGGCCGTGGAACAAGTACTTACGATGGGATCTCCATCGCCTGGGCGATTGCGGAATTCCTGCATACTCACCCAAGTGCTAAACCTAAAACCTTATTTGCTACCCACTATCACGAGCTGAATGAGCTGGCCAATACCATGACCCGCATCAAAAATTTTAATGTGTCTGTAAAGGAAATAGGAAACAAGGTCATCTTTTTAAGGAAACTGGTGCCGGGTGGAAGTGAACATAGTTTTGGTATTCATGTAGCTAAAATGGCAGGAATGCCTCCTAAGCTGATTGCCAGAGCTAATGAAATCCTGAAAAAGCTTGAAATTGACCGCACTGAAGGCCAAAGTATCAAAGACAGTATTAAAAAAGTACAAAACCAGGCTTATCAGCTGCATATGTTTGCCGTAGATGATCCGATTCTGGTAAAAATAAGAGACATGCTCAATAACCTGGATGTAAATGTATTAACCCCCGTTGAAGCCTTACTTAAACTGGATGAGATTCAACGCCTAATTAAGCAGTAAATGAAAAGGAATTTAGGATTGCTCGTCATTTTAATGGTGTTTCTAACAGCTTGTGGCTCCAGAAGACATATCGTAACGAACAGCAATGCGGCAAATGCTGCCGCTGCAGCAAATGCGATGTCCAATCTTAAAAATAAATCCCTTTACCGGTTCATTACGGATTGGACAGGGGTGCGGTATCGTTTAGGAGGACTTGACAAGAATGGAATAGATTGTTCCGGCTTCGCTTTCCTGCTGGAAAAGGAAATTTATGGCATACAACTTCCGCGCAGATCAAGAGACCAGGCGCAGACAGTCAGGAACAAAGACCTTGGCCAGTTGAAAGAAGGAGACCTCATTTTCTTTTCTTTTGGTGGAAACGAAGTAGACCATGTAGGTATCTATCTCAATGATGACTATTTTGTACATGCCTCTACCACCAGAGGTGTTGTTGTCGACAACATTACCTTACCTGCATATCAGAAAGCTTTTGTTAAGGCAGGACCCGTAAAATAATTTAAAGTATTATAAAGGAATGTCAGAACCAAAACACGACTATTCATTCTGGACGAAATACAAAAGGTTTGCCACTACGGAGATCATTATGTATCTAATTATGATCATAGGCATAGGTCTGGGAATCATCATTCTCAGTTGAGCTTAAAGACAGCTTTTGACTGGTCGTAGCGCCGTACTCTGCTGATAAAATCAACCAGATCCTTATAGCGTTCAGCAGGATAATGGCCTTCTTTCAATAAGAAATACCGGCTGTAGGTAAGTAGCTTTCCACTTAAAGTTGTTTTAACAATAAAAGAACCAAAATCATTCTTAATCTGGATGTTCTCCATTTCTGACTCTATTTTAAAGCTATCTGGCAGTGTATACTGTATAGTGTCCAGTTCGGTAAAACCTCTGTTAACCACTACAGGCCTGGTGCGGTTGGTGATTTCGTTGATATTTTTCGCTTTATTAAAAGCATTTAACACCAAATAAGCGCGGCTTTGTGTTTGAGGGACATAACTTCTGATACTCAGGTCCAGATGTTCCGTCGTGGCAGGTTTGCTTGTCTTTAACTGATTGAATGTTACCTTGTCAAACTCAATATTGTCCAGGTCATATTTCGACTTCAATGATTTAACCTGCTCTTCCGGCGAATCACTGATCAGTCCTTCACAATTGTCATACTCAGCCCCCTCAAACCGGGTTAACATGCTACCTTTTATATTGCCTTCATTGTCTATGTTCAGTGAAGCCGTCCGGATGGTTTTATTCTCCGTTGCAGATAAAACCGGAGTATGAAGTAACTTTCCTCCATGTTCCGTACAGGCCAATACAGTTCTGTCATCTGTAAAGTCTCCTAAAAAGCCAAAAGGTACGGTTTGACTGGTGCATTCCAGCCAGGTGGTATCCCTTTCAAAAGGAACACAAAGTATAATATGATTGGCCTGATCCATACTTGCAAAGTCCGGATCCAGGCTTCTTTTTTGATTCCCGGCATAAACAATACAATATTCGGAATAGATATCAGCGGCCTTTAAGAGGCTTTGCATATAGTTTACAAGACCTTTGCAATCTCCATAACCCATACGGTCTACCTCAGCAGCTGAAATTGGTTGAAACCCGCCAATGCCTATCTGAACACTCACATAGCGGGTCTTTTCCTGCATGTAAGCGTATATCTTTTTAGCCTTTTCCCTAGGATCATTTATACCGTTCACCAATGATTTCACCATCTGTATCGTTTCAGGTGCCAGATTCTGCCGTTTTGAAATAAGATCGGTATAGATCCATTTGCCCAAATCATTCCAGTTATTGTAACTTCCTGAAAAAGCATAATAACTGAATTTTTCGGGTGCTATTTTAACCCTTGTCAGGTAATTTTCAGGTGAAGGCGCATAAGGCTCTGTCTGGAAAGAAGGAATATTGGTCATCTCCCAGCTGTAACTCCATAGTTTTTCTTCCTTTGTTTCTTTCGTTTGCCCTGGATAATTGTAGGTCTTTATATGCAATTTGTCGCCAGGCAGACAAAGGAAACTATAGCTGTTCTTTTCTACAGAAACATCTGGAGAAGGCGAAGCATACCAGTCTGGAATAATCAGGTTTTGTTTGTTTTTTAATTCGTATTCATAAACTATCGTATAAGGATACTCGGTAACAGCGGGCTTAAAATGCTTTACACGGTCGTCTTCGAAGAGAGAAAAATCACTGATTGCACTTTCATCTGTAAAATTGCTTTGGTTAAATTTACTGATCGGTTTACCCTGAGCGTTATAAACTATACCCTTTATACTTTTTATGCTGTTGTTTTTATTGTAAAAAAGGACCAGTTCCGCACGTGCATCACCATTCTTATTCAATACAGAAATGGCTTGTTTTACCTTGATAGATACATTGTCTGTCGCTCTCATATCTACAACTGTTTCCATGTTACGGATCACAGCGTTTGACCGGTTTTTCAATGCTGAAGGAATATCTTCAGTCTTATAGGTATTTTGTGCAACTGCGGGAAGGGCAACGGGAATCAATAAGAGAAAAAGAAGCCTGCGGAACATATTATTTAGCTTTTTTTAAGATAAGATCTGTTTTTTGTTGCTGGATGATCCTGCTGAAGAATTCTTTCAAAGATAAATATTCCTCAGGCGTATAGATGGCCTTATTGAGCTGGAAGACCTGGCTAAAGTTAATCGTGTCGTTCATAAAGGAAATCTGGCTGAGGTATTTTCCGCCTCCATCCGGAAGGGCGATATTTAGATCTTTTGGCTGGTCATTAAGTGTGTAGCCTGCTGGCAATCTGAGCAATATATTTACACGCTTTTCGTTTGCTGCAGCTAAATCCACCGGATAATTCCTTTCACTTAAATTGAACGGGTTTTTTGTCGTATGGTCTATAAAGAAAGGATTAAAATAAAACTGCTGTGCATTCATACGATCAAAAACCTTCATCTCAATTTCGTAATCTTCAACCAAAGGAAGATCCAGGCTGTCCAGATTGGAAATCTGGTGTTTAAGGATGATGATCTCCGGCATTTGTTCATCCAGTTTTTCTACATACTGATCTATCGAAGAAGCCTTCAGAATTTTATTCCTTTTATTTAATGCACTGTATCCGTTGGAATAGGTGATGAGCTTACCTTTAATTTTTCCATCCTCACCAAGTGCACCGTCAAAGGTATACCTGGAGATGTCTTTTTGACTTGCCTTTAAATCATACCAGTAAGACTCCTTCTTAAGATTAACCACCCGGCCCCTGTCATTAATGCAATGCATTGGAAGCAGGCCAAAAGGGAGCAAGGGATCTGAAGCATCCAGAAGATAACTTTGACCATCTATATTCACCTTCGCGACTACGTAGTCGAAATCGCTGATGACCGGATATAGGTTATTGACGATCCCATTTTCTCTGGTGGAAAGCATTACTGCTTCCGCGTCAAGATTAGCTGCAGAAAGCGCAGCTACCAAGGCCAGGTTAATGTCGCCTATATTTCCACTATGCGTGTCAAGTGCTTTTTTAATGGTGTTTTCACTGTACTTACCTCTATAACCGTTCCATACTATGGATTTCTTTAAGTAAGCATAAATGGCTTTTGCCTTACCAAGATCATCATTAGTATTCTTAAGCATAACCGGAAGAAGATCTTTAAAAACATCTTTCCTTTTCATCTGACCGCCAAAAGACTTATCGCTGGTCAGTTCGTAATCTACATCCTTCCAGGTCTTTGTAATGTTGTTTTTATAGCCATTGAGGTGCTGCACATCAGAAAGTTCAAAATAAATAGCCGATTTGAAATTAGAAGCCGCAGTCATATAGCTTTCCTCTATAAAAGGGGGGATATCCTTCATAATATAGGTCATCCTGGAGCAATCAATGTTTTGTCCCTGAATCCTCAGGCAGTCCTTACTAACATCACCCTTTTGAGAGCTCAATTTAAGATAGCCCCTGATCGATGCATTGAAATTATAAATAGCCGGAATAAAACCAACGAACTCACTGTAGAGTTTTGGTATGGCAGATTGATACTCCCAGGTCACGAAATTGAAAATATTTCTCCTGTTGATCCTGTACGTAAATTCAATAATACTACCTTCCTTAATATTGGGGAGGGTAAATTTTTTGATTTTCAGATACTTGCTTCTATTGTCTGTAAATACCTGTTTTTTGTCCAGATCCGTTCTTACAAATTGACCGTTGATAAAATTAAAGGTGGCAGCAGTCAGATCGGTCATCTCATCTTCTTTATCGTTATTATAGACCCAGAGGGGGATCTCAATATTCGACTGATTAAACCCCTGCTTATTTAATATTTTAATTTTGACGTGGTATCTATAATCCACATAACTGTGGCCATCATTGTCGTCTATTTGAATAGAAGCGGTACCAAATTCTTTAATTACAATGGCGTTGGCATTGCTGTCTATAGTTGTTTTTTTTAGGTTGAGGTCATCGCCGTTGGGTTTACCGAAATCAAAATCCTGGGCAAAAGCGGCAGGAAGACCAAATACTGTTATGATTAGAAGGACTAAGAAAGGTGTTTTCATTGCTGAGCGTGGAATAAAGCTGCAATTTATAATTTTCTTGAAGATCCACGCTAAATAAAGTAGAAATTACTGAATGATTTTTACGACTTTTGGGAACTACTAAAACTGATCATCAAATGATCATATCTTTAAAATTGCAGTAATAATACCCATGAAATTAAATTTAAAACGCCCGCTTGCTTTTTTTGACCTGGAAACTACAGGTGTAAATGTTGGATCAGACCGTATAGTGGAAATAGCTATATTGAAAGCAATGCCGGATGGTACCGAAGAGATTAAAACATTGAGAGTCAATCCGGAGATGCCCATTCCACTTCAGTCTTCCCTTATTCATGGTATATACGATGAACATATAGCCCAGGAACGCACTTTTAAAGAAGTAGCACAGGAGCTGGCCGATTTTATCGGAGATGCAGACCTTGCAGGTTATAACTCTAACCGTTTTGATATTCCTGTATTGCTGGAAGAGTTTCTAAAGGCCGGAATAGATTTTGATATGACAGACAGAAAGTTTGTGGATGTTCAGAACATCTTTCATCAGATGGAACAGCGTACCCTGCGTGCGGCCTACAAATTCTATTGCGACAAAGATATTGTCAACGCACATTCAGCAGAAGCAGATATTACCGCAACATACCATGTGCTTCTTGCTCAGATAGAGCGTTACAAAGATGCTGATTTTGAAGACAAACAAGGGAACATCAGTAAACCCGTCCAAAATGATGTCGAAGCGCTGCATCTATTCACTAATATGAATAAACCTGTAGATTTTGCAGGAAGAATGGTTTTCAATGAAGAAGGGCAGGAAACGTTCAACTTCGGAAAACACAAAGGCAAAACCGTAGAACAGGTATTTGATATAGAACCGAGTTATTACGCCTGGATGAAACAAGGAGATTTTCCTTTATATACCAAGAAGAAACTTGAAGAAATCTGGACAAGATGGAATAAAAAGAAAGAGCAGAATAAGGCACCCAAGCCACCGGTTGCTCCAAAAACACCGGTTGCACCAAGACCTAATTTTATCAATAACAACCCCCAGCCAACAACAAAAAAAGATAAGCCGGCAGCTGAGGTGACCAACGATATGTTGGAACAATTAAAAATGAAGTTCGGAAAATAAGGAGTTATGAATAAACTTTCTCTTTCTGCGCTTCTGTTCGTTCTGGCCTCTTTTGGAGCATTTGCCCAGCAAGGGCTTCCTTTAAGACCCGAAATTCAGGCAGCCTATACCAAAGGAACCCGTTCGCCAACAGGTAAGCCGGGCCCCAGGTATTGGCAAAATACGGCAGGATATGATCTTAAAGTCAATTTTGATCCGCAGAGCCGTTTGATCAAAGGAACAGCAGAGATTACCTATGTAAACAACAGTCCGGACACCTTAAAACAAATCTGGTTTAAGCTTTATCCCAATTTGTATAAAAAAGGGGTTGAGCGTAAAACCAAATTTAACGAATCTGATTTAGGCGAAGGGGTACAGATAGCCGCATTGAAAATTGGAAACCAGGTGATCGAGAAAAACTCCATGGTAGAAGAAGGAACCAATATGCATACTGCTATTGCGGCTCTTGCTCCAGGTAAAAGTATAAAAGTCAACGTAAGCTATAGTTATGTGTTGAATAAGGGATCACATATGCGTACCGGTCAGGTAGACGAAGGTTCTTATTTCGTGGCTTATTTCTTTCCAAGAATTGCTGTCTATGATGACATTGACGGTTGGAACAAATATCCTTATACCGGCGAGGAAGAATTTTATAATGATTTTTGCAGTTTTAAAGCAGAAGTAACCGTTCCAAAGGATTTTGTAGTTTGGGCTACAGGTGATCTGACCAATTCCGCAAGTGTTTTTCAGCCTGAGATTGCCGAAAGGTTGAAAAAAGCTGAGCAATCGGATAGTGTGATAGACGTGATCACCAAAGAAAACCTGGATGCAAAAAGTGTAACTAAGGACAAAGCGCTGAATACCTGGAAATTTGAAGCTAAAAATGTAACAGATTTTGTGTTTGCGACAAGTGATCATTATTTATGGAAATCTTCCAGCCTGGTGGTTGATCCCAAAACTTCAAGAAGGACCAGGGTAGATGCAGCTTTTAATCCTTCGCACAAGGATTATTATGAGGTCATTGATTTTGCACGTAAGACCGTGCATGCCATGAGTTATGATTTTCCAAAATGGCCGTTCCCGTATTCGCACGAAACGATATTTGATGGATTGGATCAAATGGAGTATCCTATGATGGTGAATGATAACCCCTTGGAAAACAGAGAAAATTCCATCACGCTAACGGTTCATGAAATCTTTCATACTATGTTCCCGTTTTATATGGGTATTAACGAAACCAAGTATGGATGGATGGACGAAGGCTGGGCAACCATAGGGGAATGGTTGATTTCGCCAAGTATAGAGCCTGCTATGGTAGATGAGTATGGCGTAGCACAAACCGGTGCCACTTCAGGATCCAAAGATGACTCACCAGTGATGACGCTGACACCAGATCTTAAAGGATCAGGGAGTTTTACAAATTCCTATCCTAAACCAGGACTGGGTTATCTATTTGTGAAAGACTACCTTGGAGACGAATTGTTTACTAAAGCACTGCACCATTATATCTCACAATGGAATGGTAAGCATCCAATGCCTTATGATTTTTTCTACAGTATGAATGAGGGCTCAGGCAAGAACCTGGACTGGTTCTGGAACCGGTGGTTCTTTAGCGAAGGGATAACCGATATGGCCATTTCAGCTGTGAACAAAACTCAAAATGGTTATCAGATTCAAATCGAAAATAAAAGTATTAAACCTTTACCGGTAGATCTTAGCCTGGAATATGCGGATGGTACTGGAGAAAAAGTGCATAAAAGTATAGGAATCTGGGAACAAGGCAATACCAGTGCAAGTATTGATGTGCCGACCAGCAAGATTTTGAAAAAGGTAGTGATGGGCAGCAGTCATGTACCCGACAGGGACAGCAATGACAATACTTTTCGGGTAAATTAGATATGGAAGACCTCTTAGGAGGTCTTTTTTATGAAATCAATATTTCTCGTTAGGCCCTTGAATTTGGTTCTTTTCACTGCAGAATTTTTAAAGATAGTTTTAAAAACATCTTCAGTAAGATCCAGCCAGTCTTCCTTTTTCATTTGCAACAGATTTTCCTTGGGCTGAAATTGAGGCTCCGAATGAGGAACCGAAAACCTGTTCCATGGGCACACATCCTGGCAAACGTCACAACCAAACATCCAATTGTCCATTTTATCACTGAAATGAGCAGGAATTTCATCTTTCAGTTCAATGGTCAGGTAAGAAATACATTTCTTTGCGTCAATAATATAGGGAGACAAAATAGCCTCTGTAGGGCAGGCATCGATGCATTTTGTACACGTACCACAATGATCTGTTGAGAAGGGTATGTCTTCCTCAAGTTCCAGATCTATGATCAGTTCTGCAAGGAAAAAAAAAGAACCGCTCTTTTTACTGATAATATTGCTGTTTTTCCCCACCCAGCCAATGCCTGATTTTTTAGCCCAGGCCCGGTCAAGTACAGGTGCAGAATCGACAAAAGCCCGCCCACTCACTTCTCCAATCTGCTCCCGGATAAACTCCAGCAACTGAAAAAGTTTTTCCTTGATTACCTCGTGATAGTCGTTTCCAAAGGCATATTTAGAGATCTTGGGAGCATCCGGATCCGTTTGATTTTGTTGGGGGAAATAATTCAAGGTAAGAGAAATGACCGATTTGGCACCCTCAACCAGTAGCCTAGGATCCAGGCGTTTGTCAAAATGGTTCTCCATATAAGCCATTTTTCCATGATGATTTTGGTTGAGCCATTTTTCCAGCCTCGGTGCTTCTTCTTCCAGAAATCCAGCCCTGGAAATACCACATTGCATAAAGCCCAGGCGCAAGGCCTCCTCTTTAATCACTTTGCTGTACCGGGAAGAATTATTTAACATCACAAGGCAAAGATAAGGTTTAGCCAGAAACCTTTTAGAACTTGGTTTGTTTCTATATAAGAATCACAACAAAAAATAAAGTTATGGAACCCAACGAAACAAAATTGAGTGAGGGCCAAAACCTTCCTCATAAACCGATAGAAACCAATTATGCAAAGCATCAGGAAGACCCGGGGCCTTCGCCCCAGGCCGTTAATGAATATGACAAAAATGGTGCTGGCCCCATTTTGAAATGGATCATCCCAATACTAGTTATTGCATTATTGATCTACTGGTTAATATTCCGGTAAAAGACTATTTCAACAACTTCACCTGATAAAGATCGCTGCGGCGGTCTTTTAATATCTTCACTGTACCGAAATGGTGCAGTTCATCTAAAAGGTGTAAATCTACATCTACAACAAGCATCATTTCAGTATTAGGTGTTGTTTCGGCTTTTACGGCATTGGTTGGAAAAGCGAAATCTGAAGGGGTGAATACTGCCGATTGAGCAAACTGGATGTCCATATTGTTCACCTTGGGTAAATTACCGACACAACCGGCAATGGCCACATAACATTCGTTTTCTATGGCCCTGGCCTGTGCACATCGGCGTACCCGGGTATAGCCATTTTGCGTGTCTGTTAAGAACGGCACAAACAGAATTTGCATGCCCTGGTCTGCATAGATCCGGCTTAATTCAGGGAATTCTACATCATAACAGATCAGGATCCCGATCTTACCACAGTCCGTATCAAATACTTTAATCTTGTCTCCGCCCACCATTCCATAATATTTGAGTTCGTTGGGTGTAATGTGAATTTTTCTATACTCTTCTGTTTTACCGCTTCTATGGCATAAATAAGTAGCATTATAGAGCTTATTGTTGTCCAGAATTGGCATACTTCCTGAAATCACATTTACATTATAAGAAACGGCATATTCCTGTATCTTGGCTACAATTTCTTCTGTCAGTTCAGCCAGCTTACGCATGGCCTCCATTTCCGGTAAATGGTTATAAGGTTGGAGAAGGGGAGTATTAAACAACTCAGGAAACATAATAAAGTCAGATTTATAACCGCTTACTGCATCCACAAAGAACTCAACCTGCTCATAAAAGCTTTCCATGGTAGGAAACAAACGCATCTGCCATTGTACCAGGCCGATGCGGATTGTTTTAGCAGATCGTGCAGAAGCATCAACTCCCTGGTAATAAATATTATTCCATTCGATCAAAGTCGCAAACTCTTTAGATTCATGATCGCCGGGAAGGTAGTTTTTAAGTACTTTCCTAACGTGAAAATCGTTGGACAGCTGGAAGGTCAGGGTAGGATCGTAAAGTTCCTTTGATTTCACCTTATCAATATATTGTCTGGGACTCAGTTTATCGGCATACTCGTGATAACCCGGTATGCGGCCCCCCGCAATGATACTTTTCAGGTTCAGGCTTTCGCAAAGTTCTTTCCTTGCTTCATACAGTCTCCTCCCTAAACGCAGGCCACGATATTCAGGAGAAACGAAAATCTCTATTCCATATAGCGTATCGCCGTTAGGATCATGTGTAGAAAACGTATAAGCGCCCGTGATCATTTCATAGGTATGCTTATCACCGTATTCGTCATAATCGACTATAATAGAAAGAGAACAAGCTACTACCTTATCGTCTACCGCAATACACAATTGTCCTTCAGGAAATAATTTCAGCAGTTTAGCTATCGTTTGTTTGCTCCAGATCTGGCCGCCGAGGGTGTCGTAGGCCTGGAGCATGGATTCTTTAAGGTCGTTATAATCTTCTAAGGTAAGTTTTCTGAGTTCTATATTCATATATGTTTGTATGATGCACCGGAAAAAGCCGGTACATCATACAAACAACTAAAACAGTCTTCCTGTTTGGGCCTGGTACTGTCTTTTTAAATGAATATAGGCAGCTTCGGTCACTTCTCTTCCCCTTGAAGTACGCATAAGATATCCTTCCTGGATCAGGAAAGGTTCATACACCTCCTCAATCGTACCTTCATCTTCACCAACGGCGGTAGCAATGGTTTTTAAACCCACAGGCCCGCCTTTAAATTTATCAATAATGGTCAGCAGGATTTTGTTGTCCATTTCATCCAGTCCGTGTTCATCCACATTCAGCGCGGTTAAAGCAAAGCGGGCAATTTCTGTATCAATTTCACCATTTCCTTTGATCTGGGCAAAATCCCTGGTGCGGCGCAGTAAAGCATTGGCAATACGCGGTGTACCTCTGCTTCGGCGAGCAATTTCATAGGCGCCCTCATCCGTAATCGGTGTTTTTAAGATCTCTGAAGAACGCTGAACAATGGTAGTGAGCAATTTGGCATCGTAATAGGCCAAACGGGCATTGATACCAAACCTGGCCCTTAAAGGTGCTGTGAGCAAACCGGATCGGGTGGTTGCACCAACCAGTGTAAAAGGGTTTAGTCCGATTTGCACAGAACGGGCATTGGGCCCGCTCTCCAGCATAATATCAATCTTAAAATCCTCCATGGCAGAATAAAGATATTCTTCAACCAGTGGACTTAAACGGTGGATCTCATCAATAAAAAGAATATCGCCTGCTTCCAGATTGGTCAATAAGCCGGCGAGATCGCCTGGTTTATCCAATACCGGTCCGGAAGTAACTTTAATCCCGGTATTCATTTCGTTGGCAATAATATGAGAAAGTGTGGTTTTCCCCAGACCCGGAGGGCCATGCAAAAGGACATGGTCCAAAGATTCTCCACGCAGTTTTGCTGCTTTTACAAAAATCTTCAGGTTCTCCATGATCTTGTCTTGCCCCGTAAAATCATCAAAAGCCTGCGGCCGCAATACTTTCTCTATATCACGTTCAACGGGCGTTAGATTTTCAGAAGAGGCATCAAGATTTTCATTCATGTTGTAAAGTTAAGAAAATAATACAGCGAATTAACTGCTGAACTTGGCTGCTACTTTGGCTTCCTTTATACCATTGGAATAATCATAGAAACCTTCGCCCGATTTTACACCTTTTTTTCCAGCCATGACCATGTTGACCAGAAGAGGGCAAGGCGCATATTTAGGATTTCCAAAGCCATCGTGCAGCACTTTTAAAATGGCCAGACAAACGTCAAGGCCAATAAAGTCGGCCAGTTGAAGCGGTCCCATTGGATGTGCCATACCCAGTTTCATTACCGTATCAATTTCCTCAACACCAGCCACGCCTTCAAATAAAGTTTCAATAGCCTCATTGATCATCGGCATCAGGATTCTGTTGGCTACAAAGCCCGGGTAATCATTGACTTCAACGGGTACTTTCTCTAGTTTTGCGGAAAGTTCCATCACCTGAGCAGTGGTTTCGTCACTGGTCGCATATCCGCGAATCACTTCTACAAGTTTCATCACAGGAACCGGATTCATGAAATGCATGCCGATTACTTTGTCACCGCGGTCGGTCACCGATGCGATCTGGGTAATAGAAATGGAAGAGGTATTGCTGGCCAGGATAGCTTCTGGTTTAGCAAAGGCAGCTAAATCTTTAAATATTTTTAGTTTTAACTCCAGGTTTTCTGTCGCTGCTTCAACAATCAGATCGGCCTCACTAACACCTGTCTTCACGTCTGTAGAGCGTGTAATGTTATGGATGGTTGCTTGTTTTTGTGCATCAGTCAGCGTACCTTTCGCTACCTGCCTGTCCAGATTTTTGTTGATGGTAGCCAGTGCCCTGTCCAGAGCCTCATTATTGATATCAATCAGAGTGACTGCATACCCGAATTGAGCAAAAGTATGGGCAATACCATTACCCATGGTACCGGAGCCAATTACTGCAATGTTCTTCATAGAATGAATATATATGGTTGTTTTTTTATGGTGCTAATCTGTTAATTGTCCAGTTTCCGTCTACCAGTTCATAACTGATCCTATCGTGTAAACGGCTTGGTCTGCCTTGCCAGAATTCTATATGACTTGGTTCTACGATATACCCACCCCAGTGTTCAGGTCTTGGTATCTCGATATCTTTATATTTTTGAGTCAGCTCCTTAACTTTTTCTTCCAGTAGTTCACGGCTCTCAATTACGGTGCTTTGAGGAGAAGCAGAAGCTCCAATTTGGCTTCCTGTTGGCCTGGAATGGAAATACTGATCAGAAACTTCAGCAGATACTTTAGAAACTCTTCCCTCAATCCGAACCTGTCTCTCCAGCTCAGCCCAGAAAAATACCAGGCAGGCCTGCGGATTCTCTTCCATTTCTTTGCCCTTCGCACTATTGTAATTTGTATAAAAGGTAAAGCCGTTCTGATCAAATCCTTTAAGTAATACAATTCTGGCGGAAGGCCGCCCTGAACGATCTGCTGTAGCTAAAGTCATCACATTAGGCTCATAAAGTTTCGCGTTCATTGCGTCTTTAAACCATTTAGCAAACTGATCAATTGGGTCTCTTTCCACATCCGCGGCTGAAAGCTCGGCGGAACGGTAATCCTGTCTTAAATTCTGTAAAGTTTCTGTGCTCAAATCCATACTACAAAAATAGGTTTTAGTTTAATCAAAATTATCCCTATTTTTCCGAAATGTTAAGTCCTTTAAAGCCATCTTCCGGTAAATTATTAATTTCAGAGCCATTTTTAAATGACCCTAATTTCCGACGTTCCGTAGTTCTTATTGCAGAACATGCAGAAGCTGGAACCTTAGGTTTCGTATTGAATCACAAGAGCGATCTGCTGGTCAGTGATTTGATTGCTGAAATGGAAAGTGCGGATTTTCCTGTTTATTATGGCGGACCTGTGGCTACCGATACCATACATTTCATTCACCGCTGCTATGACAAGCTAAATGACGGTGAAGAAATCGCACCAGGAATTTACTGGGGTGGTAATTTTGAAGCGCTGACCATTCTGATGAACAACAACAGCATCAATCAGGACGAGATTAAATTTTTTATAGGATATTCAGGCTGGGGAGCAGAACAACTGAAGAATGAGCTGGAAGAAAACACCTGGATCGTATCCGATCAATACCATCCAGATGTTGTATTTTCAGCGAACGAGGAAGAAGTATGGCGGGAGGCTATTATTAACCTTGGGCCTAAGTATGCTCATGTGAGCAATTTTCCTCAAAACCCCAATTTAAATTAGTTTTTGCTGTTAATGCTCTAATTCAGCTGCAGTTTCTTCTACTTTTTTCCTAAGATCGTCTTTGTACTGCTGCATTTTAACCGCAAGAGCGTCATCAGCTGTAGATAGGATTTGTGTGGCGAGTAAACCCGCATTTTTTGCTGCATTTAAAGCAACTGTAGCTACGGGGATACCATTCGGCATTTGCAAGATCGATAAGATGGAATCCCATCCATCAATAGAGTTTGAGGATTTAACGGGTACGCCAATCACTGGTAAAACCGTAATAGAAGCGACCATTCCAGGAAGATGCGCTGCACCACCTGCACCGGCGATAATTACTTTTAGCCCTCTTGAAGCGGCTTCTTTTGCATAATTGAACATTCTTTCAGGTGTGCGGTGAGCAGAAACGACAGTCATTTCGAACTCCACCCCAAAATCTTTTAAAATGTCGGCTGCATCCTGCATGATGTGTAAATCAGATTTGCTGCCCATTATTATGCCTACTTTTATGCTCATTATGAAATTACTTTTAAAGTTTGTTTAATGTAGTTTGCTTTTTCGATTGCTTTCTCGCGGTTCTGATCTATGATGGTCACATGACCCATTTTGCGGAAAGGTTTTGTATATTTTTTGCCATATAAGTGTACATATACGCCATCAATGGCCATGATCTTTTCCAATCCCTGGTATTTAGCTACCCCCTCATGTCCCTTTTCTCCCAGTAAATTGATCATCACTGCATTGGTAATAGAGCGTGTATCTCCTAAAGGTAAATTACAGATCGCCCTTAAGTGCTGCTCAAATTGCGATACATAATTACCTTCTATGGTTTGATGGCCGCTATTGTGTGGCCTTGGAGCCAGTTCGTTCACCAGGATCTCTCCATCTTTAGTGATGAACATTTCAACGGCCAGGAGTCCTGTAATGTTTAAAGCAGAAGCAATATTCTTTGCAATCGTTTCTGCCCGCTGTTGTATGTTATCCGGATAGGTAGAAGGGCTGATCAGAAATTCGACCAGGTTGGCCTCACTATTAAATTCCATTTCTACCATCGGGAAGGTCTTTACATCACCGTTCGGGTTTCTGGAAACAATCACTGCAATTTCCTTTTCAAAGTCGATCAGCTCTTCAATCAGACAAGGCCCTTCAAAGGCATTATCTATATCATGCTGACTTGAAATCTTCATTACACCTTTGCCGTCATATCCATCTTTACGCTGTTTTAGAATATAGGGATAACCAAAGCTGGTATTGAACAGATCATCTTTTCCGTTTACCAGCTGGAAAGGGGCTGTAGGAATATCGTTTTCTTTAAAGAATTGTTTTTGTACCCCTTTGTCCTGGATCAGGCGGATCACCCTGGATTGAGGGTAAACCATTTTGCCTTCTTTTTCCAGCTGTTCCAGGGCTTCAATATTTACTTTCTCAATTTCGATAGTCAGCAGATCGGCTTTTTTTCCAAAATTATAAACGGTGTCAAAATCTGTAATGGAACCGCATTCGAAGTAGTTTGAAATGTGTTTGCAGGGAGCATCGGGATCAGGATCCAAGACCAGGCTGGTAACGTTGTAATTAATGGCTTCCTGTATCAGCATTCGCCCTAATTGTCCGCCGCCCAATATACCCAGTTTTAAATCACTTATTTGTTTTGCCATATCAATATGAAAAAGTTATGCTTATTTTGCACAAAAATAACAATATAAACGGATTGATGGATGCTGATGCTATAATTATTGGGGCCGGTGCCTGCGGATTGATGTGTGCAGTGCAGGCGGGCTTCCTGGGTAAAAGGGTGATTTTGTTAGAGAAGGGGGCACAGCCGGGCGCTAAAATCCTGATCTCAGGAGGAGGGCGGTGTAATTATACCAACCTGTTTGCCAGCGATGAACAATTCATTTCGGGCAATAAACATTTTATGAAATCAGCTTTCACTCAGTGGACGGTAGAAGATACGGTCAACTTTTTTGAGACATATGGAATTACCGGGAAGGAGAAAACACTTGGACAACTTTTTCCAGACAATAAAAATGCAAAAGATGTAGTAGAAGTTTTTACCAGCCTTTGCCGGGATATGGACCAGCAGATCAGGTGCGGAGCAGAAGTTACAGACATCAGTGCAACAGGGGAGGGTTATGTCGTAAGTTATACCAAAGGAGGAAAAAGCGTTCAATTACAATCTAATAAAGTTGTTGTAACTACCGGAGGTTTACCTATCCCTAAAATGGGGGCTACAGATTTTGCCCTTCGTCTTGCCCGGAAACTTGGCCTCAAATTGGTAGAAACAGCTCCGGCATTGGTGCCACTCACCATTACAGGAAAAGATGAGGAATGGTATGCACGACTTTCCGGTAATACGGTTTTTTGCGAGGTCAGTAACGATCAGATCTCTTTTGAGGAGAATCTCCTCTTTACTCATTGGGGATTGAGCGGCCCGTCTATATTACAGATCTCTTCGTACTGGAGAAAAGGAGAAACCATTAATATCGACCTGCTACCTGGACAGAATATTTCTGAAATTTTAGAACAGGAGCGGAGCCATCAGGGTAAAAACCTGCTTTCTACTCTATTCAATCGCTTCTATACCCGTAAATTCACTGAAGCGATGTCTAAATTTTTGCCGGTTGAGAAGCCTGTTGCTGATTTAACTAAAGCAGAAATGGAGCTGATCCATAATACGATACACCTTTTTAAAGTGAAGCCTGCCGGAGACAAAGGTTATGATAAAGCAGAAGTGATGCGCGGAGGTATTGATACCAATGAACTGTCCTCTAAAACCATGGAATGTAAAAAAATGCCCGGCCTCTATTTTGGCGGAGAGTGCGTAGACGTGACCGGATGGCTGGGCGGTTATAATTTTCAATGGGCCTGGGCAAGTGGTTATGTTATTGCACAGGTACTATAATTTAATATCCGCTTAATGTGAGGCTTACTTTACAGGCCTAATTTCGCCCTATATTTTATGGGGAATCACAGTACAGCCGGATCAGCAGAACATCATACCCCGGTGTATGACCTGAAGACATTCGAAGATCTTTACCGGCGTATGTACCCCACGCTGATCAAATATGCCGTATACCTGGTCAAAGATGCAGAAGAAGCACAACTCGTTTTGAATGATGTTTTTATTAGCATATGGAAAAACAAGGTACAAATCACTGAAGAAAAGGCCTATCTGTTCCGTTCAGTGAAAAATGCGGCCCTCACTTACCTTAAAAATTCCAGAATGCAGTTCCGTATTCTGGAAGAAGAACAGATACCGCTGATTCCAGATCAAAATGCAGACCCATCACAAGCCTACCAGGAAAAGGATAGGAACCGGGCATTGTATTACCTGATCGATCAATTACCAGAAAGGCGAAGGTTGGTTTTTTACCTGTACAGAATTGACGGCTTTAGTTATAAGGAAATTGCAACTTTACTGGATATTTCGGTGAGAACCGTAGAAGACCACCTGGTCAAAGGCTTTCAGTTCCTTCAGGAAAAGGTAACCCGGCATGAAGAAGAATTCCGGTGAAATCACTTAATGTATTGTTAATGGAATCTTAACCTATCCCAGCCCGTAGAAGCACCTGGTTTTATTGTCTTGTCTATAGTAAACAGGATAAGAATGGACCAAGAGATCTGGAAATTAATATTGTCACATGTATCGGGCGAAAACAACGAAGAAAATGAAATACGCTTAAAAGAATGGCTGGTCAAAGACCCTGTACATCAGCAACAATTTGAGCAAGCCTGCGAGCTTTGGAATGATACGGCAGAAATTCCGGAACAAGCCGGATGGAAAGATAGCTTTGCCCAAATCAAATCTGAAGTTATAAAACCCGATTCGGTTAAAGCGACTGAAGAAAAAAGGTTAAAGGTTGTTTTCAAACGCTGGATTGCCGCGGCTGCAGTTTTGGGCGGAACGATTTTACTCGGTATATTTTTTCAAAACAGAAGACCTGCAGTGCATGCTGAAGCTGCAGAATGGATCACCGAAACTTCAGCGGCAGGGCAGATCCTGAAAGTACTCTTGCCCGACAGCACCGAGGTTTGGCTGAATTCCGGAAGTCGTATCCGTTTTCCTAAAAATCTACAAACATCGGCCATCAGAAATGTTCAGTTAACCGGCGAGGGCTTCTTTAAAGTAAAGCGCGATGTGAGGCATCCCTTTATTGTAAAGAGTTTAAATCTTCAAACGCGGGTGCTGGGCACCAGTTTCAATATTAAAGCCTGGGCAAAAAAACAGCCTGAAGTTACGGTAATGACCGGTAAAGTCGCTGTATCCAGGGATTCCGCAGGTACACAATCTGCGGCTATCCATCTTCTGCCTAATCAAAAAGCCGTTTATAGCCGCATTTCTGGAAAACTTCATAAGGAAGATGTAGAGGAAGCAGCAGATGCAAATGCATGGATCAGTGGAAAGCTGATGTTCAATCAAACACCGGTACAAGAAGTTTTTGAAGCTATTGAGCGCAGGTACCAGGTGCGCATACAGTCAGAACACGATTTTAAAGGCTGTAAGCTTACAGCAAGCTTTAAAAATATAGCGCTTGCTGAAGTTCTTCAAACTCTGAAAATTACGCTGGATATCCATTATGCTATCAACAAACAAACGATCTATATAAAAGGAGGTAAATGTAACTAGACAGCTATTAAAAAAAATAGCCTCAGATGTTGACGCATCCAAGGCTAAAAATCTTTGCCATCAGGTTGTTGACGCAACCCGGGGGCATTAAAAATTTATTTTAACCCATCAATGATTAAAACACACAAAGTTATGAAAAAGTCCGCAGTGACTCATCAATTAATTTTTAAAGTAATGCGTTTTTTTATCCTCAGCTATGTACTGCTCTCTATGATGTTCGTTGCAGGACAGGCATCTCCTGTACATGCGCAGGGCTTAACAGAAAGAGTAAGCTTCAGCTTTAAACACGGAACCCTCACCGAACTGTTCAAGAGCCTGGAGAAAAAAACAGAACTCACCTTTGTTTATACCAATAAAGAGGTTCTTTTGAATAAAGAGATCAATAATCTAAAAGCAGAAAATGAGCCTGTTGGCGAGCTGCTGAACCGTGTATTGCTGCCTTTACAATTAACTTATACCATCCAGAACAAGCAGATCATCATTAAAAAGGCTTTCCGGGTCAAAGGAAAAGTTAGTGATGAGAAAGGATTGCCTGTACCGGGGGTAAGTATTTTGGAAAAAGGAAGCTCCAATGGTACAACAACCAACCTAAGTGGAGATTACAGTTTAAATGTACAACATCCCAATGCCCGTATTATTTTTAAGATGATGGGCTATCAAACCCAGGAACTGGAAGTCAACGGAGAAGGCAGTTTAAATGTAACCTTAGTTCCAGATGAAACAGCCTTATCTGAAGTCGTCGTAACTGCACTGGGGATCAAGCGTTCGGAAAAAGCATTGGGTTATTCCATTGCTACGGTAAAAGGAAGCGACGTCAATACAGTAAAAGAAGTCAACGTGGTCAATTCACTTGCCGGGAAAGTAGCCGGAGTAAATATAGTGAGTACCGGTTCAGATCCAGGATCTACAGCATTGATCACCATCAGAGGGCAATCTTCTATAGCCACCGATAACCAGCCGCTGTTTGTGGTAGATGGAGTACCTGTTGCACATTCTCTACGTACACCAGCAACTGTAGGGCGCTCTTCTGTAGACTATGGAAGTCCTGTAGCCGATATCAGTCCGGATGATGTAGAAAGTATTACGATCCTGAAAGGGGCCAGTGCAGCAGCCTTATATGGCAGCCGCGCCGGAAGTGGGGTGGTGCTGATCACCACAAAAAGCGGATCAGCAGGAAAAAAAGGACTTGGAGTAAGTTTTAACAGCAATGCGATGTTTGATCAGGCCTGGATGTTTCCTCATTTTCAGAACCAGTTCGGCGCGGGTGAGTATACCGATGACCCGGCCGTTTCAACTTCAGACGCATGGGGCCCAAGACTGGATGTAGGAACCAAACACCTGCAATGGAACAGTCCTTTAGATGCCAGTGGAAAGCCGGTGCCTACAGATTGGGTATCTCATCCCAACAATGCCAAGGACTTTTACAGGACCGGCTCGACCTATACCAATAACATTGCAATTACAGGTAAAAATGCAGATGGCAACTACAGATTGTCTTATACCAATCTGGTTAATAAAGGCATTGTACCCAATACAGATCTGAGTAGAAATACCTTGAACCTGGCCGCTACTTATGTATTACATCCCAAAGTTAAGATCAGTACCAATATTGGCTATGTAAAGAACAAAAGTGATAACCGCCCTTCCGCTTACAGGGAAAGTGTTACGCAAATGATCTACTCCATGCCCTCTAATATGAACATCAATGACCTGAAGAACTATTGGAAACCAGGGCGTGAAAATATAGAACAGTTCTCCCCAGATGATTCCGATAATCCATATTTTGTGGCAAATGAGCATATTAATGGTTATGACAGAAATCGTTTGACCGGAAATGTACAAGCCATGATAGATCTAACCAAAGACCTGAGTTTTATGGTACGTACAGGCTTAGATATGTACAATGAGCAACATGAAACTAAACGTCCGTTCAGTTCTAAGCGTTTTAAATTCGGTGGCTATAGTGTAGACAACAGTTATTTTAGCGAGCAGAATTCAGACTTTTTACTGAGCTATAAGAAAAACCTGAATCAGGATTGGTTCTTTGGCGTATCTGTTGGAGGTAACCAAATGAACCAAACAGCCAGAGGTACCGCCCAAGGTACAGAAAGCCTGAGTATTCCGGGTATTTATAACATCAGCAACGCACAGGCAGGAACCATCAGCAATAGTTCCTACAAATCCCGCAAACGAATCAACAGTTTATATGGTGTGGGACAGGCCTCTTTTAAAGATATGGTTTTTTTAGATGTCACCGGCAGAAATGATTGGTCTAGTACATTGCCTGCACAAAACAATTCTTACTTCTATCCTTCCGTTTCCCTGAGTACCATTGTGACCGATGTTTTTAAGATCAAGTCTGACATCCTTTCCTTTGCTAAAATCAGAGCCAACTGGGCACAAGTAGGAAGTGATACCGATCCTTACCAATTGTACAATACCATTCCCTTTAATCAGGACTGGGGCGATGTGAAAAGAGCGACGATTGAATTTAACCTGAAGAACAATTTCTTAAAGCCCGAAATTGCAAGTTCCTACGAGTTTGGTACAGATTTACGCTTTTTATCTAACAGAATTGGCCTGGACGTTACCTGGTATAAAACCAATAAACGCAACCAGATCATTAATATCCCGACCACCATTGCCTCTGGTGCGTCAAACCGCTTGATCAACGCTGGAAATATTCAGAACAGCGGATGGGAAATCGGGTTAAATGCCACACCAGTTCAAGGTGCTTTCAAATGGGAGTTCAGCGCCAATTTTACCAAAAACGAAAACAAAGTAATTTCACTGATGGAGGGCTTGCCGGAATATTCAATGGGTAGTGCCGATGGGGATAACATCCGTTACCTCATTAAAGAAGGCACCAAGATTGGTGATTTCTATACCCCAAGCTATACCAAGGTGCCCAATGGTCCTAATGCTGGCGCAGCTTTGCTCGATAAAAATGGACATTATATCCGTAATACCGCTGAGTATATTAAGGTAGGCAATTACAACCCGGATTTCACCGTTGGTTTGAATAATACCTTTACCTATAAGAATTTTACCCTGAACTTCTTGCTGGACTGGCGCAAGGGCGGTAATTTCTATTCTTACGTAGTGAAAAGTTTGCTTACTGCTGGTTTAACAGACAATACCCTGGTGGGGAGAGATGCCCAGACCGGTGGTTTGCCATGGACCGACTCCCAGGGATTAAAGCGTAATGATGGAATGATCATACCAGGTTATATTGCCAATGGTGATGGGACCTACAAAGAGAATAATGTGATCATTGCTGCTTCAGACTTTTACGACAATACGTACAATAAATTTTATGAGCGTTTAACCTATACCGCAACTTTTATTAAACTTCGGGAAGCCTCTTTAACTTATGTATTTAGTAAAAATCTGTTGCACAAACTACCCATCAGCAATTTATCGGTTTCTCTGATTGGCAGGAATTTATACACCTGGGCCGCTAACGGATTGGGTTATGATCCGGAAACAACGATGAGCATCAGCGATGGTTTTAAACAAGGTGTTGGCCATTGGACCTTGCCAGGTACGCGCTCTTATGGTCTTAAATTCAGCTGTAATTTTTAATTTGTATACCCCATGAAACTTAAATATAAAACGATACTGGTCTTGTTAATGACTGTTTTGGGTGCCTGCACCAAGGATTTTAAAGAGATCAATACCAATCCCAATTCTCCGGAAACCACTAATACCGAATTCTTAATGTCAGAAGTGGTTTTATCAACGGCCTATGCCTATCAGGAAAACGCAGTCGACAGAAGACCGGCTTCTGCCGCCAGATACCTGACACTGGTACGCAATACCGGATATGATCTGCTGGATTGGGGACCTGTAGACTGGACTGACATTTATGCCCGTTTATCTGTGAACAAAACCTTTTTGGAAACGGCGCAAAAACGGTCGGAAAATCAATATGTGGCGATCAGTAAAATTATGAAAGCCTTTAATTTCGGCTACCTGACCGATCTATATGGAGATGTCCCGTATTCACAAGCGCTGAAATCAAAAGAAAGCAATATCATTTACCCGGAATATGACCAGCAGCAAAGCATCTATCCCGACCTTTTGAGAGAGCTCCGGGAAGCCAATGACCTGTTGAAAGGTGCCAATCCGGAAATTAATGCAAAAGGGGATGTGCTGTTTAAAGGTAAGGTCCTTCAATGGCGTAAATTCGCGAATACCCTTCGTCTAAGAATGCTGTTGCGCATTTCAAAGGTTTATGGCCCGGCATTTACAGAAATGCAGGCCATTATTAACGATAAATCTTCTTTCCCGATTTTTGAAAGCAGTGCTGACAATGCGGAGATGGTCTATCTGGGAACTACAGCGGGCTACAGCTGGCCAGCAGGCCCTCTGGCCATGATCGATTTCGATTATCAGAAAACAAAGGTGAGTAAGGAGCTGGTTGACCGTTTGATTCAGCGTAATGACCCAAGGCTGGCCATTTGGGTAGAGCCAGTTAAAAGTACAGCAGGATCAACGGTAGATCAGAACAAATATGTTGGTGTACCTAATGCTATAGATGCACCTTCAGCTTATAATGGGGGTGAAGACCATGTTTCTGTTTTCTCTAACTCATTTTTTAGAAAAAACGGCGGTGCATCAAATTCCGCACTTAAAGCCAGCTTGATGACCTATACTGAAATGTGTTTTATTCTTGCCGAAGCCATGCAAAAAGGAAAGCTGAACATGCCAGGAGAAACAGCAGAATCTATGTATTACAAAGGGATAAAGGAATCCATGAGCAGTTATGGAGCAGTGGTACCGGCTGGATATTTTGATCAGGCACTGGTTAAATATGATGGCAGCCTGGAGCAACTGATCACCCAAAAATGGATGGCTATGTTGTTTAAAGGTGCAGAAGGCTGGTTTGACCAGCGCCGCACCGGATTTCCTGCATTTGTAACAGGGCCGCTGGCTGCTGGCCGTGGTATCCCTAAGCGCTATATCTATCCGGATTCGGAAAGTGCTAAAAACAAAGTCAACTACCAGAAAGCCGTTTCTGCTTTTGGTGCAGACAACCAATATACCTTAATGTGGTATTTAAAATAAAACAAGATGAATAAGATCAAGATATTTATATGTCTGCTGCTGATGGCTTCCTTTTGGAAAGCCACAGCACAAGACTTTTCTCCAAAAGCTTTTCCAGACCGGGTTATTTTAACCTGGTCCGGAAATCCATCCACTACCCAAACTGTAACCTGGCGGACAGATACCACCATTAAAGCCGCCAAAGCCCAGATTAAAGCTGAGGATTCCAGCCCTGAGCTGGAGACTGCGGTAGCTACACTAGATGCAGGCACCCAGACCCTATCCGGAGGACAGAATTATGCCACTGCAAATTACCATCATGTAACATTTAAAGATCTGAAGCCCAATACTGTTTATGCATACAGAGTAGGAGCAGGAGATTATTGGAGTGAGTGGTTTCAGTTTACTACAGCCTCTGCTCAGCCTGCACCTTTTTCTTTTATCTATCTGGGCGATGCACAAAATGACATCAGGTCTAAATGGTCGAGGGTCATCCGAAAGGCGTTCTCTCATCAGCCAGATGCCCGTTTTATCATTCATACCGGCGATTTGATCAACCGTTCCAATAACGACAAAGAATGGGGAGAATGGCATTACGGAGGAGGCTTTATCAATGGTATGATTCCCAGCATTCCTTCCCCAGGTAACCACGAATACATTCGTAACGAGCAAAAGCAATTGGTTCTGGATCCACACTGGGGGGTGCAGTATACCCTGCCAGATAATGGGCCTAAAGGTCTGGAAAAATCTGTCTTTTACATAGATTACCAGGGCTTGCGTGTCATTTCACTGGATTCACAGTTGATTACTTTGGATGAAACAGCCGAGAAACTGCAGTACGAATGGCTGGAAAAGGTACTCAAAGAAAATAAAAACCTATGGACTGTGGTTACGTTTCATCATCCTATTTATTCGACCTCTAAAAGCCGGGACAATAAAGAGTTCAGAGAAAGATTTAAACCACTTTTTGACCGTTATCATGTAGATCTGGTACTGCAGGGGCATGATCATACTTATAGCAGAGGGCAGAATTTACCACGAGGGCTGTCGGGCAGAGATGTAAGTGGTCCTGTATACCTGGTATCAGTATCGGGTCCTAAGATGTACAAAGTAGACGGTAAAAAATGGATGAATGTATCTCTGGAGAACACACAGTTGTTCCAGCTGATCCATATCGATGGACAAGACCTGAAATTTGAGGCTTATAAGGCATCTGGAGAATTGTTTGATGCTTTTTCATTGAAAAAGATAAACCGGGATCAGGCTGCGGCTTTTACAGACTTAAATCTGGCACAGAAGTAAAATTTGTGGTGAAAATATGTTTTCTGATCTCTCTGGACCTTTCGCGAAGAGCTTCAGGCCCTGATGTTCGATCATGAAAACATATTTTCTTGGGTGCAGACCAAGTATGATGCAGACCAGGTATGATGCAGGTCGGGTAAGATGTAGATCTGGTATAATTCATTAATGGATGTGATGCACAGTTGGGTGGTGCAGAGTTGGATAGTGCAGAGCAGTCAATTGTGGCTGTCTTTTTTTTATTTTTCAGTTCCGGATTTCATGGGTACGGGCTTCTTCTTACGAAACGCAGGGAAGGTCATCGGACTCTTGGTTGGTCTTTCATCACCTAATAAAACACCCCATTGTTTAAACATTTCAGTACGGTCAAAGATCACTTTTAATACTGCAATCAAAGGCATAGACAAGAACATGCCAGGCACTCCGGCAATACTGCCACCAACAACAACACCAAGGATCGCGACGAGCGCATTGATCTTTATCTTTGAGCCTACAATTCTAGGCATCAGTATATTGTTGTCGAGGAACTGAACTACTGCTATAACTATAAGCACGGTAAGAACTGGCCACAGTTCTGTAGAAGAAGTTAGCGTAAGCATCACCCCGATAATATTACCGATCAGTGCCCCCACATAGGGGATCAGGTTAAGGATAGCGAAGATGACTCCAATCAGCAAAGCATGTTTAATGCCGAAGAGCATTAATCCGCCACCTAGTAAGATGGTCATATAGGTGATTTGGATAAGCAGGCCTACCAGGTAATTTTTAATGATGGATTCTGTTTCATAAATAGCGTCTTTAACCTTAGGATGATGATCGGTTTTAAACCACATAAAGATGAAACGAAGGAGAATGTCCTTGTAAAAAAGCATCAGATAGATATAGATCGGCAATAGCCCCACAAAGATAAATACAGAGCTTAAGGTAACGGCAGCCCCACTTGCAGCTGTACCGGCATAAGACATCAGATCATCACTTTTTTTGTTGATGAATGCAACCTGTTCTTTAGTTGAATAGTCGCTAATGCTACTGATCCAGCTACTTAAAGCGTGAAGGTGCTGTGATACATTCTTTTTGATCTGAGGAAAGTCTGAAACCAGAATACTGATCTGCGAAGAGAAAAACCAGCCAATTAAGCCGACAAATACAATCAGCAGTAAGATGGGAACAACGATGGCAATGGCTTCAGGAATTTTCCATTTTCTTAGGAAGCGGTAAACCGGGACCAGAAGTATACTGATAAAAAATGCCATAAGGACAGGCATGATGATATTGCTACCGATCACCAAAATGGTTCCAATGAGCACAATTCCTAATAATTCAATAGACCTTCGTACGGTGAGAGGGAGTTCCTGCATAGATAATGGTTAAATTTACAAAACTAACACCTTAAGCTACGAAATGTTTGGTTAGTTTTGTGCTTTGAGCACAACAAACACATTGAGATGATCACAAACGACACTATAGTTGCCCTATCAACACCTCCGGGAATCGGTGCCATCGGCGTTATCCGTCTTTCAGGAAAAGAAGCTATATCCATCACCAATTCTGTATTTAGTGGTAAAGACCTCTTAAAACAGAAATCGCACACCATACATTTTGGATTGATTAAAGATGGGGAACAGGTGATCGATGAGGTACTGGTGAGTTTGTTCATTGCACCCAAGTCTTATACCAAAGAAAATGTGGTGGAAATTTCCTGCCATGGTTCTAATTATATCATTCAGCAGATTATCTCTTTACTCATCAGAAAGGGTGCCAGCGCGGCTAAACCAGGTGAATATACATTAAGAGCTTTTCTTAATGGAGGTCTTGACCTTTCTCAGGCTGAGGCTGTTGCAGATCTTATCTCTTCTGATTCTGCAGCTGCGCATCAGGTGGCTATGAACCAGCTTAGAGGCGGTTTCAGTACAGAACTCAACTTGTTGAGAGAACAATTAATCCATTTTGCGTCTATGATAGAACTGGAGCTGGATTTTGCAGAAGAGGATGTGGAATTTGCGAATAGGGATCAATTACAGGAGCTGATTAACAAAATAACATTGGTATTAAACCAATTGATCCGTTCTTTCGAACTGGGGAATGTGATCAAACAAGGTATCAATACCGTAATAGCAGGGCGCCCTAACGCGGGAAAGTCCACGTTACTGAATGCATTACTGAATGAAGAACGTGCTATTGTAAGCGAAATTGCGGGTACCACCAGGGATACGATTGAGGAATTGTTGAATATTAATGGAATTAATTTCCGGTTGATTGATACCGCTGGAATTCGTGAGGCTACAGATACCATTGAAGCAATTGGAGTAGAGAAAACCATGCAGAAGATCAATCAGTCGGCTTTGCTGGTGTATGTGTTTGATGTGGTGAACCTGACTGTTCATGAAATCAGGGAAGATATTGCGAAGTTATATCGTCCGGGTATGGCTTTTATAGCGGTTGCCAATAAGATTGATCTTTCTTACAATAATAAGCTAAAAGAACTTCAGTTGCCTTCTGATATTCAATTTATCTCAATTTCCGCCAAACAGAACCAGCAAATTGAGGAACTGAAAGAATTGTTGTACAACACAGCGGTTGGAGATCAGCTTTCAGACAACCATACCATGGTAACCAACATTCGTCACGTAGAAGCCTTAAGAAGGACGCAGACAGCCTTGGAAAGTGTTGGTAATGGTTTGACCAATCCAGTCACTTCTGACTTCCTGTCGATGGATATAAAGCCTGTCTCTTATACACATCTAAAAGGGGGGGGGGGGGGGGGGGGGGGGGGGGGGGGGGGGGGGGGGGGGGGGGG